>JAHJQZ010000132.1 GCA_018818925.1 Alphaproteobacteria bacterium
ACTGTTCGGGTTCAATGGATGAACGGGCGGAGACTCAGGCTCCCCCACGGGCTTGTCGGCCCAAGGGAACATCGGTCTTCCGCCCGTTGCCGCACCCCCAACTCTAGCAGATGCGGATGCGGTCAAGTTACAAGGGAAGCGTCCGGCGTCTTCTTTGCCAGACTAAAACCACACTGGAGACCACCCGATGGCCAATTCCCATCGTGGCGAGATCGACGCCGTCATCGGCGGCGAGCGCCAGACGCTTTGCCTGACGCTCGGGGCGCTGGCCGAACTCGAAACACGGCTTCAGGCCGGCGATCTCGTCGGGCTGGCGGAACGGTTCGAGGTGGGCAGGGTGTCCGCTTCCGACCTGATCGCGCTGATCGGCGCCGGCTTGCGCGGCGGCGGCAATGAAATTTCCGACGACGAACTGGCGCGGCTGACCGTCGAGGGCGGGCTGACCGGCGCGGCGAAAATCGCCGCCGAGCTGTTGCGCGCCACTTTCGGGGAGGCCGGAACGTGACGCCCTTTCCCTGGGGCGAGGCGATGCGGCTGGGGCTCGGTGTGCTGCGGCTGCCGCCGGACGCCTTCTGGCGCATGACGCCGCGCGAGCTGGCGGCGGCGGCTTCGGCTCTTGGCGGCGCACGAGCCGGCACGGCGCCGAACCGGGGGCAGTTCGAGGCGCTGAGTCGACGTTTTCCCGACAAGGAGGCCGACAATGGCTGACGACACCAAGGCGCTGTTCGCCGAATTGCGCGACGAGATGAGCGACACCGAAGTCGAGATGCAGCGGCTCGAGGGGCTGGCGGACGGGTTCGGGCGCGCGCTGAGCAATGGCCTTGGCAAGGCGATCACCGACGGGCGCTCGTTCCGCTCGGTGCTCGGCGACATCGCCCAGAGCTTTGCCGACATCGCCCTCAAGGCGGCGCTCTCGCCGGTCGAGACGCTGGCCGCGGGCCTCATCGAGAGCCTGTTCACCTCCGTGCAGCCCTTCGCCAAGGGCGGCGTCATCGCGACGCCGAGCTATTTCCCGTTGTCCGGCGGGCTGGGCCTTGCCGGCGAGGCGGGGCCGGAAGCGATCCTGCCGCTGACGCGCGGCAGCGACGGACGGCTCGGCGTCGCGAGCAATGCGGCGCAGCCGATTTCCATTGCGCTCAATGTGACGGCGAACGACGCGAGAAGCTTTGTCGGCGCCGAGGCCGAGATGAGCGCCATGCTGCTCAGGGCCGTGCGGCGCGGCACGAGGGCGAGCTGATGGCCTTTCACCAGATCCGCTTTCCGCTCGACATCGCCCTCAACGCGCGCGGCGGGCCGGAGCGGCTGACCGATATCGCGGTGCTGAGTTCGGGCCACGAGGAGCGCAACCAGCGCTGGGCCCATGCGCGCCGGCGCTACAATGCCGGCTATGGCATCAAGTCGCGCGCGGACGTGCTGGCGGTCGTCGCCTTCTTCGAGGAGCGGCGCGGCCGGTTTCATGCCTTCCTGTGGCGCGACGGGCTCGACCATTCCTCCAATGGCGGCACCGGCACGCCGACCCCGCTCGACCAGGAGATCGGTATCGGCGACGGAACAACGAAAACGTTCCAGCTCGTCAAGCGCTACGGCGGCGGCTTCGATCCCTACGACAGGCCGATCACCAAGCCGGTGGCGGCGAGCGTGACGCTTGCCGTCGATGGCGCAACGCTTGCCGGCGGACAGTTCTCCGCCAATGAGCTGACCGGGCTGGTGACGCTTCAGAGCGCGCCGGCCGCGGGCGCCATCGTCACCGCCGGGTTCCTCTTCGACGTGCCGGTCAGGTTCGACACCGACCGGCTGGAGGTCGACTTGTCCGGCTTCGATGCCGCCGAGGTGACGTCCATCCCCCTGATCGAGGTGCGCGCATGAGAAAGCTTGCCCCGGATTTCGCCGCCCATCTCGCAAGCGGCGCGACGACGCTATGCACCTGCTGGCGGCTGGCGCGGACCGACGGGATTGTGCTCGGCTTCACCGATCACGATGCGGCGCTGGCTTTTGCCGGCACCGACTACCTGCCGGCTTCGGGCGGCGACGGTTCCGAGCAGGCGCAAAAGCTCGGCGGTGCCACCGACACGTCCGAACTCGTCGCACTCATCACCAGCACGGCCATCACCGACCAGGACATCCGCCTCGGCCGCTATGGCGGCGCCATTGTCGAGACCTTCAGGGTCAACTGGCGCGACGTGGCGCAAAGGCATCTGATGCGGCGCGACCGCATCGGCGAGATCGTGCTCGAGGACAAAGCCTTCCGCGCCGAACTGCGCTCGGCCCAGGCGGCGCTCAATTGCAAGCAGGGCCGGATCTATCAGGCGCTGTGCGGCACAAGCCTCGGCAGCGCCGCATGCGGCATCGCTCTCGATAATCCGGCCTATCGGGCCAGCGGCTCGGTGCTCGGCATTGCGGGAACGAGCCGGCTGAGGGTCGCCGGGCTGTCCGGCTTCGATGCCGGCTGGTTCGCCTTCGGCCGGCTCGCCTGGTCTTCGGGCATCAAGCACGGCCTCATCGACACGATCGCCGCCCATGGGCGCGACGCGAATGGCGACTGGCTCGAACTCGACGGCGAGGTCGGCGACTGGGTCGCGCCGGGCGACGGGTTCGTGGCAACGGCGGGCTGCGACCGGCTGTTTTCGACCTGCCGGGAACGCTTCGGCAATACCGTCAATTTCCGCGGCTTTCCGCATGTGCCGGGCAGCGATTTCGTTCTCACCTATCCCAAACAGGGAGAGGCGCTTGACGGCGCGCCTCTCATCAAATGACGATCGCGGAGCGGGCCGAAGCGGAAGCGCGGCGCTGGCTCGGCACGCCCTACCGGCACCAGGCCTCGGTTCGCGGCGCCGGCTGCGATTGCCTCGGGCTGTTGCGCGGCGTCTGGCGCGGCCTTTATGGCGGCGAACCGCAAAAGGTGCCGCCCTATGCCGCCGACATGCGCCGCGACGCCGAGCCCGGGCTTCTGCTCAGGGCGGCGGAAACGCATCTTGTGCGCGTGACGCGGCCGATCCTTTCTGGCGACGTGCTGCTCTTTCGCATCGGCCGCAACCTGCCGCCGCGCCATTGCGCCATCGCCACGGCCGGGCGCGGCCTGATCCATGCCCAGGAACGGCTCGGCGTCATCGAGGCGCCGTTCTCGCTCGCCTGGCAGCGCCGGCTCGCCGGGGTTTTTGCCTTTCCGGACTCATAGAACTTTCCCATTTGTTGGTCGCTGAAGCCCGTTTCACCTCTCCCTTTGGGGGAGAGGTCGACGCGAAGCGGCGGGTGAGGGGGCCTATATGCGCTATCGCAGAGGCCCCCTCACCCGGACCTCCGCTGCGCTGCGGTCCGACCTCTCCCCCTAAGGGAGAGGTAAGGGGTGTCGGCGTTTTCAGGATTGTTTCCCTTCTCTCTGCACTCGAACCGTGAGGACGCCTGATGGCCACCCTTGCCCTTTCCCTTGCCGGTTCCGCCATTGGCGGCGCCATCGGCGGACCGTTCGGCGCTACCGTCGGCCGGGCGCTCGGCGCCCTGGCCGGCAGTGCCGTCGACGCGGCCCTGTTCGCCGAGGACGGGCCGGAAGCCGCCGGTCGCGACATCCGCCTGACCGGCTCGCGCGAGGGCGGGGCCGTGCCACGCATCTATGGCTGGAACCGGCTATCCGGCAACATCATCTGGGCAACGGCGCTCGAGCGGCATTCGGGCACCGCGTCCGGCGCCAAGGGCTTCGGCTCCACAACCGGCGAGGACGTGATCACCGCCAATTTCGCCGTGGCGCTCGGCGAGGGCGAGGTGCCGGTCATGGGCCGCATCTGGGCCGATGGGCAAGTGCTCGACACCGACGGGCTCAACATCCGCTTTTATTCCGGCAGCGCCGCGCAGGAGCCGGACGAACTGATCCTTGCCAAGCAGGGCGAGGGCAAGGCGCCGGCCTATCGCGGCACCTCATATCTCGTCTTCGAGGCGCTGCCGCTCAGTGAATTCGGCAACCGCATTCCGTCGATTTCGGTGGAAGTGTGCCGGCCGGCCGGCGAGCTCGAAAAGGCGATAAATGCGGTGACGCTCATCCCCGGTTCGACCGAGTTCGGCTACGATCCGGTGCCGCGCCTGAGGCTCGTTTCGCCCGGCGTGACCGCGCCGGAGAATGCCCATGCCGTGCCGGGCCTGAGCGACTGGACCGTCTCGCTCGACCAGTTGCAGTCCATCTGCCCCAATCTCAAGCATGTGGCGCTGGTCGTTGCGTGGTTCGGCGACGATCTGCGTTGCGGCACCTGCACCATCGCGCCGCGCGTCGAAAGCGCCGACCGCGCGGTCGCCGGCACGAACTGGCAGGTCAGCGGCATCGGGCGCGAAGCGGCGCGCATCGTGTCGGTTGCCGAGGGCGGCCCGGCCTTCGGCGGCACGCCTTCCGATGCCTCGGTGCTGGCGGCAATCGCCGATCTCAAGGCGCGCGGACTGTCGGTGACGCTCTATCCGTTCGTCCTGATGGACGTGCCGGCAGGCAATTCCTTGACCGATCCCCATACAGGCGCGGCGGGCCAGCCGGCCTATCCCTGGCGCGGGCGCATCACCTCATCGCTGGCGCCGGGCGTTTCCGGCTCTCCTGACCAGACGGCGGCAGCGGCGATTGAGGTCGCCGCGTTTGTCGGCAGTGCCGGGGCGGGGGACTTCGCTGCCGCATCGGGGACGGTCGTCTATACCGGGCCGGCGGAGTGGCGCTATCGCCGCATGGTCTTGCACTACGCCCATCTTTGCGCGCTGGCGGGCGGGGTCGATGCCTTCCTGATCGGCTCGGAAATGCGCGGGCTGACGACACTGCGCGACGGCGCGGCCAACTTTCCCTTCGTCGACGCGCTCGCTACGCTGGCGGCGGACGTGCGCGCGGTGCTCGGGCCGGCAACCAAGCTCACCTATGCCGCCGACTGGTCGGAATATCACGGCTACCAGCCGGAAGAGGCGCCGGGCGACAAGCTCTTCCATCTCGATCCGCTCTGGGCTTCGGCCGCGATCGACGCCGTCGGCATCGACAATTACATGCCCATCGCCGACTGGCGCGACGGCGAAACCCATGCCGACGCGGCGGCCGGCACCATCAACGATCTCGACTATCTTGACGCCAATATCGCCGGCGGCGAGGGCTTCGACTGGTACTACGCCTCAGAAGCCGACCGGCTGGCGCAAAATCGCACGCCGATCGCCGACGGCGCTCATGGCGAGGACTGGGTCTGGCGAGTGAAGGACCTCGCCAACTGGTGGCGCCACGCCCATCACGACCGCGTCGGCGGCGTGCGCGCCACAACGCCGACGGACTGGGTGCCCGGGAGCAAGCCGATCTGGCTGACCGAACTGGGCTGCGGCGCCGTCGACAAGGGCGCCAATCTGCCAAGCGCCTTCGCCGATGCCAAGTCGTCGGAGCATGCACTTCCGCATTTTTCCAGCGGCGCGCCGGATGCGCTGATGCAGCGCCAGTTTTTGAGGGCCCATCTCGGACACTGGCGACCCGACGGGTCGCGTTTCGCCGAGGCCAACAATCCGGCTTCGGCGCAGTATGACGGGCGCATGCTCGACCCCGAACGGATCTATTTGTGGACCTGGGACGCGCGGCCCTTTCCGGCCTTTCCCAGCCGTTCCGACATCTGGGCCGACGCGCCCAATCATGCGACCGGCCACTGGCTGACCGGACGGCTGGGGAGCGCCGCAAATGACGAGCTGATCGCCACGATGGCGGCGGACTACGGCGTTTGCTTCGCCGAAATCGCGACGGGCGGACCGGCGATCGCCGGCCTTGCGGTCGACGGCGTCTCAAGCCTCAGGGACAGAATCGATCCGATCCTTGTCGCGACGCGGACGCTCCTGATCGATACGCCGGATGGCCTCGTCTGCCGCATCGAGGGCGACGGCGGCGTTGCCGACATCGAGGACGGCGATCTCGTTTATCTCGACAGCGCCCTGTCGCGCGAGAAATGGCCGATGGACGCGGAGGTGCCGGCGCTCCTGGCCTTTGGCTTTGCCGATATCGGACGCGACTACCTGACGGCCAGCGTCACCGCCTTTGCCGCCGATGGCAGCGTCGGCGAAAGCGTTTCGACCGAAATGGTACTCGACGGGGCGGCCGCGCGGCGCATGGCCGAGAACGCCTTGGTCGCGGCACGCCAGAGCGCGCGCAGCATGGAATTCGCCCTGCCCCCCTCGCGGCTCGCGCTCGAACCGGGCGATCGCGTCCGCATCGCCGGCCGCACGGATGCGGCCCTGACTCTTGCCGAACTGCGCGACGGCGTGACCCGGCGGGTTTCGGCCCGGCCGCAGCGAAAGGACAAGGCGACGGCGCTGCTGTTGGACGGCCGCGCCATGGTGGCGACGCAGGTCGCCGGGTCGGCCCTGCCGGTCGTGGCGCTTGCCCATCTGCCGGCCGATCCGGCCATCGGCGGCGCATCGCGCCTGGTGGCCGGCGCCTTCGCCCGACCCTGGCCGGGCGATTGCGTGCTTGCCGACCCGCTGACCGGCGGCGAGGTGCTGCGCCTGACACGGCCCGCCGTGATCGGCGAACTGGTGGCCGGCCTTTTGCCGGCGGCCGCGGACCTGTGGGACGAGACCAGCCGGCTCGACCTCGTGCTCTATGACGGGCACCTGTCGTCCGAGAGCCGGGGGGCGGTGCTCGGCGGCGCCAACCGCCTGCTGGTTTTGAGGGACGACGGCACGACCGAACTGATCGGCTTCGCCGAGGCGGAGCTTGTGTCCGGCGCGACCTACCGGCTGACCGGGCTGCTGCGCGGCCTCATCGGCACCGGCGACGGCGCCGGACCGGCCAGCATCGGCAACAGGGTCATGCTGGTCACCGACGCCCTGGCATCGGCAGGACTCGGCGACGACAGGCTCGGCACGAACGCGAGTTTTACCCTGTTCGCCGGCCCGCGCGACTTTGCCGGGCAAGCGGTTTCGGCGAGCTTTGCTGCCGAACTGGCGCGGCCGCTGGCGCCGACGCATCTGACGGCGCGGCGGGTCGAGTCCGGCGACGTGGTTCTTGGCTGGGTGCGACGCTCGCGCCTCGGCGGCGCCGGTTGGGCACTGGCCGACATGCCGCTCGACGCGGCGCCGGAACGCTATCGCGTCGCCATCCGCGACGGCGACGCGACGGTGCGCACGCTGACGGTTTCCACGCCTGAAACGGTCTACAGCTCGGCCGAGCAGACAGCCGATTTCGGCGCTCCGCCAGCGGGCTTCACCTACACCATCGCCCAGATCAGCGCCGCCCACGGCGCCGGCCGGGCCGCGACCGGAGTTTTTCATGACTGACACGCCACGCCTCGGCCTGCCGCTGATCGACGGCGAACAGGCCCTCAAGCACATCACCCATAACGAGGCGCTCGGCCGGCTCGACGCGGCGGTGCAGCTCACCCTCGAGGGGATCGGTGCCACGACGCCGCCCGGCGCGCCCGTTGCCGGCGAGGTCTGGGCGCTCGGGACGGGCGCGACCGGCGAGTGGAGCGGCGAGGACGGCGCCCTGGCACTTTATACCGAGAGCGGCTGGCGCTTCGTTGCGCCGGCGGAAGGCTGGCGGGCCTGGAACAAGGCGGACGCGGCGCTCCACGTCCATGTCTCCGGCGCCTGGGTCGGTTTCGCCGGCCTCATTGCGGTGCTGCAGGATCTTGACTGGCTCGGCATCAATACCAGCGGCGACGCCACCAACCGGCTGGCATTGAGAAGCAACGCCGCGCTGATGACGGCGCTCGCGGCGGCCGATGGCGGCAGCGGCGACATGCGGCTCGTCGTCAACAAGGAAACCGCCGGCGACACGGCCTCGCTGATCTTCCAGACCGGCTATTCGGCCCGGGCCGAGTTCGGCCTTGCCGGGGTGGACGATTTCGCGATCAAGACCAGCGCCGACGGCAGCAATTTCCATGCGGCGCTGACCGTTTCGGCGGCGAGCGGCTTTGTCCGCTTCAATGGTTTGGTCGGTGCCGAAGTGTCGTTCCCTTCCATCGCCTCCGGGGTTCTGGCCGTTTCGACCAGTTTCGCCGTGCCGGTGCCGCAGTCCGGGACGGCCGACGATGTCGACTCCATATCCGGCGGCGCCGACGGGGCGCTGCTGATCGTCACCGGAACAGCCGGCAACAGCCTGACCTTCCGGGACGGAGTGGGCAATCTCAAGCTCGGCGGCAACCGCGTGCTCAATGCTTTCGAGGATGCCCTGATGCTGGTCCGGCGCGGCTCGGACTGGATCGAACTGAGCTTCGCCAACAACGGCTGAGGCCTTGCCGCGCACTACCTCTCCCTTGGGGGAGAGGTCGGACTGTAGCAAAGCGAAGGTCCGGGTGAGGGGGCCTTTGCTCAGCGTTCGCGGCAAGGCCCCCTCACCCGCCGCTTCGCGCCGACCTCTCCCCCAAAGGGAGAGGTGAATGAAGCACCCGACGTTTCAGTGCTCAAGCAAGCAGGGAGTCCATCCATGGCCAAAGCCAATTTCGAGGCCTGCCTTGCCGTCGTTTTGGCGCATGAAGGCGGCTATGCCGATCATCCGGACGATCCCGGCGGCGCCACCAATCGCGGCATCACGCGGCGGACGCTGGCCGAATGGCGCGGCGTCTCGCCCTGGTGGGCGCTCGACAAGAGCGCGGTCAAGGCGCTGGGGCTCGAGGAGACGCGGGCGATCTACCGCGCCCGCTACTGGGACACCGTCGCCGGCGACGACCTGCCAATGGGCGTCGATCTCGCCGTGTTCGATTTCGCCGTCAATTCCGGGCCGGCGCGGGCGGTGCGGCTGCTGCAGGCCGAACTCGGCATCGCCGAGGACGGCATTGCCGGTCCCGTCACGCGCGCCGCCGCGCGCGCCGCCGCGACAGCCGGCCACGCCAAGGCACTGGTTGCCGGCCTCTCGGACCGCCGCCTCGCCTTCGTGAAATCGCTTTCGGCCTTCCCGACCTTCGGCCGCGGCTGGACGCGCCGCGTCGACGACACGAGGACCCGGGCGCTCGCCATGTGCCCGCGCGCAACTGCCACTTCCCCAACCAAAGGACCACGCGAAATGGACATATTTTCCGGCTACAAGACCTATATCGTCGGGGCGCTGATGCTGATCACCGCCATCGCCCAGATGGCGGGCGTCGACCTGCCCGGCGTCGAGGGCCAGTCGGCCATGCAGCTTCTGATGGAGGGCCTCGCCGTGGTCTTCCTGCGCAAGGGCATCAAGACGGACGCGGCGGCCTGATTCATTCAGGACTATTCATGTCCCGTTCAGATGGTGGCGGCTAGTCTCGCCACCATGACACGCAAAGCCTTCCTCTCCGCCCTGCTCGCCACCACCGCCCTGACCCTGACCGGCTTTCCGGCCCAGGCCCAGGGCGCCTGCCTGTCGCAGATCGAAATACAGAGCCTTTCGGATTCGGGTCAGATAATGCCCTTCCCGGAGGTTCGCGCCCTATTGTCCGGCAAGGCGCTGTCGTTCGACGTGTGCGAGGAAGGCGGCCGGCTCGTCTACAAGATCAATGTCGACGAGGGCGGCCAGGCCCGCATCATTTCCTTGGACGCCCGCACCGGCCGGCCCTAGATTCCGCCGGGGAGGCCAAGATGCGCATTCTGGTTGTCGAGGACGACGAAAACCTCAATCGTCAGATCAAGGAAACGCTGGAAGAAAACGGCTATGTCGTCGACGTGGCTTTCGACGGCGAGGAAGGCCATTTTCTCGGTGACACCGAACCCTATGACGCGGTGGTGCTCGATATCGGCCTGCCGCAGATGGACGGGCTCAGCGTACTCGAAGCCTGGCGCCGCGACGGCAGGACCATGCCGGTGCTGCTCTTGACCGCTCGCGACCGCTGGAGCGACAAGGTGCAGGGCATCGATGCCGGCGCCGACGACTACGTCGCCAAGCCCTTCCATATGGAAGAGGTGCTGGCGCGCCTCAGGGCACTGGTCCGCCGCGCCGCCGGCCATGCCTCAAACGAGATCACCGCCGGCAAGGTCCGGCTCGACGCCAAGTCCGGCAAGGTCACGATCGACGGCAAGTCGGTGCGCCTGACGTCGCACGAATTCCGGCTTTTGAGCTATCTCATGCTGCACAAAGGCAAGGTCGTCTCGCGCACCGAACTGACCGAGCACATGTACGACCAGGATTTCGACAGGGATTCCAACACGATCGAAGTCTTCGTCGGCCGGCTGAGGAAGAAGCTGCCGGACGATTGCATCACAACGGTGCGCGGGCTCGGCTACCAGATCAAAGCGGACTAGGCCGCAAAGGGATGCGCCGCGGTTCCATCGCCCTCAACGTTTTCGTCTTTTCGGCATTGTGGCTCGTCGCGGCCCTGGCGGCGACGGCCTTTCTTCTGGGCGAGCTCTATTTGCGCGCGCTCGACGCCTCGCTCGGCGAGACGCTCAACTTCCAGATCGAATCGCTGGTCAACGTCGCGCTCGACCAGGGTCCCGGCGGCGCCCAGGGCGTCGCGCTCGGCGATCCGCGCTTCCAGCGTCCGGGCTCGGGCTGGTATTGGCAAATCGCCGAAGCCGAGAGCGGCGTGCCGGTGGCCTTCTCGACATCGCTGGTTGGCTCGCGCCTGCCCGAGAACGGCGGGGTGCCGACGCTCGGCGGACGCGTGACCGCGACCGTCACCGACGATTACGGCATCCTGGTCCGGATCACGACCCGCCGCCTCGCCCTTTCCGACACGCAATACGATTTCACCGTCACCGGCAATCTCGACGAAATCTACGAGCTCGTCGACGATTTCCGCGGCCAGGCCATCACCGTGCTCGGCGCGGTCGGCGCCATGCTGGCAGTGATGAGCGCCCTGGTCGCACGCTTCGCCCTCAGGCCGGTCACCCGGCTCAGACAGGCGCTCGAAGACGTGCGCGAAGGCGAAACGCAGTCCGTCTCCGGCGCCTATCCCGCCGAACTGGCGCCGCTGGCCGACGAGATCAACCAATTGCTGCACTCGAACGCCGAGATCATCGAACGGGCCCGCAACCAGGTCGGCAATCTCGCCCATGGCCTCAAGACGCCACTTGCGGTTCTGCGCAACGAGGCCGAAGGCGAGCGCACGGCGCTGGCGCGAATCGTCGCCGACCAAACGACCAAGATGAGCGAGATCGTTTCGACCTATCTCGACCGCGCCCGGCTGGCGGCGCGCACCGCAATCGTCGGCAAGCGCGCCGACACCGCCATGGTGCTGACGCGCCTTGTCCGGGTGATGACCAAAATCCATCCGGACCGCAAAGTCGTGCTGACGCTGCCCGACCGACAGGTGCCGTGGTTCCGTGGCGAGGAAGCCGACCTCGAGGAAATGACCGGCAATCTCATCGACAACGCCTGCAAATGGGCGCGGTCCGAGGTCCGGGTCCTGGCGCGGACCGCGACTGGCGGCACGGGCCTTGAAATCCGCATCGAGGACGACGGGCCGGGGCTGGGCGAGACCGAACGCGCCGCCGTCAAGAAACGCGGCGTCCGGCTCGACGAAAAAACTCCGGGCTCCGGGCTCGGGCTTGATATTGTCATGGAGCTTGCGAAGGTATATGGCGGCGCGCTCGACCTCGAACGCGCCGCGAGCGGCGGACTGAGCGCGGTGCTGACCCTGCCGGCGGCGCGGCAGCGCTGAACAAATTTCGACTCAATTGGCGCGCATATCTGGGTTACAGGGAGTTGCGCATGAAGCTTTGGCGTTTCGGACTTGCCGCCGTGCTGCTTTTGTCTCTGGCCGCGTGCTCGAGCACGCGACCGGGCTATAGCGTCGCGCCGATGGCACTGGCGCCGGAGCCTGCCGCGACCACGGCCGCCGCGCTCGAGGCCACCGAGATTGCCGATTTCGTCGAGGCCCAGGCGCTCGCGGTGCTGTCCGAGAAGGAACGCATCGAGGCGGCGAGCGCCCAGTTCTACGCGCTGCAGTTCGGCCGTCCGGGCGCCCCACGCCTCTGGCAGGGCGACAAGGGTGCCTCGGGCCAGATCAGCGTCGGGCCCTATGTGCGGGTGAACGAGCGCGACTGCCGCGAGTTCACCCACGAGGTCGAGACCTCCGCCGGCAAGTACACCCGTTCCGGACTTGCCTGCCGGTTCGAAGGCGGCAATTGGGAGACCGTCGGCGACGCCTGAGCCCGGCGCCGACGCACGGGGCGAAAATCGCCCGACCAGAAGCCTTTGTTTACCAACGGCGGCTAAATTGTCGTCATGCGACATGTCCATGATGCCAAATCGAAATCGCGGTCGATCTGATGGCCTCCCCAACCGGCGCGACCAGCGCGAAAAAAACCGGCGGTGAGGCGCCGAAACGCGGGCTTCGGCGCGACGAACTGGCGCTGTCCGGCGCCGGCCAGGCCCTTATTGCCGCGCTCGAGCCGGTGATCGTCGACGAGCCGCTGCATTTTATCTTCGACACCTCGGTCAGCCGCAAGCACCTCATCCGGTTCTGGACCTGGGTGGCCCGCGACGTCATGCCGGACATCGAGATGAAGTTCGACGGCTTTGTCGAGGCGGGCAACGCCCCCGACGCGGCCATCGAACTCTGCCTGCCCGAAATCCTGTCCGCGACGCGCACGGCCCTTTCCGAGGTGGTCGATTTCGACGCCAACCGGCGCCTGACGGTGCAACTGGGCGGCGAAGAGGTGCGCGACCGCGTCGATGTCATCCTGCTGGCTCTGCGCTCGCGTTCGCTGATCAACAAGGCCCGCGGCTTCGGCAAGGCCGCCGCCGGCATTGCCGACGATGCCTCGCTCGGCGTGGCGCTGCAATCGCTGCCGCTCAAGGACCAGGCGCTGTGTGCCCTGTTGATGCACACCATCGTCGGCCAGATCGCCGCGCCGAGCCGACTGGTATCGGCCGCCTCGCATGTCGCCGGCAGGGCGACCGAGGACGCGATTCGCGGCGCCGGCTTCGGTCCCCTGGGCGATGCCATTCTCGCCCATGCCCAGCACCAGCTCACCGCCCTCGCGCCCGCCCTTGTCGGCCTGGGCGATTTCGACGCCGCCTGCCGTGCCCTCGACCGCTTCCACAAGCTTTCCCGCGCCATTGGCAGCTATCTCGAGCTCGGGCGCAATTCGCGCTGGTCGACGATCGTGGCCGAGCTGACCAAGCAGGCCTCGCTCCGGCTCGAACCGCGCCTCAGGGAAATCAGCGGCGACATTGCCCAGTCCATGCGCCGCGCCCGCGACAGCCAGGGCAATGACCGCGTCGATACCGACCGGCTGCTGGCCGCGCTCAACGGCATGTACCTGTTGTCCTCGGTCAGGGAGGCGCGCGAAAGCCTCGCCCTCAACGCCCTGTTCGAGCAGATCTGGAACGAGACCGGCCAGTCGATCGAAATCCTCGTCAAGCGCACGCTCGAGGAGTTCCGTGTCGATCCCGGCAACCAGGCCGTGGGCAAGCGGCTCGACACCGGCATCAAGATGGCCGAAATCCGCTTCAACTCCGAATATGCCGAGGTGTTGAGCCGGGCACGCGACAAGTTCAGCCGCCGCGCCGCCGGCTAAACGCTTCGGAATTCTCCGCAAGCAATGCGTTTTTCTACCTTTCCCTTCGAAGCCGGGGCCATTGCATTTGGCCGTGCAGCCCCCTCATCCGGCGCTTCGCGCCCTTGCTCGCTAAAATCACTCCACAGGAGTGATTTCTTGACGCGGACAAGTCTCCCGCAAGGGGAGAAGGGTAGAGTGCGGCAAGGTCTGTCGTCGTTCCCCTCTCCCTTTGTGAGAGGGAAGCAGCGCCACCGCTTCGGTCGATAGATTTCCAGGCCAGCTCAGGCAGGTTTCCGGCGACGTCATGCGCATATCGTCGGGCGATCAGCCGATGATCCGTGCCGCGATCGGCCGCGCGCCGTCGCGCACCGAGACCTGCACGAGGCCCTCGGCCTGACGGCGGCCGAGCACGGCCGTGCCGCCAGCCTCGGTGGCCGCGATGACGACGCCGATGGCCTGTTCCGGCCGCGATCGGCCTGACTCGACGAATACCAATAGGCCGGGCGTCAGTCGGCGCTCGTCCTCGGCGGCGAGTTGCACACGCACCACCGGCTCGGCGAAGCGGCCGGCCAGATAGGCGGGAATGCCGGCGCCGCCCGCCATGCCGCCCTGCGCCGGTTCGGCGGCGGCGAGTGTTTGCGGGCTGACCAGCTTCTCGCTGGCGAGCGCCGCGAAATGCGCGGCGGGCACGAGCCCGGCATGGGTGAGCCCGACCAGCGCTTCCAGATCGAGCGCGCCCGTCGCGTCGCGGGCCGGAATGGCGATGCCGGCGGCACGCGGCGCGCCGGGCATGGACGCCATGACGTGCCCGGACGAGAAAAAGGCGGGTTCGCCGGCGCTCGGCCGGGGCCGCAAGGGTTCGGCGTCGGGACTTTCGATATAGTCGGCCAGCCGGTTTTCCGCGATCGGGTCGGCCGGATCGCCGAACAGGTGGGCAATGGCCTGCGCGCCGCTCCTGCGGCAACCGTCATTGGTTAAAAGTCCGGTGACGCTGCCGGCGAGGGCAATGCCGGCGGCAGCCTGGTCGCCGATGGCGCGGGCGCCGAACCCATCCCAATCGAGGGCGCCGCCGAAACGCGCCCAAAGTGTCAGGCGCGGCCGCCAGCCATCCGAATGCACCACCGAGCCGGCATCGAAGACGGCGCGCCCCTCCTGGCTCCTTTCATGGACCGCAAGCGTGGTTTCGACGGCAAGCCCGCTACCGCGGCGCTGCACCCGCGCGATGCGCGTGCCGAATTGCTGCGGCACGCCCGACGCCTTGGCGAAATCGACGAAACGCGAATAGGGCGAGATGCGGCTGTCGATGAGCCGAACCAGCGCCGCACCCGATTCCTTGGCCAGCATTGCGAGGTGGTAGAGCACGTTGGTGCCGCCCGAAAACAGGGTCGGGGCCTGCGGCCAGACACCATAGGCGCCGGCGAGATAAAAGGACTCGGCCAGTCCGGCGACGCCGGGCAGCCTGTTGCCGGGATAGACCGGAAGCCGGTCGGCGCAGCCCGTCGCCAGCACAATGTGCAACGCGACGATGCGTCCGACGGACGGGGCGAGGTTGCGGTTCTGGTCATCGACGGCGATGGTGGTCACGCCCTCGGGACCGGCATCGACGGCGCTTGTGAGCAAGCGGACCTCGATCTCTTGCCGCTCGGCAATCTCGCGCGCCAGCGCGGCGACGGTTTCGAGGACCGGCTCCTCGCCCTCCTTGGTGCCGAAGAGCGGCGCATCGCCGCCGAGCCGTCCGCGTTGCTCGACGAGGATGACGCGCTCGCCCCTTTTGGCGGCGGCAAGCGCCGCCGTCATGCCAGCGAGCCCGCCGCCGACGACGAGCACGTCGGCCGCCGATATCCTCAGCGTCGCACGATCGGCGAGATCGGCGACCGGAAAGGCCGCGAAATCCACGGCGAGCGTCTGAAGATGGCCGCTGCCCATGCGGGCGACGACCCGGCGCACACCGCGCCTTCCACCTCCGACCGAAACCAGATCGATACCCTCGCGCACCGGACACAGCGCCATCGGCACGCCGCCGCTATTCACATCGGAGGCATTGCGCACATGCGGCGCGAATCCCGGTCTGAGGTGCAGCATGGCGCCCTTGTGGCTGCCGGCCCCGGCAATGCCGGCCCCGAGCGCCGCGCTCAGCACGGTGTCGCCGGCATAGGCCCTGATCTCGATGCCGTCGAGCCTGAAATTGAGGCGCCTGGAACGGTCGATCGCCGAGATACCGAGCCCGTGCGCCGGACTGAGAAAACGCTGGCTCATGGCGCGCCACCCCCGACACATCCGATTTCGGCCACGGCGGCGCGCTTTTTTCCGGCGGTCCGGGCCTCGAACCAGCCGGCCTGCGCCGAATTCGACGCGCCGGCCAGATGCCCGGCGAGGGCCGGCGCCAGCACGCCGCCGCCGACGCCGAAACCGGTGGCGACCATCGCCGCCTTGCCGGCGACCGGCGCAACGACGGGGGCGCCGTCCGAACTCAACAGAACGGGGAAGCGCTGGCGCGCGATCACCCGAGCCGTCGTGCCGGGCGGCAGCATTTCGCCGAGCCATGTGCCGGCGTCTTCCGGCTTTTGCGAGGGCGCCAGCGCCTCGAGCCGGCCGTCGGCGCGGCCGACGACGAATCCGTTGGTCTCGGCGTCGACAATGAGCTTGTCGGCGAGCTCGGGGACCGGCTCGGTCAGCATCGCCGTCCGCCAGCCCGCAACGACGCCGTCCGGCAGCGTTCCGAGGCAGGACGCAGAGGCGCCGTCGGTGACAAGGATCCTGCCGGCGCTGACAAAGTCGTGACCGGCGGCGAAACGGACGATGTCGTGACCGACCTGCAGGTCTTCGACCGCAGCAAAGACACGCACCTCCGCCGCGGCGAGCCAATCCGGCAAACCGGCGTGGAAGGCGGATGGACGAAGCGCCAGGATGCCCTCGGCGACAAAGCCCCGGGGGCCGCTGCCAAGCGGCGGCAGCGTCGTCGGCACGCCCATCCCCATCAGCATCTGCCGGACATGGCCAGTCGCCGCGCGCCCCTCGGCGCCGCGCGCGACGAATACGACGTCGCGCCGCTCGAACACCGAAGGCGGCAGAAACTTGCGCAGATCGGCGACGGCCGATGCGACGAGCCGCAGGGTCTCGGGCCGGCTGAACGGTCCGACAGCAAGGGTAATGTCGCGCAAGACCTGCAGCGGGGCCGGCAATTGCCCGATCAGGCAGACGTGCTTTTGGTGCCGGCGCGCCAGCGTCAGCGCCAGAAGCGCGGCGAAAGCAGACGTGCCGGTGATGGCGATGTCGAACTTGTGATCTGTCAAGGCCGCGTTTCCTTCCGCCGACGAACCGGGGGTTTGGCGACCGGAATTCCGGCCAAGGCGTCGGAGGTGTTTGGCATCTGCTTCAATTTTCGCCTGATTCGGGTATTAGGAGCGCTGGCGAAGGCCCGGATACGGCGGATCGGAAAAAAACTCATGCTGGTATGGACACTTGTCATCGCAGTGACCGTGATTGCGTGCGGTGCCCTGTTTTATGCGGCGCGTGCCGGGGCGGTCAACGCGGCGTCTGAAGATGCCCACGACGCCGAACGCGTCCACCAGCAGAACCTGCTCGTGGAAATCGACCGCGCCGAGGCCGACGGACGATTCTCGCCCGAGGATGCCGAAGCGGCGCGCGCCGAGCTGGCGCGCGACGCGCTGCGGCTCAAGCAGGCGAAGCGCAAGTCGCGCGCCGAGCGTGGCTTTCCCACCGGCATCGCCGGCATTGCCGCGATGGCCGTCGCCGTGATCGGTATCGGCACCTATTATGTCATCGGCAATCCCGACATGCCCGGCATGCCGCTCGAGGCCCGGACCATGGGCCTTTCCATGCCGTCCGAAGTGGCCGATGCCGTGGCAAAGGTCGAGGCGCAGCTCGAACGGACGCCCGACGACGTGCGCGGCTGGCAGGTGCTCGGGCCGGTCTATATGCGCGCCGGGCGCTATGACGAAGCGGTCGGCGCCTATCGGCGAGTCATCGCCCTCATCGGCGAATCGCCCGATACGGCGACCGATCTCGCCGAGGCCCTGTCGCTCGCCAACAATGGCGTTCCCGACGACGAGGCGGTGCGATTGCTCGAACAGGCGGCCGCTGCCGATCCCGAACACGTGCGATCGCACTTCTATCTGGCGAGCGAGGCGATGCGGCGCAATGAGTTCGCCCGGGCGGCGGAACTGTGGAACACGGTCATTGCCCTCAGCGACGGCAGCGAGCCCTGGCGTGCCGCGGCGGAGCAGTCGCTGAGCCTTGCCGAAGCCGGCACGGCGACCGAAGGCGATTCCGAGGCCCAGAGCGAGATGATCGCCGGCATGGTCGAGGGTCTTGCCAGCCGGCTCGACGCCGATGGCGGCACGATTGACGAGTGGACACAGCTCGTTCGCGCCTTCATCGTGCTCGGCGAAGGCGAGCGGGCGCAAAAGGCCTATGACGAGGCCAGGGAAGCCTATCCCGATGGCGCCGACCGCACCGCGCTCGATGCGCTCGCACAACAGAACGGACTGGAGTAGGCCGGAACGATGAAGCTGACCCGCAAACACAAACGCTTAGGCATCATCGCCGGTCTCGGTGTCGTGCTCGCCATCGCGGCCGGGCTCATTCTTTATGCTCTCAACGACCAGATCGTCTTTTTCTATTCGCCCGCCGATCTCAGGGAAAAGAACGTCGCGATCGGCCAGCCGATCCGCGTCGGCGGTCTCGTCGAAACCGGCTCGTGGCTGCGCGAGGGCGAACACAACAGCTTCGTCATCAGCGATGGCGCCGAGGTGACGAAAGTGACCTATACCGGCATCCTGCCGGACCTGTTCCGCGAGGGGCAGGGGGTGATCGCCGAGGGCGCGCTTCTGGCCGATGGTTCGTTCGCCGCCACCTCGGTTCTGGCCAAGCACGACGAAAACTACATGCCCAAGGAAGTCGCCGACGCCATCAAGGCGCGCGGCGAATGGCGCGATCCGGTGGAGAACTAGCGCGGCATGGCAATCGAACTCGGACATTTCGCCCTCGTTCTGGCCGTGGCCATGGCCCTGGTCACGGCAGGGCTCGGCCTCACGCTCTGGCGCGGCGCGGCCTGGGTCACCGGCTTTGCCCGGCAGGCGGCGATCCTGCAATTCGTCCTGGTCGGCATCGCCTTCGCGGCGCTGATCCAGGCTTTCGCGGTCTCGGATTTCTCGCTGGCGCTGGCCTTCGAGAATTCCCATTCCGACCAGCCGCTCATCTACAAGATCACCTCGACCTGGGGAAACCACGAGGGATCGATCCTCTTGTGGGTGTTCATCCTCACCCTGTTCGGCGGGGCCGTCGCCGCCTTCGGCCGCAACCTGCCGCGCGACCTCTTGACCCTCGCCCTCGCCATGCAGTCGCTGCTGGTCGCCGCTTTCGGCGGCTTCGCGCTGTTCACCTCCAACCCCTTCGCCCGGCTCAATCCGGTGCCGATCGAGGGGCGCGACCTCAACCCGATCCTGCAGGATATCGGCCTCGCCATCCATCCGCCGCTGCTCTATGTCGGCTATGTCGGCTTTTCGGTGTGCTTTTCCTTCGCGGTGGCGGCGCTGATCTCGGGCCGCATCGATGCGGCCTGGGCGCGCTGGGTCAGGCCGTGGACGCTGGCCTCGTGGCTGTTCCTGACCCTCGGCATCGCCATGGGCTCGTACTGGGCCTATTACGAACTCGGCTGGGGCGGCTGGTGGTTCTGGGACCCGGTCGAGAACGCCAGCTTCATGCCCTGGCTGGCCGGCACGGCGCTGCTGCACTCGGCCCTCGTCATGGAAAAGCGCGGCGCCCTCAAGATCTGGACGATCTTTCTGGCCATCATCACCTTTTCGCTCAGTCTTTTGGGCACCTTCCTCGTCCGTTCGGGCATCCTCACCTCGGTGCATTCCTTCGCTTCGGACCCGACGCGGGGCATTGTCATCCTGTCGCTTTTGGCGGCGGTGATCGGCGGCGCCTTCGTGCTCTTCGCCTGGCGGGCGCCGGCGCTGAGCACGGGCGGGTTGTTCGCGCCGGTCAGCCGCGAGGGGGCGCTGGTGCTCAACAACCTGTTCCTGGCGACGGCGACGGCCGCGGTGCTGGTCGGCACGCTCTATCCGCTAGTCCTCGATGCCGCGACCGGCATGCGCATCTCGGTCGGCGCGCCGTTCTTCAACCTGACCTTTTCGATCCTGATGACGCCGCTGCTCGTCGTCATGCCCTTCGGGCCGTTCCTCGCCTGGAAGCGCGGCGATCTTCTCGCCGTGACCGGTCGGCTCGCCGCCGCCGTGGCAGTGGCGCTGGCGGCGACCGTGATCGCCTTCCTTCTTTCCGGCTTCGAGGTGCCGCTCGCCGCACTCGGCTTCTTCCTCGGTTTCTGGGTGATGATCGGCGCTCTTGCCGACCTCGCCGACCGCGTCCGCGCCGGGCGCATTCCGCCGGGCGACAGTTTTCGGCGGCTTGCCGGCCTGCCGCGCAGCGCCTGGTCGACCGCCATCGCCCATTTCGGCCTCGGCATGAGCGTCATCGGCATCGTCTGCGCCTCGAGCTTTTCGACCGAGAACATCACCACCCTGCACCGGGGGGAAGCGACGAGCCTTTCCGGCTATTCGGTGACGCTCGCCAGCGAGCAAAGCCTCGCCGGCCCCAATTACGACGCCGACCGCATCACGCTTTCGGTGACCGCGCCGGGCGGCATGACGCGCGACGTTTCTTCCGAAAAGCGCGTCTACCGCGCCTCGAGCCAGCCGACCACCGAAGCCGGCATCCTGACCTATGGCCTGAGCCAGCTTTATATCGCCGTCGGCGATCCGTCCGATGGCGGCCATGTCGTCAGGATCTGGTACAAGCCCTTCGTGTTGCTGATCTGGCTCGGCGCCGTGGTCATGGCCATGGCCGGCGCCCTGTCCCTGACCGACCGGCGCCTGCGGATCGGCGCGCCGGCGCGGAAAAGGCACACGGCGGGGGCGGTCGAATGAAGCGGTTGCTCACCGCCCTTGTGGTGCTTTGCGCCCTCGTCCAGCCGGCCTTTGCCGTCAATCCGGACGAGCAGCTCGACGATCCGGTTCTCGAGGAAAGGGCGCGTGACATCTCCCAGGGATTGCGGTGCCTGGTCTGCCAGAACGAGAGCATCGACGATTCCAATGCCGACCTCGCCCGCGACCTGAGGCTTTTGGTGCGCGAGCGGCTCGTCGCCGGCGACAGCAATCCCGAGGTCGAGCAATATCTCGTCGACCGCTACGGCGAATTCGTGCTGCTGGCGCCGCGCTTCGCCTGGCACACGCTGGTCCTGTGGCTGGCGACGCCGCTGGTTTTTCTCGTCGGGCTGGTCGTGCTGGTGCTCAACATGCGGCGCCCCGCCAATCTGCCGGGCACGGCGCTGAACAAGGAGGAGGAAAAGGCGCTGTCGGAGCTGAGGGGCGGGGGCAAAAAATAGCCAACGCCAATTCCAGATCGTCCTTGCCAGCACCCGAAGAGCGCGCGGCAATCCAGAAGGCAGCGGATGCCGGCGATTTCGGCCTTCTGGATTGCTTCGGCGCGAGCGCCTCGCAATGACGACCGAGGGCAAGCATGTCCGTGTCGGGCGGTTCGCTCCGTGAGCTTCGATCCGAGCCTGCTGCTGCCGCCGGGCCTCGACATCCCGATTGCGCTCGGTCTGGTCGCCCTGAGCTTTGTCACCTCCGCCATCACCGCCGCCTTCGCGCTGGGCGGCGGCATGCTGCTGCTCTCGGTCATGGTGATCGTCCTGCCGGTCTCGGCCATCGTACCGGTGCATGGTCTCGTCCAGCTCGGCTCCAATGCCGGCCGCGCCATGCTTCGCCGGCACCAGGTCGACTGGTCAGTTGCCCTGCCGATGATCGTGGGCGCCGTTCCCGGTGCGCTCGTCGGCGGCCAGTTCGTCTCCCTCCTGCCCGAAAACGTCTTCGCCCTCGCCATTGGCCTGTTCATCCTCGTGACGAGCTGGGTCCGGATGCCCCGCCGCGCCGTTCACGGCCCCGCGGCGCTGATCGGCATCGGAACGCTGATCGGCGCGATCGGCATGATTGTTTCCGCCACCGGCCCGCTGACGGCGCTGTTCCTCACGCAAAATCCCGACCGGCGGGTGATCGTGGCCACCCATGCCGCGATCATGACGGGGCAGCACCTGTCCAAGATCGCCGTTTTCGCCGCTCTCGGTTTTGTGATCGGACCCTGGCTGCCGCTCGCAGCGGCAATGATTGTGGCGGGGCTTTTCGGCACCTGGAGCGGCAGCCATCTGCTCGAGCGCCTGCCCGAAAGGGTCTTTCGCCTCGGTCTCAAGGGGCTTCTGACGCTGATCGCGCTCGATCTCGTGCGGCGCGGCCTGTTCGGCTGAGCGCGCCGCCAGGCGTCCCGGCGACAAAATCCCGACAATTGTGACGGCACGCGCCCCAATCTGGCCAGAAACATTACAGGGAATTAATGATCGTGAAAGACACCGGAAAGGCCGCGCGTCGCATAAACCCGATCCGACTGCACGCGCAGCCATTCATGGAGAGAAATTCAATGCACACGCACGTTCTGACAGGAGCGCGCCGCTGGTTGGGAGCCTCGGCCCTGGCGCTCATCGTCGCCGTTCCGACCGTTATCGGTGTGAACGCGATCAGCCATTCCGCGCTGGCGCAGACCGCGACCACCACCAATGTTGCACAGATCAAGGTCGCCCCCAACGCGCCGGCCAGCTTTGCCGATCTCGTCGAAGCGGTAAAGCCGGCCGTCGTCTCCATCTCGGTCGAGGGCGAGCAATCCGTTCCCAACACGTTCCGTGGCAATGGCGAGGATTTCTATTTCAACTTCCCCGACCTGCCCGAGGACAGCCCGTTCCGGCGCTTCTTCGACCAGTTCGAGGAATTCGGACCGAACGGCCGCAACAACAACAATGACGACCAGCAGCGTCCGCAGACCCGCCGCTTCGAAGCGGCCGGTTCCGGCTTCATCATCTCGGCCGACGGCTATGTGGTGACCAACAATCACGTCGTCTCCGAAGGCGACAAGATCACCGTCCTCATGGACAATGGTGACGAGTTGCGCGCCGAACTGATCGGCACCGATCCGCGCACCGACCTGGCGCTCCTCAAGATCAAGGACGCCAGCGACCTGCCCTTCGTGACCTTCGCCAAGACCGAAGCCCGCGTCGGTGACTGGGTCGTTGCGGTCGGCAATCCGTTCGGCCTTGGCGGTACCGTCACCGCCGGCATCATCTCGGCCCGCGGCCGCGATATCTCGGGTTCGGCCACCGGCGATTTCCTGCAGATCGACGCCGCCATCAACCGCGGCAATTCCGGCGGCCCGGCCTTCAACCTGCAAGGCGAGGTCGTGGGCGTCAACACCGCCATCTTCTCGCCCAATGGCGGCAGCGTCGGCATCGGGTTCGCCATTCCGGCCGAGATCGTCCAGCAGATCGTCGAGGACCTCAAGGACGACGGGACCGTCACCCGCGGCTTCCTCGGCGTCAACATCCAGGATGTCACCCGTGACATCGCCCTGAGTGTCGGCCTGCCGACGCCGCGCGGCGCCGTGGTCACCGAGCCGCGCGAAGGCGCACCGGCGGCCAGGGCCGGCATCAAGTCCGGCGACATCATCGTCGAGGTCGACGGCGAGGCGATCGACAACGCCCTGGCACTGTCGCGCGTCATCGCTGGCAAGGCGCCGGGTTCCAAGGTCAGCATCGGGCTATGGCGCGAGGGCGCCCGCAAGGACGTCATCGTCACCCTCGATACGCTCGACGAGACAGAAGTCGCCGAAGCCCCGCCTGCCCCGACACCGCCCCAGGACATCCCCGCTCCGGTCGAGTCGAGCGTCGGCATTGCCTTGCTGCCGAATGCCGACGGTGACGGCCTGGTCATCGAAAGCGTAAACGAGAACGCCATCGCCGCCTCCAAGGGCCTGATCGCCGGCGATATCGTCCTCGAAGCCGACTACAAGGCGCTCGCAAGTGTCGACGATTTCGAAAAGGCGCTGTCCGGGGTCCGCGATTCCGGCCGGGAGACGGTTCTGCTCAAGACCTCGCGCGACGGTTCCATCCGCTTCGTCGGCCTGCCGCTGAACGAGGGCTGAGTTCCCCCTGCTGTTTTCCCCCGGCGGCGCAGGCTGCCGGGGGAAATCAATTGAGCCGGCCAAAGGAGCCGGGTACGTATATACGACATGAAAATCCTTCTGGTGGAAGACGATCGCGAGGCTGCAACCTATCTCATCCAGGCGCTGGATGAGGTCGGACACGTCACCCATCACGCCACCGACGGCGAGACCGGCTATGCCATGGCTTCGGGCATGGACTACGACGTGATGATCATCGACCGCATGCTGCCGCGCCGCGACGGGCTGTCGATCATCGAATCCCTAAGGGCCGAAGGCGACGCCACCCCGGTTCTGATCCTGTCCGCCCTCGGCGAGGTCGACGACCGCGTCACGGGCCTGAGGGCCGGCGGCGACGACTACCTGACCAAGCCCTATGCCTTTTCCGAGCTGCTCGCCCGCGTCGAGGTGCTGGCGCGGCGCTCGAGCCCCACCGAGGCCCAGACCGTCTACCAAGTCGGCGAGCTGACGCTCGAACGGCTGTCGCGCAAGGTCGAGCGCGGCGGCGAGACGATCCTTTTGCAGCCGCGCGAATTCCGCCTGCTCGAATACCTGATGAAGCATGCCGGCCAGGTGGTGACCCGCACCATGCTGCTCGAGAATGTCTGGGACTATCACTTCGATCCGCAGACCAACGTGATCGATGTGCATATGTCGCGCCTCAGAGGCAAGATCGACAAGGGCTACGCCACCCCGCTCCTGCATACCATCCGCGGCGCCGGATACATGATCCGTGCCTGACAAGGCGCGCGCCCCGACGGCATCCGGTCCGGCGGCGGAAAATGGGCCGCGACGCCGGTTTTCGCGCCTGGCCTATTTGTGGCGCACCACGACCGTCCGGCTGACCGGGCTGTTCATCCTCATCTTCGTGGTCGCCTCCATCGTCCTGCTCGCCTTCATGGCCTATCAGTCGGCCATTGTGCTGCAGCGCCAGCAGGCGGCGGATGTCGACAGCGAGATCGCCGAGCTGATGCGCATCGAGGAGCGCCAGGGCCCGCGCGCCATGGCCCTCGCCGTGCAGCGCTACTCAAACCGGCCCGGTCCCGGCATCTATTTCCTCGGCGACGACCTCGGCAATCGCCTGGTCGGCAATATCGACGACATCCCCGACGAGGTCCTGACCAACGAGGGCTTCTTCACCTTCGACTACAACCGCGACCCCGGCGCCGAACCGGAAGACAACGAGCGACCGGAAGCCCAGGGCTTTGCCGCCGCCCGTTCGGTCGTGATGCAAAGCGGCCTCAGGCTGATCGTCGGGCGCGACGTCGTCGAGCGGCGCGGTTTTTCCGCCATTGTCTTCCAGGGCTTCGGTGTCGGCGTGCTGGGCATCGTGCTTTTGTCGGTGCTGGCCGGCGCGCTGACGGCCCAGCGCGTCCTCAAGCGCATCGATTCGATTTCCGGCACCTCGGCCAAAATCATGTCCGGCGCCTTGTCCGAACGCGTGCCGATCACGCGGCGCCATGACGAGTTCGACGAACTCGCCAAGGATCTCAACGCCATGCTCGATCGCATCGAGCAACTCATGCAGGGATTGAAGGAAGTGACCGACAATGTCGCGCACGACCTCAAGACGCCACTGACGCGCCTCAGGAACAAGGCGGAGTCGGCCTTGAGGGAAGGGCGCACGCCCGAACAGTTGCGCGAGGCGCTCGAAACCACGATCGCCGAATCCGACCAGCTCATCCGCACCTTCAACGCCCTTCTGATGATTGCGCGCGTCGAAGCCGGCACGCCGTCCGGGGCTTTCGAAAAGACCGACATCTCGGCCATCGCCGAGGACGTGGCCGAGCTCTATCAGCCGGTGGCCGAGGATGCCGGGCTGGCGCTCATACTCGACATCGCGCCGGACGTGAGCCTTCTCGCCAATCGCGAACTCATCGGCCAGGCGCTTGTGAACCTTTTGGAGAACGCCATAAAATATGCTGCCCGCGACGACGGAAAGGGTACGATCATCCTGTCGGTCAAGCGGATTGGCCAGCGCATTCGCGTCGCCGTCGCCGACAATGGTCCCGGTGTTCCGGAGGGAGATCGCGCGCATGTCGTCGAACGCTTCGTCAGGCTCGAAAAGAGCCGGACCGAGCCGGGCTCGGGCCTCGGGCTGTCGCTCGTGTCGGCGGTGGCGCACCTGCACCACGGTACCCTTTTGCTCGAGGACAACGAGCCGGGCCTGCGCGCCGTCGTCGACCTGCCGGCCCGCATCGGCTAGGCGCATCGCGGCGGCGGGGAGGCGTGCCGCATGAGCCTTGGCGAAGAGCTGTGGCCGATCCCGACCTTTGCCGAAGGGACCATGCCGCTGCCGGGCTTCGATCCGATGGTCGGGTTCGACCCGGACCGCCACGGTCGCATACTCGCACATCGCGACGTGCTGGGTTCGCTGCTGTCGACCTCGCCCTATCTCAGCGGGCTGGCCTTTGCCGAGGCGGACTGGCTCGACGCCATTCTGGCGCTCGGTGCCGACGAGGCCTTTGCCGGGCTGATCGAGGGCGTCGAGGACAGCCATACGCTGCCGCCCGACGATCTGGCGCCCGTGCTCAGGCAGGCCAAGGCCCGCATGGCGCTCCTTGCCGGCCTCGCCGAACTCGGCACCGCCTGGACGACCGAACGGGCGACACGCGCCATGTCCGGCTTCGCCGATGCCGCCCTCAAGGCCGGGCTCGGTTCGCTGATGATCGAAGCGGAAAAGGCCGGCAGGATCGCCTTGCCGGAACTGTGCCATCCCGCCGAGCATTGCGGGCTGGCGCTGTTCGCGCTCGGCAAGCTCGGCGGCGAGGAGCTCAACTATTCCTCCGATATCGACATCGTCGCCTTTTTCGACCATGAGGCGACGGAACTGAGCGAGCCGTCCGAGGCCGGCAGGTTCTATGTCAAGCTGGTGCAACGGCTCGTCGCCATGATCGACACCGGCCCGAACATGGTGTTCCGCATGGACCTGCGCCTCAGGCCCGATCCGGGATCGACTCCCGTCGCGATCAGCACCAGCGCGGCCCTGCAATACTACGAATCGCGCGGGCAGAACTGGGAGCGCGCCGCCTGGATCAAGGCCCGCGTCGCCGCCGGCGACCGCCAGGTGGGCGAAACCTTTCTGGTCGACCTGGCGCCATACATCTGGCGCAAGCATCTCGATTACGCCACCATCGCCGACGTGCAGGCGATGAAACGCCAGATCAACATCGCCCGCCGCATCGGCGACGAGGAGGTGGCCGGCCACAACGTCAAGCTCGGCCGCGGCGGCTTTCGCGAGATCGAGTTCTTCGCCCAGACCCAGCAGCTGATCGCCGGCGGCCGCAACGGCGACCTGCGCTGCCGCTCGACCGCCGAGGCGCTGCGCCGGCTCGCTGTCCATGGCTGGATATCCGAGGAGGCCGCCCTCGATCTGGCCGCGTCCTACTGGTTCCTGCGCGCCGTCGAGAACCGGCTGCAGATGCGGCGCAACGAACAGACCCATTCCGTCCTGGACGATCGCGACGAGGAAGCGGTCATCGCCGGCATGATGGGGGCGGAAAGCCTTACCGCCTTCCGCCGCGACTATCGTTATTCGACCGCGCTCGTCCGGGCGCGCTATGCCGAGCTGTTCGTTGAGGCCAAGAGCCTTTCCGCCGCGAGCGGCAATCTCGTCTTCACCGGCTCCGAGGACGATCCCGGCACCATGCAGGCGCTCGGCCACATGGGCTTTTCCGATCCGCGCCTCGTCATCGAGACGGTGCGAAAATGGCATTCGGGCCGCTATGCCGCGACCCGCGCCGCCGCCGCCCGCGCCAAGCTGACCGACTTGCTGCCGGACCTGCTTAAGACCTTCGCCGAGGCCGGCAATGCCGACGCCGCCCTTTCGCGCTTCGATGCGTTCCTTGCGCGCCTGCCGACCGGGGTGCAGCTGTTCGCGCTATTGCAGGCGCATGACCAGCTCAGGCGCCTGCTCGTCGATTTCATGGCCTCGGCGCCGCGCCTCAGCGAAGCCGTCATCCACCGCGCCCACATCATGGACGGGCTCATTGATCCGTCCTTTTCCCACGAGGTCAATCTCAGGGCGGCGCTGATCGCCAAGGTGAATGCCTTCCTCGCCGACGCCAGGAGCTACGAGGAGGTGCTCGACAGGGCCCACATGATCGGCCAGGAACAGATATTCCTCGTCTCGGCGGGCCTGTTGTCAGGTTCGGTCGAGGCCGGCAATGCCGGGCGCCAGTTCACCGCGCTGGCCGAAACGCTGCTGCAACGGCTGCTGGCGGCGGTGCGCGACGAGTTCGCCAGCCGCTATGGCGAGGTGCCGGGCGCCCGCATTGCCCTTCTGGCTTTCGGCAAGATGGCGAGCGGCGAAATGACGGCGACCTCCGATCTCGACTTCATTCTCTTGTATTCCACCCCGCAAGGGATCGAGGAATCGAACGGCGTGAGGCCACTGGCGCCGTCGCATTATTTTGCCCGGCTCACCCAGCGCCTCATCGCGGCGCTGGCGGCGCCGACCGCCGCCGGCCTGCTCTACGAGGCAGATATGCGCCTCAGGCCCTCGGGCAATGCCGGGCCGCTCGCCACCTCGTTTTCCGGCTTCACCACCTATCAGTCGCGCGACGCCTGGACCTGGGAACACCTGGCGCTGACCCGCGCCCGGGTGGTCTGCGCCGACGCGGGGTTCGAAGACGAGATCGACGCGGCCATCGCCGAGATCCTTTCGGCGCCGCGCGACCGCGGCAAGCTCGTTGCCGACGTGATCGACATGCGCGCGCGCCTGCTGCGCGACCGCAAGCCCCGCCATCCGTTCGATCTCAAGCTCGCCGATGGCGGGCTGATGGAACTTGACTTCATCGCCCAGTCGGCCCAGCTCATCGGCTACACTCAGATCGGCCTGCGCCACGAGCCGGCGCCAGCGATCTATGCCCGCATGAGCGAACTGGGCTGGCTGCCCGAGGCCGAGCGGTTGTCGCAGATCCATCTCGCCTTTTCGACGATTCTTCAGGCCATGAGCGCCTGCCTGGTCGAACCGTTCAATGAGGCGAACTGGACCGATGCCTTCCGCGACCTGCTGGCGCGCATGTGCGCCGCCCCGGATTTCGCCTTCCTCGCGGCCGATGTCGAACAGATGAAGCGCGAAGTCGCCGCCGCCGCCGCGGCGTGGTACGCGCGGGCGCCTTGGGTCTAGGGCGCGCCGCCGGCCGTCAGGCGACCTGGCGGATGCGGCCGTTGGCGACGCGGGTCGGCTTTGTCGGCAGAACCACCGCCACGGTCGTGCCAATGCCGGGGCTCGAACTGACCTGCAACTGTCCGCCGCTCAGTTCGGCGATGGCCCGCGCGATGGCGATGCCGTTGCCGTTGCTCTCGGAACCGAGCGCGAAAGAGGTGTTCAGAATCGTCAGCGTGTCCGGCGCGATGCCAATTCCGGTATCGGTGAATTCGAGGACAATGCCGTCGTCCGTCGGCCAGGCGGCGATGGTCAGGCTACCACCCGACGGCGTGAACTTGAGGCTGTTGTCGACGATGTTACCGATGAGGCGCTTGAGGCAGAGCCGGTCGCCGGTCAGCAGACGGTCGTCGCCGCGTTCGACGATGAGCCGGACGCCGGCCCGCTGCGCCTGTTCGGCATAGCGCCCCTCGGTCCAGTCGAGCAGCTCGGCCATGCGGATCGGCTCCTTGGCCAGAACGCGGTGTCCGGACTCGAACTCGGCCAGTTCGAGCATGTTGGCCAGCATGTCGAGCAGCGCCTCGCCGGATTGCTTGATATTGGCGGCGTAACCGAGATAGCGCCCGTCGCCCAGCGGGCCGTAGCTCTGGTGGCGCAAAAGGTCGGCGAAGCCGATGATGTGGTTGAGCGGGGTACGGATCGAATGGCTCAACTGCCCGAGGAACAGCGTCTTGGAGCGGCTGGCGGCATCGCCGCGCACCCGCTGGTTCTGCACCTCGTCGGCCATCTCGCCGATGCGGGTACGCAGGCGGGCCACTTCGGCGCGCAGCCGGGCCCGGTCGCTGACATCGGTCAGGCGGGTGACGAGCAATCCGTCCTCGGTCAGGGTTTCGTACATGTCCCAGATCTCGTCGCCCGGCAGGACGAGACGAAGGCGGCGCTCGGTGCGGGCCGAGGAGACAAGGGTGAGATCGCCGGCCTTGCGCAGCCCGTCGAGGAAGCGGCCATAGGCAAGGCCCTGCCGGATCAGCGCCGGCGCCAGCGGCGCCGACTTGTGCAGGGCATCGCTGGCCGCCGCCAGCATATGCCTTCCATCCCAGACGATGACGCCGTCGGTGGTGATAGCGAGCGCCGCATTGAGGGCTTGGGCGCGATGCTGCTCGCCGGCGCGCGACGACCGGCGCACCGCCCAGACGGCGCAAAAGCCGGCAAGCGCCAGCGCCAGCAGAGCGCGAAGACCGACCGGCACGAGAATGGCGGTCTGGGAAAGGCCCGTCGTCGCCGCGCCGAGCGGGCCGACAATGCTCTGCGTGGCGGTGACGTCGGATACCAGAGGCAGCGGCCCCGGTCCGGCCTGGGCGAACAGCGCGGCGCCGTCGCGATCGGTCACGGCGATGGAAATCTCCGGCCCGAGCGCCCGCGCCACCGGCGCCATGACTGCCGCCGCCGTGTCGGCATCGGCCGTCGCCAGCGCCGCCGACACAAGCCGTGTCGCCAGCCCGGCGCGCTCGACCGCCGACAGCTCGGCAATCAGTGTGTCGGTCGCGACGAAGGCGGCGCAAAGGCCGGCAATCAGCGCCACGGCCAGGCGAGCCGAGTGCGGAAGATGGAATTTTGGAAGCAGTTTCAGGCGCTTTTCGGGTACGGGCGGGTCATTGCGCCTCGAATGGGGAAGATCGGGGGTCGACAAACCGTCTTCCGCGCCGGAAATGTCCGCCGTGCTCATGCCGCCCCGCCTCTTCGCCTGATCAAATCAGTTCTTTTCGGTAGTGCTAGAACGTTGAATCAACTGAGCGACTCTTGTCCATAGGCAAATATTGCCTATCACCAGCCGAAAGAGGAAATCGCGAGTCGACAGAATCACTTGACGGCAAGACTGATTCTATTGCGACAAAATGCGTGTCAGGATGTCGGACATATTTCTCGACATCTCGCGCGCCTTGAGTGATTCGAGCGCGGCCGTCGCCAGCTTCTGTCGTTCCGGTTCGTAAAGACGGAAGGAGCGGAAGGCCGTCAGGAGCCGCGCCGCGAGCTGCGGATTGACCGCGTCGAGGTCGCCGCATACCGACGCCACGAAGGCGAAGCCTTCTCCGTCCGGCCTGGCGAACTGCGCCGGGTTGCCTGTGGCGAACCCGCCGATCAGCGCCCGCACCCGGTTGGGATTGGTGCGCGGAAACCCGGGATCATTGAACACGTCGCGCACGCGGCCGAGCGTTTCCGGTCCGGGTCGGGCACTGACCAGCTGCAGCCACTTGTCGAGCAGCAGCGAGTTGCCGGCATAGGCGTCGTGGAATGCCGCTACAAGCGCATCGGCCTCGGGATGCGCGGTGGCGACGGCGATTTCCAGCGCCGCCATGCGGTCGGTCATGTTGTCGGCATCGCGGTAATGGGCCGAAACCATGGCCGGGTCGGCATCGGCCCGGGCGATGAGCGCGAGGCACTGGTTCCTGAAGCTGCGCGCCTGTGTCGACGCGGCGTCGAGCGAATAGGGCGTCGCGCGCGCGGCAAGGCTGAAATAGGCGTCGACCAGCGGCGTGAAGAGCTCTTCGCCCAGCCGGGTCAGCAGCCAGCGCCGCGCCTTCAGGACCGCCTCGGGGTCGACGTTCTCGGCGAGGGACTGCGCCACCGACGCCTCGCTCGGCAGGGTCAGCGCCAGCGCCTTGTAGGCGTCGTCGAGGCTCTTGTCGGCGATAAGGGCGCCATAGGCGGCGGCCAGCCGGTTCGTCGTTCCCGCCTCGGTCAGCGTGCCGCCGGCCCGTGCTCCGCAGACCATGAGCCGCAGCGCGATGTCCTGCAGCGCCTGCCAGCGGTTGAACGGGTCGGAATCGCTTCGGGCGAGGAACAGGCGGTCGTCGTCGCCGAGGTCCGTCAAAAGCTTGACCGGCGCCGAAAACTGGCGGAACAGCGACGGCACCGGCGGCGCCGAGACGCCGGTGAACTCGATATCGGCAACCGGCTGGTCGAAAACGATCAGATCGCCATGGATCGCCGCGCCGGTCGCGGACGCGTAGTCGAGGTCCTGGCCATTGGGGCCGACAAGGCCGAACTTGACCGGCAGCACCATGGGCTGCTTTTCCGGCTGGCCGGGCGTGGGCCCGGTGTTCTGCGTCAGCGTCAGCCGGTAGGTTCGGCTTTCGGCGTCGTAGGCGCCGGTCGCCGTTACCTCCGGCGTGCCGGCCTGCCGGTACCATTCGAGAAAATGGTCGAGATCGGCATCGTGCGCATCCGCGAAGGCGCCGAGCCAGTCCTCTATGGTCGCCGCCGTGCCGTCGTGCTTTTGGAAATAGGTCTCGAAGCCCTTGCGAAAGCCGGCATCGCCGTAAAGGGTCGCCAGCATGCGGACGATTTCGGCACCCTTCTCGTAGACGGTCGCCGTATAGAAATTCTCGATTTCGCGGAAGGAGTCCGGCCGGGCCGGATGGGCGAGCGGCCCGGCATCCTCGGGGAACTGCGTGGCGCGCAGGGTGCGCACGTCCTCGATGCGCTTGACGGCGCGCGAGCGCATGTCGCTCGAAAACTCCTGGTCGCGATAGACCGTCAACCCTTCCTTCAGGCAGAGCTGGAACCAGTCGCGGCAGGTGATGCGGTTGCCGGTCCAGTTGTGGAAATATTCGTGGGCGATGACGCGTTCGATATTGGCGTAGTCGGCATCGGTTGCCGTTTCCGGATCGGCCAGCACGTAGCGGTCGTTGAAGATGTTGAGACCCTTGTTCTCCATGGCGCCGAAATTGAAA
>JAHJQZ010000133.1 GCA_018818925.1 Alphaproteobacteria bacterium
CCTCAATCCCTCCCCGCAAGGGGGAGGGAAGCGAAGGCGCTGCTTCCGTCAATAGATGACATGCGCTAGCCGCCGACCAGTCTCCGGGCGCTGACCGGATAGACGCGGTCGCGACCGGTCATGACCACCTGCATGCGGTCGTGGCGGACGAGGCCCTGAAAGGCCGACGAGAGAATGTTGAGACTGCCGGTCGAACTGCCATAGGCGGGCAGGATCATCAGCCTGTCGTCGCAGACGAAGCACGGCGCCCGCATCGTCCGGCCATTCATCGCCACGCGTGCCGCCGGGTGCAGGTGCCCGGCAATCAGCGGCTCGGGGCGGCGTTCGGGGATATGAGCCAGGGTGATGCCGGCGATCTCGATGTCTTGGCGGCTCATGCCGGCAAGGCCGTGCGGCAGCGGGTCGTGATTGCCCGAAAGCCAGACCCAGTCGGCCTGCCGCGCCAGCCGGTCGAGCCGTGTCCGGTCGGCTGCCAGCATTCCCGCGGCGCCGTCCTCGCGGTGAAAGCTGTCGCCGAGCGCGACGACGCGCTCGGCCCGCGTCCGGCCGAGATCGGCTTCGAGCTGCAACAGCGTCAGCCCGGTATCGTAGGGCGGCAGCAACTGGCCGCGCCACGCGAAACTCGCCATTTTTTCGAAATGCAGATCGGCGACGAGCAGCGTCATTTCGGCGCGCCACAACAGGGCGCCCGAAGGCAGGGGTTCGAAAATCTGGCCGGCGAAACGGATCATTGAAGGGTCTGGCTCCGCTCCCGCCACGAGTGTTGCTGTCGACACGCTCATTTGTCGAGCGCCATCAGGTAATTGACCACCCTGCCCTGCTCGACGAAGCCGAGCGCTTCGTGCGCCTTCCGGCTGACGGGATTGTCGATCTCGACATCGGAACTGAAAAACGCATAGCCGGCGCTTCGCGCCCAATCAGCGGCGGCGCGGATGAGCGCCCGGCCAACGCCTGAGCGCCGGAATTCGGGCGCAACCCACCAGCCTTCGAGATGGGCCGCCGGCCCGTTGCCGGCGCCAGCGACGACGGACCGCTCCGAAATCTCGGCGAAACCGACCGCGTTCGTGCCGGAGACGGCCAAAAACACGACGCGTAGCGCGCCGGCAGGGTCGGCAAGCGTCGCCATGTCTTGCGCGTTGTCCTCAGGGCCGCAATCGGGCCAGAGAAGGGCACGCATCGCGCCCCAGAGTACGTCCTCGCCGGCCTGCATCGGCCGGACGTCAAAAGGATCGGTCACGTCCCGGTGGCCTCGCGCAGCAATTCGTCCGCCGCTTCCGCCATAGCCGATTCGCGCCCTTCCCCGAAGATCGGTTCCTTGGAGATTTCGAGCATGACCGGCACGGCCATGGGCGAAATGCGCGGCAGGGGCTTGTGGACGATGTTGGCGCGGATGCGCCTCAGGCAATGCGCGAGCCGCTCGATGTCCAACAATCCGCGTGCCGCGTCGCGGCGCGTCGCCTGGATGAGAACATGGTTCGGCTCCTGGGCGTAAAGGACGCTGTAGATGAGGTCCGCCGATATGGTGATCTGGCGGCCGGTCTTCTCCTTGCCGGGGTGGCGGCGCTCGATCAGCCCGGCGATCAAGGCGCAGTTTCTGAAAGTGCGCTTCATCAGCATGGATTCGTCGAGCCAGGCTTCGAGGTCGTCGCCGAGCATGTCCTCGTCGAACAGCTCGTCGAGCGACAGGCGCCCGGTGCGGATCAGCACCGACAGGTCGTCGACCCCCCAGATGGCGAGCGCATATTCGGAAGCGACGAAGCCGAGCGGGCGGGCACGGGCGCGTTCGAGGCGGCGGGTCAGGAGCATGCCCATTGTCTGGTGCGCCAGCCTTCCCTCGAAAGGATAGCAGACCAGGAAATGCTTGTTCTCGTGCGGAAAGGTCTCGACGAGCAGGCTTTCCGTGTCCGGCACGACGCTTTGCTGCTGCTGCAGCCTCAGCCAGTCCCTCACTTGCTGCGGCAGCCGGTTCCACGAAGGCGGGTCGGCGAGCATGCGCCGGACGCGTTCGGCGAGATAGGTCGAGAGCGGGAACTTGCCGCCCATATAGGCGGGTATTTTCGGGTTCTTGGCATAGGAACGCGAGACATAGGCCTCGGTCTCGCGCATTGCCTCGAAGGCGACGATCTCGCCGGCGAACAGGAAAGTGTCGCCGCGAACCAGATTGTTGAAGAAATATTCCTCCATCTCGCCGAGCACGCGGCCGCCGCGGCCGATCGGCCCGGTGACGGCGCCGCGCTTTTCGCCGCGCGCCCGGACGAGCCGCACCTTGACCATCGGTTCCTCGACGATGGTGCCGATGTTGAGCCGGTATTGCTGGGCCACCTGCGGATTGGCGATGCGCCAGAGCCCGTCCTTGGTCTTTCTCAGGCGGGCGAAGCGCTCATAGGCCCGCAAGGCATATCCGCCGGTGGCGACGAAATCCATGACGCGGTCGAACAGGTCGCGTTCGAGGTCGCGATAGGGCCAGGCGCTGCGGATTTCCGCAAAAAGCGCGTCGGCGGCGAAGGGCGCGTGGCAGGCACAGCCAAGAATATGCTGGGCGAGGACGTCGAGGCCGCCCGAGACCGGGTCCTCGCTGTCCTGGGCGCCCTCGGTCACCGCTTCGAGCGCCGCCTCGCATTCGAGCACCTCGAAACGGTTGGCCGGCACGAACAGGGCGCGGCTCGGCTCGTCGAGCCGGTGATTGGCGCGGCCGATCCGCTGCAGCATGCGCGACGAGCCCTTGGGCGCGCCGATCTGGACGACCAGATCGACATCGCCCCAGTCGATGCCGAGATCAAGGGTCGAGGTGCACACCACCGCCTTGAGCCTTCCCTCGGTCATGGCGCGTTCGACCTTGCGGCGCTGTTCGACATCGAGCGAGCCATGATGCAGGGCGATGGCGAGATTGTCGTCGTTGATTTCCCAAAGGCCCTGGAACAGCATCTCGGCCTGCGAACGGGTGTTGACGAACAAGAGCGTCGTGCCGTGCCGCCGGATGACCTCATAGATCTCTGGAAAGGCATAGGCGGCCGAATGGCCGGCCCAGGGGACGCGGGTGTCGCTCCGCAGAATCTCCAGCTCCGGCAAGGCGCCGCCGGGAGCTTCGATCAGGGCGGCCTCGCGCGGCGCGATGGGCGCGGCGATCCAGTCGCGCAACAGGTCCGGGCGGGCGACCGTGGCGCTCAGGGCGGTGATCTTCACCTCCGGCGCCAGCCTCGCGATGCGGGCGACGGCCAGTGACAGCAATTCGCCGCGCTTGGACGTGACGAGCGCGTGCAACTCGTCGAGGACGATGCGCTGCAGCGCGCCGAACAGGCGATGTGCATCCGGATGCGAGAGCAGGAGCGCCAGTTGTTCCGGCGTCGTCAGCAGCACATGCGGCGGGTCGTGGCGCTGGCGCAGGCGCTTGTGCTGCGGCGTGTCGCCGGTGCGCGTCTCGACCCGGATGGGAAGGCCCATCTCGCCGATCGGGGTCAAAAGGTTGCGGGCGACATCGACGGCGAGTGCCTTCAAGGGCGAAATATAGAGCGTGTGCAACCCCTCCGCCGGCGCGTCGACGAGATCGGTCAGGGTGGGCAGGAAGCCGGCCAGGGTCTTGCCGGCGCCGGTCGGGGCGATCAGCAACACCGAGCAGCGGCGGCGATGCGCCTCGAGCACGGCGAGCTGATGGGCGCGCGGCGCCCAGCCCCGCGCCGCGAACCATGACGCGATCGGATCAGGTATGGTCATTTATTTAACATTTTCGCGGCAAGATGGCCGTCCTTGAACGCATAGAGCATTCAGGTGAGTCGGCGTGCACGCAAGCCAAAACCACCAGAACCAGTCTGGACACATGCAGGATCGCCTGTCGCTGGCGCCCGAAGCGGCGGCCCAGGAGATCGCTTTGCGATCGCTTTCCGTGGCCGCCCACAAGCGCCAGCGCATTCTCGTCGGCATTGCCGGCGGACCGGGTTCGGGCAAGTCGACCCTGGCCGCCGACGTCATCGGGCTGCTGAATGATCGCATCGACGGCTCGGCCGCGCGCGTGCCCATGGACGGCTTCCACATGAAGCAGGCCAAGCTCGAAGCCGAGGAGCTCGAAGCCCACAAGGGGGCGCCCCAGACCTTCGAGGCCGATGCCTTCGTTCAGCTTCTCAAGACGCTGAAGTCGGCGCGCAGCCCGGTCTCGGTGCCCGGCTATTCGCGCCGGATCGAGGACGTGGTGCCCAATGCCTTCACCATCGCCGGCAACGTGCCGATCCTTGTGGTCGAGGGCAATTACCTGTTGCTCGACACGCCGCCCTGGAACGAGATTCCCGGCATTCTGGATCTGAGCTTTTTCCTGCATGTGTCGCCGGATGTCACGCGGGCGCGGCTTTTAAGGCGCCATGCCGAGCACGGTCGCTTCCAGCCCGACTGGATCGAACGGCATGTCGAAAAGGTCGACATGGTCAATTACGAAGCCGTCGAAGCCTCGAGCCCGCATGCCGACGTGCGCATCGACCTGAAGGTCGAGCGCTAGAACACGTTCGGAAACCGAAGGCCCGCGACAGCGAACGGTGGAGACCGCTTTACCGGTTCGCAAATGCGACCACTCAAAAACCCAGGTCATACGTTTTGATTCGATCAGAACGTGACATGGCCTAGACGCCTGCCCCTTTCCGCCAGCCTCTGTCCGAGCGCTTCTGTCGACGCGGCTTTTTGGCGTCGGGGCTTGCCAAGCGTTTGGACGCATGGCACGCCGTGGCGCATCGAAAAGGATGTCGCCATGACCAGGTCCATCTTCATCACCGGCGCCACGTCCGGGTTCGGCGCCGCCACGGCGCGGCTGTTCGCGGGCAGGGGCTGGAACGTCGTCGCCACCGGACGGCGCCGGGACAGGCTCCTGGCGCTTGCCGGCGCATTCGAGCCGGGACGCGTTCATGCCATCGAAATGGACCTTGCCGACCGCGACAGCATCGCCCGCGCCGTCGCCGGCCTGCCCATCGCCTTCGACAGCATAGACTGCCTGTTCAACAATGGCGGGCTGGCCCTCGGCAAGGGCGCGGTGCCCGACATCCGCGAAGACGACTGGCGGCAGATGGTCGAGACCAACATCATGGGCCTTTTGCACACGACCCTTGACGTGTTGCCGCGCCTCAAGGCAGCCGGTCCGGGCGCCTCGATCGTCAATACCGGATCGGTGGCGGCGCGCTTCCCCTATGCCGGCGGCAATGCCTATGGCGCCACCAAGGCCTTCGTGCACCAGTTCTCCTACAATCTGCGCATCGATCTCGCCCAGACCGGCATCCGCGTCACCGATCTCATGCCGGGCATGGCCAAGACCGAGTTCACCGCCGTGCGCAATTACGGCGACATGGAGGCGAACGAGCGCTTCTACGACGGCGTCGATCCGATCCGGCCCGAGGACGTCGCCGATATCGTCTGGTTTCTCGCCAACCTGCCGGCCCATCTCAACGTCAACTGCCTCGAACTGATGCCGGTGCAGCAGAATCCCGGTGGTTTCGCCGTCAACAGGCGGGGCTGATCCTTTCCGAAACGAGCGAAGATGCGCCCCGTTCATCCCTTCACGATCAGGCATCGCGACGTCTGGTCGATCGCCCTGCCGGCAACCTTCGCCTTCATCACCGAGCCGCTGGCCGGGCTGACCGACCTCACGGTCATCGGCCGGCTCGGCGATGCCGGACTGCTGGGCGGGGTCGTGCTCGGCAGCGTCGTCGTCACTTTCGTGTTCGCGGCCGCCTTCTTTTTGCGCATGAGCACGGCGGGGCTGACGGCGCAGGCCATCGGCGCCAAGGCGCGCGACGACGGGCTGATCCATCTCATGCGCGCCACCATTCTCGGCATCGGGCTCGGCGTCCTCGCCATCGCGCTCGGCAAGCCGATCGAAATGATCGGCGCCGTGCTCATGGCGCCGCCGCCGGAAACCGTGCCGGCCTATGAGCTCTATTTCGGCATCCGGCTCGTCTCGACGCCGTTCGTTTTGGTCAACTTCGCCCTGCTCGGCTGGTTCTATGGCCGCGCCGCCGCGACGACGGGCATGCTTTTGCAAATGCTCATCCATGGGGTCAACATCGTTTTGAGCGTCGGCTTCGTTTACGGCCTCGGATGGGGCGTCGCCGGCGTCGCCTGGGCCACGGTGCTCGGCCAGGTGGCGGCGGCGCTGACGGGGGGCGTGCTGGTGCTGCGCCATTTCGGCGGCTTCAAGCCGACGCGTGCGCTGATCCGGCTCGCGGCGCTCATCGATCCGCTCGAACTCAGGCGCCTGTTCGGCCTCGGGCGCGACCTGACCATCCGCACCCTGCTGCTCGAGGCGGTCTACGCCTTTTTCGCCGCCCAGACGGCACGGCTCGGCGACATCTCGCTCGCCGCCAACCACCTGCTCCTGCATGTGCTGATGGTCATCGCCTATTTCCTCGACGGCCAGGCGCAGGCGGCCGAACAGCTGTGCGGCAAGGCCGTGGGCGCCAATTACCGGCCGGCCTTCGGTCGGGCCGTTAGGCTGACCCTCGGCTGGGGTCTCGGCATCGGGTTCGGTCTGTTCGCGCTCGTCTACGGCTTCGGGGGCATGCTCATCGACTTCATGTCGACCAATGCGGATATCCGCGCCGCCGCCCGCGACAATCTCGTCTTTGCCGCCCTGACCGCCTTTACCGGGGTTTTCCCCTTCGTCTTTGACGGCGTGGCGACGGGTGCAACGCTCAACGCGGCCATTCGCAACGGCATGCTGTTCTCGGTGGCCGTCTATGTCGCGGCGGCGCTCGTCCTGCAGCCGCTTTGGGGACTGACCGGATTGTGGGTGTCCCTGCACGTCTTCTTTCTCGGGCGCGGCTTTTACCTCGCCTGGGCGACGCGGCGCAGTCTCGACCGGCTGTTTCCGTCCTGATCCGCCCCGTCAGGCCAGCGAAACGCGGCCCGCGGCCCAGTCCTCGACACGGGCATCCCTGAGGCCGGCGACGGAACCGCAGCCGCGCTTTTTGACCTCGGCGACAAGACCCGCCTTGATGTCGTCGACAAGGCCGAGACCGGAAAAGACCATGGCGGTGTAGAGCTGGATGGCATCGGCGCCGGCTTCGATCTTGGCGATGGCGCTCTCGGCCGAATGGATTCCGCCGACGCCGATGATCGGCATGTCTTTGCCGAGCCTCAGGCGCATCTGGGCCAGGCGCCGCGTCGTCAACGCAAAGATCGGCGCGCCGGACAGCCCCCCCGGCTCGCCGGCAAGGGCATGACCGGCAACGGCGTCGCGCGAGATCGTCGTGTTGGTGGCGATGATGCCATCGAGGTCGGACGCTCCGATGACGGCGGCGATGTCGTCCATTTCGGTTTCGCTGAGGTCCGGCGCCAGTTTCAGGAATACCGGCACATGCGTTCTGGCGCGGGCCCGTTCGGCCAGCACCTCGCCGAGCAGGCGCCTGAGCGCCTCGGCGGCCTGGAGATTCCTAAGGCCCGGCGTGTTGGGCGAGGACACATTGACGGCGAGATAATCAGCGGCGTCGGCGAAGCGCCTGACGCCGAGGACGAAATCGGCGACGAAATCATCGCTCTGCTTGTTGGCGCCGATGTTGACGCCGAGCATGGCCTTCATGCGCAGGCCCTCGATGCGCCGGAGCACCCGCTCGTGACCCTCGTTGTTGAAACCCATGCGATTGATGACCGCGTCCCTGTCGCCGAGGCGCACAAGACGCGGACGCGGATTGCCCGATTGCGGGCGCGGGGTCACCGTACCGATCTCGACCATGCCGAAGCCAAGCGTCGACAGGGCCTGCGGCACCTCGCCATTCTTGTCGAAGCCGGCACCCATGCCGAGCGGATTGACCAATTCGAGGCCGGCGATTTGCGTCGCGAGCTCCGGCCCGTCGGGCATGGCCGGCTCGGGCACGGCGCCGAGGCGCAAGGCCAGGATGGTCGTCCTGTGCGCCCGTTCGGGGGGCAACGACAACAGCACGTCGCGCGTGAGGTTCTGGACGAGCGGCAGACGCAGAAGCGGCGCAATCGGATTGGCCATCAGGCGATCCCTTCGGGCAGGGCGCAGGAGCCGTCGACATTGACGGCGAGCGCATGGTGTTCAGAGACCGCCGAAAGCGGCAGCGGCGCGTAAACATGCGGGAACAGGGCGCCGCCGCGCGACGGCTCCCATTCAAGCGCGTCGGCCACGGCAGCCGCCGGCACGACGCACAGCACGAGGTCGCCCTGGCCGGCGAAATAGCGTCGCAGGGTTTCCCTCAGCTGGCCGGCGGTCGAAAAATGCATATAGCCGTCGGTCTCGTCGACGGGGCTTTTCGGCAGCACGCCCTCGGCCTCGGCCCGCTGCCAGAGCGCCAGCGTCGTTACCTTGTAGATCAATGTGTCGGTTTGTGTCATATCGCCCGGTCGCGTCGGCCCTGATGTGATCCGGGCGGAATCTAGAGCATCGGAACGGAAAAAGGAGGGGCATGGCCGAACAAAAGTGACGCGCCCCACAGGCGGGATATCGCAGGGGCGTGCCAGCCTTTACAGCCCGGCCGTGGACGGATAAGTACTAGGATAAATTTCCGGTAATGAGACCAGAGTCCTCAACCGGCGATGCAACAGGAACAGGCATGACCATTATTTCGCACATGGCCATCTGGAGCGGCATCGACGAACTGGCGCGCCGGCATGGCCTGTCCGTCTCCGGCCTGGCGCGGCTGGCGGGCCTCGATGCGACGGCGTTCAACAAGTCCAAGCGCGTTTCCAAGGATGGGCGCGAGCGCTGGCCGTCGACCGAGAGCATCGCCAAGATCCTGTCGGCGACCGGCGAGAGCTTCGACCAGTTCCTGACGCGGGGCGGCGCCTATGGCGAACCGGGCGGGCAAAGCCTTCTGGGCACGTCATCGGTGCCGCTGCTCGGCTTCGCCCAGGCCGGCACGGGCGGCTATTTCGATTCCGGCGGTTTTCCCGCCGGCCAGGGCTGGGACGAGGTCGAGCTGCCCTCGACCGACACCGCCAGCGCCTATGCGCTCGAGGTTTCGGGCGATTCCATGCTGCCGCTCTATCGCGACGGCGACATCATCATCGTCTCGCCGACCGAGCAGGTCCGGCGCGGCGATCGCGTCGTGGTCAAGACGCGCGACGGCGAGGTCATGGCCAAAATCCTGCACCGGCAGACCACCAACCTGGTCGAATTGCACTCGCTCAATCCCGAGCATCCACCGCGCACCGTCGCGGCCAAGGATGTCGACTGGATCGCCCGCATCGTCTGGGCCTCTCAGTAAAGGCCCGTTCCCGCCACGAGCAGTGCCAGTGCGATTATCGCGGCAAGCGCCAGATCGTTGACCCGGCCATAGAGCCGCAACGCCCGCTCGATGTCGTCCGGCACCGCTTCGGCTCGGCCGGTCCCCATGAAGGGCAGGTCGACCAAGACGCCGCCATAGGCGCGCGGACCGCCGAGCCGCAAGCCGAGCGCCCCCGCCATGGCTGCTTCCGGCCAGCCGGAATTGGGCGAGTCCTGCTTGGGCGCGTCGCGTTTCGCGGTGTCCCAGGCGGCCCGTCCGTTCGCCGCGGTCCTTGTCGTCGACCTGCCTGTCGGAAAGGCCCGCAGCCAGTTGTCGCGAACACGCTCGGCATAGGCCGCTGCGGCGATGAGCAGCGCCGTCAGCCGGGCCGGCACGAAATTGGCGACATCGTCGAGTTTCGCCGCGGCCCAGCCGAAATCGGCGTGGCGCGCCGTCAGGTGGCCGATCATCGAATCGGCCGTGTTGATCGCCTTGTAGAGCGCGATGCCGGGCAGGCCGAACAGGGCGAGGAAGAGGAGCGGCGCGACGACGCCGTCGGAAGTGTTCTCGGCCAGGGTCTCGATGGCGGCACGCGAGACGCCATGGCCATCGAGGCGCCTTGCGTCGCGCCCGACGATCGGCTGCAGCGCCACTTGGCCGCGGCTGAGCGACAGGTTCAGTTCGTCGGCGACCGCCTGCACGGCGCGTCCAAGGTGGCGACTGGCAAGAAAGGCGGAGGCGATCGCCGCCTCGAAGACGAAGCCGAGCGGCAAGGCGCGGCACAAGGCCTGAGCCATCGTCGCGGCCATGCCGGTGACGAGGAGAACGATGGCGAGCGCCAGCACGCCGTTGAGCCGGCGCTGGTTGTGCGTCAGGTCGGCGCGATTGAGCCTGTCGTCCAATAGACCGATCAGTCTGCCAATCCATTCGACCGGATGACCGATCCTGTGCTGCAGAACCCCCGGATAGCCGACGAGGCGCTCGACGAAAAAGGCGATGGCGGCCACGAGCGTCATCATGGCGCGCGTCCGCTTGCCGGTGGCCGCGCCAGCGCCAGCAATGCATCGAGATCGAGCGCCCGTTCGAGATGGAGGGCGAGTCGGTCGAGGACGGCGTCGACATCGGCTTCGTAGACCACTTCGTCGGCGGTTTCGGCGCCGAGGACCTGAAGAAAAGCGCGGCGAAAACCGTCGGCGGAAAAAGCGCCGTGCAGATAGGTGCCCATGACGCGGCCGGAGGGCGAAACCGCGCCCTCGCCCATCTCGCCGATCAGCGCGAAAGGCCGGTCGCGGTCGGGGCCGGTCGTTTCGCCCATATGCATGTGATACCCGGCAATCGCCGCGCCGCTCGCGGCATGGCGGGCGTTTTCGAGCCGCAACTGCTTTGTCGGCGTCAGCACGGTTGCGACATCGAGTAGGCCGAGCCCCTGGCTCGTCCCCGCTTCGCCCTCGAGCCCGTCCGGATCGGCAATCGACCGGCCCAGCATCTGGTAGCCGCCGCACAGGCCGATCACGGCGCCGCCGGTTCGGACATGGGCGATGATGTCGATGTCCCAGCCCTCGGCCCGCAGGCCGGCGAGGTCGGCGCGCGTCGCCTTGGAACCGGGCAGGACGATCAGGTCGGCATGGCGCGGCAGCGGCCGGCCCGGCGGCACCATGACAACGCTCACGTCCGGCTCGGCGCGCAGGGGATCGAGATCGTCGAAATTGGCGATGCGGCCGAGGCGCGGCACGACGATGCGGAACACACCCTCGCCCGGCGGCCGGTCACGGCTCAGCGCCAGCGCGTCCTCGGCCGGCAGCCTGTCGGCTTCGGCAAAGTACGGGACCGGGCCGAGGGCCGGCAATCCGGTGCGTCGGGCGATCTCGCTCAGACCGTCTTCGAACAGGGACGGATCGCCCCGGAAGCGATTGACCAGGGTCGCGACCACCAGCGCCGCGTCTTCGGGATCGACGACGGCGAGGGTGCCGACGAGCGAAGCGATGACGCCGCCGCGCTCGATGTCGCCGATCAGAACGACCGGCGCGGCGACGGCACGGGCAAAGCCGAAATTGGCGAGGTCGTTGTGCCTTAAGTTGATCTCGGAGGCGCTGCCGGCGCCTTCGACGAGGACGAGGTCGGTCGCCGATGCCAGCTCGGTGAAGGCCGCGACCACGTCGGGCAGGAAGCGCTGGCGCGTGGCGAAATAGGCGCGAGCCGACATCGAGCCGACGCGCCGGCCGCGCACCACCACTTGGGCGCCGCTTTCCGCCTCGGGTTTCAAGAGCACCGGGTTCATTGCCGTCAGCGGTTCGCATCGGGCGGCGCGGGCCTGCAGCGCCTGGGCGCGGCCGATCTCGCCGCCATCCGCGGTCACGGCGGCGTTGTTGGACATGTTCTGCGGCTTGAAGGGGGCGACCTTCATGCCGCGATTGGCATAGGCGCGGCAAAGGCCGGCGACGATCAGCGACTTGCCGGCATCCGAGCCCGTGCCCATGAACATGAGGGTCCTTGCCGTCACGGCGCCTCCTCATGGGTGTCGATGACATGGGCATAGGAGCCGCACACCCGGCCGATGACCGAACCCATTGGACCGAGGCGGTTGCCGGCGGCATCGGCGGCGACGAAAAGCTGCTGCCCCGCCGGGCCGCTGCTCGTCGAGTAATGGAATTCGTGGCCGCTGAGGGCACGGGCGAAGGGCAGCGGTCCCTGATGGCGCAAGAGGCGATAGCCGAGGGTGCGATGCGGCCGGTCGATCCGGCTATGGTGCGGCAACAGGCCGGCCATTTCATGGGTGATACCCTCGGCGTCGGTCAGACTTTGGCCGAGCACCATGTAGCCGCCGCACTCGCCATAGATCAGGGCGCCGCGGTCGCGGGCCGCGACCAGGCCGGCCTTGAAATGCGCCGCCGCGGCCAATTGCGCGCCATGCAGTTCCGGATAGCCGCCCGGCAGGAAGACCGCGTCGGCCTGGCGGTCGGGCGCCTCGTCGGCAAGGGGTGAGAAAAAGCTCAGCTCGGTGCCGGCGAGGTGCCAGTCGGTCAGCCAGTGCCGGTAGACGAAGCCGAAGGCGCGGTCGCGGGCGACGGCGATGCGCTGGCCGAGCGGCGGCAGCCGGCGCGAGCCTTCGGCGCCACCGAGGGCGCGGGCGTGGCTCCACAGCCTGTCGATGTCGATTCCGGCGGCGGCGCTTTCGGCGGCGCGGTCGATCAGCGGGTCGATGCCGGCAATTTCCTCGGGCTGAACCAGGCCGAGATGACGGTCCGGCACACACAGCGCCGGATCGTTGCGGATGGCGCCGAGGCAGGCGATGCCACGGGCGTCGAGCGCGGCGCGCAGCATGGCTTCGTGCCGGTCGGAAGCGACGCGGTTGAGGACAATGCCGGCAAAGGCGAGGTCGGAACGGAAGCGGATGAAGCCTTCGGCCATGGCGGCGATCGACTGGGCGAGATGGGCGCAGTCGACGACAAGGACAACGGGCAGGCCGAGGCCGACGGCGAGGTCGGCGGTGCTGCCGATGCCGCTGCTCGCGCCGTCGAACAGGCCCATGACACCTTCGACGACGAAAAAGCCGTCGCTGCCGGCATGGGCGCGGGCGAGGGCGCGCAGCCGTGTCCGGCTCATGGCCCAGGCATCGAGCGTGAGACAGTCATGCCTTGCGGCGCGAGCAAGGAATTGCGGATCGATATAGTCGGGGCCCGATTTGGCCGGGCGGACCGCTACGCCTCTCAGGGCAAGGGCGCGGGCGAGCCCGAGCGCGACGAGCGTCTTGCCGGAATTGGATTGCGGCGCGGCGATGACGAGGCCCCTGGCGGTCATTGGATTCGCGAGGCGGAGCCTCTCCCTTCCCTTCCGCTTGCGGCAGGGCAATTGCATTTGGCTGCGTAGCTCCCCTCATCCGGCGCTTCGCGCCACCTTCTCCCGCAAGGGGAGAAGGACAAGTGCGACCTATCTGGCGGTTTCCCCCCTCTCCCTTGACGGGAGAGGGTGCCCGAAGGGCGGGTGAGGGTGGGGCAACAGGCTGTGCAACCGCCATATGCGATTGCCCTGCCCATCCAGGGCAGGGACTTCGAGCCGGACTCGGCATCGGCCAGATCCGTCGTGAGACAGAATGGGGGTGCTCTGAGCTTTTGGCTCCACCCCACCCGACCCGGCTTCGCCAGGCCACCCTCCCCATCAAGGGGAGAAAGAAGCCGTTCCCTAGCCAAAGCCGTTCTCCCGCAGGATCGGCGTGTACCAGTCGAGCCGGTCGCGGAACTGGCTGACCGGGCCGATGACGATGACGGCCGGGGTCGGGATGTCGGCCTCGGCACAGCGGATGCCGACCTCGCCGAGACGGCAGTCGATCACCGACTGGTTTTTCAACGTGGCGTTCGAGACGATGGCGACGCGATCCTCGCGGTCGCGGCCGGCGGCGATCAGCTTTTCGGCAATGGCGAAGAGGTGCGACACGCCCATGAACAGCACAATAACCGGCGCGGCGCGGGAGATCGCTACCCAGTCGACCGCGCCGGGCATTGTGCCGCTGACATCGTGGCCGGTCAGGAACAGGACGGCGTGGTTGGTGTCGCGATGGGTCGCGGGAATGCCGGCATAGGCAAGACCGCCAAGGCCGGCGGAGATGCCCGGGACGACGCGGAAGTGAATGCCGGAACGCTCAAGCGCCAGTGCCTCCTCGCCGCCGCGTCCGAACAGGTAGGGGTCGCCGCCCTTCAGGCGCAGCACCCGCTTGCCGGCCCAGGCGAGTTCGATGATTTTCAGGGTGATGTCCTTCTGCCGCGAGGACGGCTGGCCGGCGCGCTTGCCGGCGGGGATGTGCTCCGCCTCGGGCCGGGCCAGCGCCAGGATGTCCCTAGATACAAGCGCGTCGTGGACAATGACATCGGCCGCCCCGAGGGCATGATACGCGAGGAGCGACAACAGGCCGGGCGCGCCGGGTCCGGCGCCGCAGAGCCAGACCGAACCGGGGGCGAACTCGGGCAATTGCGCCGCATCGAGCCGGGCGAAATGACCCTTTCTGCGGCCAAGCTTCAGCCAGTCGAGCATGCCTTACCCCTGTTCGCCGATCGTTGCGCCTCATATAGAAGCGGATCATGGAAGATGACAGCGCCACCGATGCGATACCGGACCGGCCCCTCAGGCGCGGCTGGACGACCGGCGCCTGCGCCACCGCCGCCACAAAGTCGGCGCTCAACGCGCTGTTCGGCGGCGGCTTTCTCGACCCGGTCGAAATCACGCTGCCGGGCGGCCAGACACCCGCCTTCGTCCTGGCCCTGGAGGCGCGCGAAACCGGCTGGGCCGAAGCGGGCATCGTCAAGGACGCCGGCGACGATCCGGACGTGACCCACGGCGCAACGATCATCGCTCGCGTCGCGCGCGGCGCATCGGGGAGCGGCGTGACGTTTCATGCCGGACCCGGCATCGGTACCATCACCAGGCCCGGCCTCAGCCTGCCGCCGGGCGAGCCGGCGATCAATCCCGTGCCGCGCCGGATGATGCGCGAGGCGGTGAGCGAGATCTGCGCCCGGTTCGGCGAAGCGCCGGACATCGCCATCACGCTCTCGATCCCGAATGGCGATGAAATCGCCAAACGGACGTGGAACCCGCGGCTCGGCATTGTCGGCGGGCTTTCGGTGCTCGGCACGACGGGGATCGTCGTGCCCTATTCGTGCTCGGCCTGGATCCATTCGATCCAGCGCGGCGTCGACGTCGCCCGCGCCATGGGCCTCAGCCATGTCGTCGGCGCGACGGGCGACCGTTCCGAGCAGGCGGCGCGGGCCGCGCTCGGGCTTGCCGACGAAGCCTATCTCGACATGGGCGATTTCGTCGGCGGGCTCCTCAAATATCTCAGAACCCACAGGGTCGATCGCGTCACCATCGCCGGCGGCTTTGGCAAGCTCGTCAAGCTGGCGCAGGGCGCCATGGACCTGCATTCGGCCCGCTCGACGATCGACATGGCGGTGCTTGCGAAAATCGTCGGCGAACTCGGCGGCGACGACGCCCTCGTCGCGCGCTGCGCTTCCGCCAATACGGCGCGCGAGGTGCTCGCTCTCTGCCAGGCCGCGGGCCTGCCGCTGGCCGCGCGGATTGCGACACTTGCGCGACAAAACGCCGAGACCATCGTCAACAATTCGACTATACATGTCTGCGTCATCGTCGTCGGAGAAGCGACGGAAATCGTTGGGAGATCGGAAGAGTAGACCATGCGCATCCTCATCCTTGCCGGCACCGCCGAATCGCGCGACCTGGCGCGCAAGCTGATCGCGCGTCGTCATGAGGTCACCTCGTCGCTGGCCGGACATACGGGCGAGCCGGTCCTGCCCGAGGGGCGGGTACGCATGGGCGAGTTCGGCAGCGCCAGGGCCATCGCCGACTATCTCGCCGAGGAAAAGATCGAGCTGCTGATCGATGCGACCCACGCCTTTGCCGGCGCCATTTCGGCCGAGGCCGTCGAGGCAGCGGAAAAGGCCGGCGTGCCGCTGTTCCGGCTGGTGCGTCCCGCCTGGCCGCCGATCAAGGGCGCCAGGCTCAAGCATTTCTCCGATATTTCGAGCGCCATCAAGGCCGTGCCAACGCGCAAGAAGGCGCTCGTCACCACCGGCCAGCGCGACCTCGGCACCATCGCCGAGCGACCGGACGCCGATTTCCTGGTACGGCTTATCGATCCGCCCAAGACGCCCCTGCCGGCCAATGCCGTGCTGCTTCTGGCGCGGCCGCCCTATACGCTCAAGTCCGAAATGACGCTCATGGGGCAGAACGGCATCACCCACCTGATCACCAAGAATTCGGGCAGCGCCGAAACCTATGCCAAGCTCGAGGCCGCCGCCTCGCTCGGCGTCACCATCCTGATGATCGACCGGCCGGTCCTGCCCGAAGCGCGATCCGTCCATTCGGTGGAAGAAGCGATCGAGCTGGTTCACGAGCTTTCCGCCGGCATCTCGGCCTGAGCGTCCCGCTTCTTGCCCCTGTTCCTGAGGATATGGGCGAAATCCGCATCGTAGAGCCGGCTGTCGCGGAAACGCGCCGCCCCGAAGACCGGACCGACAAAAACCAGGGCGGTGCGAGTGATCTTTCTCCGGCGCACCTCGGCGCGCATGTCCTCAAGCGTGGTCAGGACGATCTGCTCGTCGGGCCATGTGGCGCGGTAGGCGATCGCCACCGGACACTTCGCGCCGTAATGCGGGGTCAGCGCCTGTTCGACATATTTGAGATTGCGGATCGAGAGGTGGATGGCGAGCGTCGCCC
>JAHJQZ010000134.1 GCA_018818925.1 Alphaproteobacteria bacterium
CGCCGAGGTTGGAGAAGTCGTCCTCGGCGATCTTGCGCAGGATGCGGCGCATGATCTTGCCGGAGCGGGTCTTCGGCAGGCCGGGGGCGAACTGGATGAGGTCGGGCGACGCGATCGGGCCGATTTCATGGCGCACCCAGTCGCGCAGTTCCTTGGCGAGTTCATCACTGCCCTGTTCGCCGGCCATCAGCGTCACGTAGCAGTAGATGCCCTGGCCCTTGATGTCGTGCGGGTAGCCGACGACGGCGGCTTCAGCGACTTTTTCGTGCGCGACGAGGGCGGACTCGACTTCGGCGGTGCCCATGCGGTGGCCGGAGACGTTGATCACGTCGTCGACGCGTCCAGTGATCCAGTAGTAGCCGTCGGCGTCGCGGCGGCAGCCGTCACCGGTGAAGTAGGTGCCGGGATAGGCTGAGAAGTAGGTCTGCACGAAGCGCTCATGATCGCCGTAAACGGTCCGCATCTGGCCGGGCCAGCTATCGGTGATGACAAGGTTGCCGCTGGCGGCGCCTTCGAGGACAGTGCCTTTCTCGTCGACGAGGGCGGGCTTGATGCCGAAGAACGGGCGGGTCGCGGAGCCGGGCTTCAGCTTGGTCGCGCCAGGCAGCGGCGTGATCATGATACCGCCGGTCTCGGTCTGCCACCAGGTATCGACGATCGGGCAGCGGCTTTCGCCGACGACCTCATGATACCATTCCCAGGCTTCGGGGTTGATCGGTTCGCCGACCGAGCCGAGCAGGCGCAGCGACGAGCGGTCGGTGCGCTTCACGAAGTCCTCGCCAGCGCCCATCAGCGCGCGGATCGCGGTCGGTGCAGTGTAGAAGGTGTTGACCTGCCATTTGTCGATGACGTGCCAGAAGCGCGAGGCGGTCGGGTAATTCGGGACGCCCTCGAACATCAGGGTCGTCGCGCCGTTCGCCAGCGGGCCGTAGACGATGTAGCTGTGGCCGGTGACCCAGCCGACATCGGCGGTGCACCAGTAGATGTCGCCGTCGTGGTAGTCGAACACGTACTGGTGGGTCATCGAGGCCCAGACGAGGTAGCCGCCGGAGGTGTGCATCACGCCCTTGGGCTGGCCGGTGGAGCCGGATGTGTAGAGGATGAACAGCGGGTCTTCCGCGCTCATGTCGACCGGCGCACAGTCGGCCGTTACCTTGACCAGCTCTTCGTGCAGCCAGATGTCCCGCGCGGGGTCCCAGTCGATCTCGCCGCCGGTGTGACGGACCACGAGGACCTTCTCCTTGCCCGTCCCGCAGCGTGCGAGCGCTTCATCGGTGTTCTTCTTGAGTGGAATTTTCCTGCCGCCGCGGACACCTTCGTCGGAGGTGACGATAAACGTCGACGCGCAATCCTGGATGCGGCCGGCGAGGCTGTCGGGTGAAAAGCCGCCGAATACCACGGAGTGGATGGCGCCGATACGGGCGCAGGCGAGCATGGCATAGGTGGCTTCGGGGATCATCGGCATATAGATCGTGACCCGGTCGCCCTTCTTGACGCCGTTGGCGAGCATGACGTTCGCGAATTTGCAGACGCGCTCGTGGAGCTGGCGATAGGTGATCTTGTCATCGACGGTCGGATCATCGCCTTCCCAGATGATTGCGACCTGGTCGGCACGATCCTTCAGGTGACGGTCGACGCAATTGTAGCAAACGTTCAGGCGGCCATCTTCGAACCATTTGATCGAGACGTCGGCGGGGTCGTAGGAAACGTTCTTGATTTTCGTGTAAGGCGTCGTCCAGTCGATGCGCTGGCCCATTTCGGACCAGAAGCCGTCCGGGTCCTCGATCGATCGCTTGTACATCTCCTGGTACTTGGCGTCGTCGACCCAGGCGCGAGCCGACCATTCGGCTGGTACAGGATAGGTTTTGTCGGACATCGTTCGAGCTCCCGGAAAGCGCTTCTTTTGTATGCTTGGCCGCCATTATGGATATCTCGCGCGCTGGCGCAATTGACTGTTCGTCGAAGACCGGGAATGACGGCTTTTCAAGTGCCGAAGGCGCCAATGATCGCACCTTGGATCAAGAGAACGCCAAGCCAATGGCCGAGGTCGATCAATGTCAGGGTGCCAAGGCGCCTCTGGAAACCGTGGTTAACGGCGGTCGTTGTCAGCACGAAACCGGCCCAGACGAACAGCGCTGAAATGATGCCATTGCGGACCGTGACCTGGTCGGGGCCGAGATGGCCGATCAGACCGGCGAGCACCCAGCTCATCAGCAGTTGGCCGAGGAACGTCACGATCATGAGCCAGGTCGTGCCGCCGCGCCTGCTGGATGCCTTGAGCGTCTCCTCGTCCAGGCCTGCGGCGTTCATCCACGGCTTCGAGAGCAAGCCATACCATGCGCCGCCGAACATGAAACTCGCGATGCCGGCAATGAAGATGGCGAGGTAATTCAATCCGGCGAATGCCACTGGCTTACTCCGTGATACATCGGCGAGCGTCGGCTGCCGGCGATTATCTAGCACGAGGCAAGGCGGTAGAATCAATCTGCGAGTTGCCAGACGGCGGCATTTTTGATTTCGGCATCTTCGAGTTCGCGCGTAACCGGCACGGGATAGTCGGCAATTTTCGAAAAGCTCGATTGCGGGAAATAACTGCGGCGGGGGTCGCCGACGAGGACGCGGGAACCGGCGCTTCGGGCAGCCTCGGCGAATGCCATGGCGCGGCGGGCAAGGGTGCTTTCGTAGAAAACATCCGCCAGGCAGATGACCTGGGCCGGGCCAGTCCAATCGGTCAGGGGCGCGAGCAGATCGCCGGGCATTGTCGTGACCGCAACGCGATTAGCGGCGGCGTTCATCCGGCAGGCGGCGAGCGCGTAGGTATCGATATCGTTGGCGGTTACATCGGCGCCGGCCATGGCACCGGCGATGGCGACAAGGCCGGAACCCGTGCCGATGTCGAGGAGGGTGCGTCCCGCGAACTGGTCGCGGTTGTCGAGCAGGAAGCGCGCGAGCGCCTGGCCGCCCGCCCAGGCAAATGCCCAATAGGGTGGCGGTACGTTCATTTCCCCCAGTTCCTCTTCACTCTTGCGCCAGATCGGCAGCGATTCCTCGGCAAGATGGAGCTGTATTTCAGGAGTGAGCGGCGGCCGCATAAGCCGTGTATTCGCTGCGACGAATGCTGCCGCCCGGTCGGCTTGCGAAGTTGGGCTGGTCATTGCGCGGTTTCCGCTGGAGGCAGTTGGGCATCATGCGCCAGTGTGCGCCAATCGCTGCCATTTGACTACGGTGTCCGTTCAGCCCGATGCGGCACGCGCCGATGATTTCCTGTTCGAAGGTGTGGCCAA
>JAHJQZ010000135.1 GCA_018818925.1 Alphaproteobacteria bacterium
CGAACTGCGCCGCGGCACGGCACCCGATTGGGTCTGGCACGCCGCGCTGGTCGTCGGCGTCGTCGCCTGGTGGCTCATCTACGAGCGGCTGCCGGCCTTCGCGGAAGGCGTCGTCGCGCTTTTACCGCTCGATCCCGCCGGTCCGGCCGGCGCGGCCATCGCCTTTTTCCTTTACGACGTTCCCAAGGTGCTGTTGCTGCTGACGCTTGTGGTTTTCGCCATGGGCGTTGTCCGCAGTTTCTTCAGTGCCGAGCGGACGCGGGCGCTGCTCTCAGGTCGGCGCGAGGGCGTTGGCAATGTCATGGCCGCCGGGCTCGGCGTCTTGACGCCGTTCTGCTCCTGCTCGGCCGTGCCCTTGTTCGTCGGTTTCGTCTCCGCCGGCATTCCGCTCGGCGTCACCCTTTCTTTCCTGATCGCGGCGCCCATGGTCAACGAAGTGGCGCTGTTCCTTTTGGTCGGCCTCGTCGGATGGCCGGTCGCGCTCATCTATCTCGGCTTCGGTCTGACGATCGCCATCATTGCCGGCTGGCTGATCGGGCGTCTTGGCGTCGAGCACTGGTTGCAGGACTGGGTGCGCGACCTCAGGTCCGACGCGGCTGGCGCGGCTGGCGCGGCCGACGGCGAAACGCCGACCTGGCCCGACCGCTATCGCGCCGGCGCCGTCGCGGTCAGGGACATCTTTTCAAAGGTCTGGCTATGGATCGTCATCGGCATCGCCGTCGGCGCCTTCATCCACGGCTACGTTCCCGAAGAGCTTCTGGCCTCGGTCATGGGCAGCGACGCCTGGTGGTCGGTGCCGGCGGCGGTGCTGGTCGGCATCCCGATGTATTCCAACGCCGCCGGCATCATTCCCGTCGTCGAGGCCCTGATCGGCAAGGGCGCGGCGCTCGGCACGGTCCTCGCCTTCATGATGTCGGTGATCGCCTTGTCCCTGCCCGAGATGCTCATCCTCAAGCAGGTGCTCAAGCTCAGGCTCATCGCCCTGTTCATCGCCGTCGTCGCCGGCGGCATTCTCGCCGTCGGCTTCCTGTTCAATCTGCTAATTCCGGCGTGACGCCGGGGCCGGAAACGTACCGATGAAACCGCACAAGGAGGCGGTCATGACACGTATAGGATTTGTTGGAGGCGGGCGCATCGCCCGCATCATGCTCGAAGGCTGGAAACGGGCTGGCGCGCTGCCAGCGGACGTCAAGGTAATGGACGCCGATGCGCAGCTCGCCGCGCGTCTGGCGGCGGATTTCGCCAACACCGCGACGGCCGCGCTCGATGCGGTGGCGCGCCAGGATGTGGTCATCATCGCCCTGCACCCGCCGCTTATGGCGGAGGTGCTCCCCAGGATCGCCAGCGCGCTCCGTCCGGACGCCGTGGTCTTGTCGTTGGCGCCTAAACCCCGCTTTGCCGGGCTTTCCAGGCTGCTCGGCGGATTCAGCCGGCTGGCGCGGCAGAACCCCAATGCGCCTTCGATCATCGGCCGCGGCTTCAATCCGATCGCTTTTGCCGGCGGACTTGATGAGCCGGGCCGGGGCATGCTGCTCGATCTTGTCGCGCCGCTCGGTTCGACGCCCGTGGTCGCCGAGGAAACCATCGAAGCCTATGCGCTGATCAGTGCCATGGGACCCACCTATTTGTGGTTCCAGTTCGATGTGCTGCGCCAGCTGGCTGCCGAGTTCGGGCTGTCCGAGACGGCGGCTCGGCAGGCGGTGGCTGCCATGGTGCATGGTGCCGCCACGACCCTGCTCGAGTCCGACCTTGAGGTCGATCAGGTGCTCGATCTCGTGCCGGTCAAGCCGCTCGGCGAAAACGAAGCGGCCATCACCGCATTCTACCGCGATCGGCTCGTGCCGCTCTACGCCAAGTTGATCGCGTGAAAGGAGCAAGCAAGATGAAACATGTGAAAGTCTACGGCCCCGGCTGCAAGCGCTGCGAAACGACGGCCGAAATGGTCCGCTCGGCGGCGGAAAAACTCGGCATTGCCGTTTCCGTCGAAAAGGTCACCGATATGGCGGAAATCGCCCGGGCCGGCGTCATGTCGACGCCCGGCATCGGCATCGACGGCAGGCTGGTGCATGCCGGCGGACTGCCCGACGCGGCAAGGCTCGAGACCTGGCTGAAGGACTAGCGGCCGGTCATTTTCTCATGGCATCGCCACAAGCTTCCCTTCCCTTTGACGGGGAGGGATGCCGGCAGGCAGGGTGGGGTGGAGCTACAAGCGCCAGCGCATGACCCCCAATCTCAATCCCTCCCCACAAGGGGGAGGGAAGCGAAGGCGCTGCTTCCGTCAATAGATGACAGGCTCCAGCGGTCGAAGGCAAGGGCACGCGTCCTCCCCCGCTCATGCCCCTTTTGGCGTTTCCGATCCGTCGTCCTCGCCGCCCGCGAATGGGAAAGCGTGCAGCATGATCGTGTAATTGCGCTTGCCCGGACCCGGCGCCTTGCCGGCCTGGGCGGGCGCCTTGCGCACTTCCTCCCATAGGAGCGCGAGCAGCCTTTCCTTGAGCGCCTCGGCTTCCGCGGCCGTCAAGGCCATGGTGTAGTCCGAGATATTGGCGGTCTTTTTCCACGCGTCGGGCAGCGCGGCGAACGCGCATATGCCGCGCTGCATCATCTCCTGATGCTGCCGGAAAATGCCTCGGACCATGTCGATCACGGCAGCCGGGGCGCCGCCGGCCTCGGCCGGGTCCTTTTCGGCCGCGATGCGCCGCGCCTGCCACCAGCGGTCGCGCTTGTTGCCCAGCGACGTGGCTTCCTCGATCAGCCCATGCTGGGCGAGCTGGCGCAGATGATACGAGGTCGCGCCCGAATTCAGCCCCAGCCGCTTGGCCAGGCCGGTCGCCGTCGCCGGTCCGTCGAAGCGCAGCATGCCGAGCATGCGCAGCCGGTCCGGATGCGCCATCGCCTTGTAGGACGACGTATCGAGGAAAGAGGAGTCTCCCGGGGCCGGCGCCGTGCCGGCGGAAGTGTCGGTCTTGTCTGCCATGACCAAACCTAGAACGTTTCATGTTTAGTTGGAAACGGATGCTTACTTCACCTCTCCCTTTGGGGGAGAGGTCGACGCGAAGCGGCGGGTGAGGGGGCCTTGCCACGAACGCTGAGCCTAGGCCCCCTCACCCGGACCTTCGCTTTGCTACGGTCCGACCTCTCCCCCCCAAGGGAGAGGTGCAAGGTGCCAAGCCGCCTGTTTCCGTTACAACGTCAAATTGTCTAGTCGCGCAACCGCGAATATGCAAACAATATTTTGCAAAAAAAACTTTGCAAATGAAATTTTGCGATGTATAGGACTGGCGAAGCGAGCGGTGAGGGGGCGCCTTCGATCCCCGCCAACACCGGATCGCCTGTTGCCAACGCCGCGGAACCCGCCAAATGTCCACCACCCTTGTCAAACCCAATCCCATGCTCTCGGTGTTCGCGCTGCCGGATTACCGTCTGCTTCTGAGCGGCACCGCGCTGTCGCTGCTCGGCGACCAGTTCGCCCTGATCGCCACGCCCTGGCTGGTGCTGCAGCTGACCGGCGACCCGCTGGTGCTTGGCGGCGTCCTCGCCGCGACAGGCCTGCCGCGCGCCGCTTTCATGCTGATCGGCGGCGCCATCACCGACCGGCTGTCGCCGCGTTTGGTCATGCTCGTCGCCGACATCGTCCGCCTCGGCCTGACCGCGCTCATGAGTTTTGCCGTTCTGACCGGCACGGTCGAGATCTGGATGGTCTTCGCCTTCGGCCTCGGCTTCGGCACCGTCGCCGGCTTTGCCGTCCCGGCCGAGAACTCCATTGTGCCGCGAATCGTCAAGAAGCACGATCTGCAGGCCGGCAACGCCCTGATGATGGGCGCCGGCCAGCTTGCCGGCTTCATCGGGCCGTCGCTGGCCGGCATCGTCATCGGCACTTATGTCGACTCGCTGTTCGGCGTCGCCGTGGCCTATGGCGTCGATGCGCTGAGTTTCGCCATCTCGGCCCTGTGCCTGTTCCTGATCCGCGGCGTCAAGCGCGATGCGGCGGACGCGGCGGCGACCGAGGGTGTTTTCGCCGCCATTCGCACCGCCTTTTTCTACATCTTCGAGGATAGCGCCCTGCGCCTCGTCTTCCTCATCCTTGCCGCCATCAATTTCCTGTTGATCGGACCGCTGCTGATCGGCATTCCGCTCGTCGCCAGCACCCGCCTGCCCGAGGGCGCCGTCGCCTTCGGCATGCTGATGTCGGCCTTCTCGGCGGGAAGTCTTGTTGGCTTCGTCTTGGCTGGCGCCTTGCCGCGCCCCGGCGCGGGCACGATCAAACTGATCCTCATCGCATTGCTCATTGCCTTCAGCCTCGTCGTCGCCGCGCTCGGGTTCATTCCCTGGACCGGGCTTGACGTCGCGCTGATGCTGCTGCTCGGCGTGGGCGACGGCTACATCGCCATCCTGTTGTTCACCTGGATGCAGACCCGCACACCGGAAGGCATGCTCGGACGCGTCATGGGTTTCCTCATGTTCGCCAATTCCGGTCTCGTGCCGTTGTCCCAGGCCCTTTCCGGCGCTGTCGGCAAGTGGAATCTCGAAGCCATGCTGCTCATCGCCGGCGGCCTCTGCCTGCTCGTCACCTTCTGGGCCGCGACCCGGCCCGAACTCGCGGCCTTCAGCGGCAGCCTCGCCGAAAAATCCAATTCCGTCCCCGAAGGAGCCTGAAAATGACTCGCCAGACCCCAACGCTCGCCCGCTATCTCGCCCATCCCGCTGCCTTCGTTCTGTTCGTCTTTGCCTGGACCTGGAGTTTCTGGCTGACCGCCATCGCGACAGGCACGGGCACCGACACGCCTTTTGGCATGCTGCTCGCGACGCTCGGCCTGCTCGGGCCAATGATCGGCGGCATCGGCTTCACCCTTTTTACCCAGGATCGGGACGGCCGGCGCGACTACTGGCGCCGTCTGATCGATCCGCGGCTCATTGGCGCCCGCTGGTATCTGGTGATCTTGGTTCTGGTACCGGCGCTGATGGGCCTGACCGCGGCGCTCGATCTGATGACAGGCGGCAATTTCGACGCCTATGCCGCGCGCTTCGCCGAATTCTTCGCCGATCCTGCCGCCATTCCGACAACGCTCATCGCCGTCATGCTGCTCGGCCCCTTGCCCGAGGAATTCGGCTGGCGCGGCTATCTGCTCGACCGGCTCCAGAGCAAGGCGGCTCCGCTCCGGGCGAGCCTCGTACTCGGCTTCATCTGGGCCGTCTGGCATCTGCCGCTATTCTTCTTGCCCGGCACCTATCAGTTCGCGCAGGGCGCCTTCGGCATCTGGTTCTGGACATTCATGGCGGGCATCGTGCCGCTCAGCGTTGCCATGACGTGGATCTACAACAGGACCAACCGCTCGATCTTGGGCATGGTGCTGTTTCACTTCGTCGTGGTCGTCGTCTACAACTTCCTCAATGCCACGCCCGGCGCCAATGTCATCTCGACCCTGCTGTTGGTCCTGCTGGCGATTGCGCTCGTGCCCGGTCTGAAGCGCGTGCCGATCGAAGCCGGGCGCGATTTGGCGTCCCGGAGTGGCGGCGCCGACTGATCGTTCGCTGCTTTCGCCAACGCATGGAGGCTCCGACATGGCTGCGAGGGAGCAGGTTTTGCTTGCCGGGGCCGGTCCGGACGCCGCCCACCCGCCCATGCGGCTATTGGGTAGTTTTTTTGCCGCCGCCGATCGCATAAACTCTGCCGCGTCGTGGCGGCGGGGGCTTGCTCGTGACGGAGCCGAAAAACGGGGTAGGAGCAATGTTCCGGAACGTCCTGTGTCTGATAATTGCGTTTTCGGCCGCGGTGTCCGCGCCGGCGAGAGCGGAAACGATCAACGATTTCATGCCCTTCGTTTACGATACCACGCAGCCGGACGTGCTGCGCCTCGAAGGCGAGATCAACAGCCGCACCCCGCTCAGCCTGCGGCTGGCCCTCGGCAAGTATCCTGAGATCACGACCATTTCTTTGTCCAGTCCTGGCGGTCAGGTCATGGCGGCCTTGCCGACGGCGCTCGATATCCGCGCCGCCGGTCTGAAAACGACCATTCCGGCGGGGGGAAAATGCTTTTCCGCCTGCTCCCTGATGTTCTTTGCCGGTATTGAGCGCGCCGCGGCCGGAGAACTGGGCGTGCACCAGGTCACGGCGGAGAACGCCGCCTCCGGGCAGTTCGCGGTCGGCGACATCATCGCCGTCCTCGATGAATTCAAGGTGCCGAGCGAGGTGATCGTCAAGATGCTCCAGACGCTGCCGAGCCAGATGTATGTCATGGATCCGGCCGAGATGGCCCGGCTCGGACTGCTCGGGGTGATGAGCGCGCAGGGCGCGACCAACAAGGATTTCGCCGTGGCCACCGAGCAGCCGGTGACGCAGCCGGTGCAGCCGGTGACACGGCCGGTGACCAAGCCGCTGCAGCCGATCACCCAGCCCTTGCAGCCGGTCACCCCACCTGTGCAGGAAAGCGAATCCGGTGCTCCGGTCTGCTATGTCGATGACGTCCGGCCGCCCGATGCCTGGCTGGCTCTGCGCACCGAGCCGTCGAGCCGCGCCGGCCGGCAATTGCAGAAACTCTTGCCCGGCCAGTCCTTCGTCATGCTGGGCTCGCAAAGCGGCGACTGGCATCTGGTGCGACTGCCCGACGGCACGACCGGCTGGGTGTCCTGGCAGGTGTCGCGATGGATTCGCTGCTAGGTCCGGGCGCGAGCGGGCGCCGCCATGCCGGAAGAGAGCGTTCCATGCGCCGAGCGGCTAGACGTGATGGCACGCGCCACGCCGGGCTCGGCCTCTTGCTCGTGCTGGTGGCAATCGTGACCGCGTCATTGCCATCGGCGCCGCGCGCCGCCGCCTGCGCCCCCGAGATCGCGGCGGCGACCCGCCTCATGGTCGTCGTCGCCCCCGGCATGAACGCCCCCACCGGCAAGGCGCAGCTCTATCGGCGCGACGACCTCGGAGCGGACTGGCAGACAAGCGGTGCTTCAGTGCCGGTCTCGCTGGGCCGCAACGGCCTCGGCTGGAGCTTCGACCAGACAGGATATGCCGCCGCCACCGGGCAAGCCGCCATGGTCAAGCGCGAAGGCGACGGGCGCAGCCCGGCCGGTTTTTTCGCCGCCGGCCGCCCGTTCGGCTTCACCGAGCGCAACCTTGCCGACTATCTCCGCATCGATGCAGGCACCATCTGCGTCGATGATCCCGCAAGTCCGCTTTACAACCGGGTGACGCGCATCGAGAACGTCGCACCGGGCGTCAGCCACGAAAAGATGTGGGAGATTTCGCTCTACCGCGCCGGTTTGATCGTCGACACGCCGACCAGCCGGCAGGCGCGAAGTGGCTCGTGCATTTTCCTGCATGTCTGGCGCGCCCCGGGCAGCCCCACCGCCGGCTGTGTCGCCATGTCGGAGGCCAATATGGCCACGGTTCAGTACCTGTTCGACGGCGAACGGGCAGCGGTGGCGATCCTGCCCGAAGGCGCCCTGTCGCTCCTCGCCTCCTGCGGCGTTCTGCTGCCCTAGGGCGTTTCCTGTTCGGTTGGTAACGGATGCTTCCTTCACCTCTCCCTTAGGGGGAGAGGTCGACGCCCACGGGTCGCGTAGCGCCCGAGGACAGGCTTCGCGGCGGGTGAGGGGGCCTTGCTGCAAACGCTGAGCGAAGGCCCCCTCACCCGAACCTTCGCTTTGCTACGGTTC
>JAHJQZ010000012.1 GCA_018818925.1 Alphaproteobacteria bacterium
CCTCACCCGCCCTTCGGGCACCCTCTCCCGTCAAGGGAGAGGGGGACTACGGCAGACCTTGCCGCATTCTTTCCTTCTCCCCTTGCGGGAGAAGGTGGCGCGAAGCGCCGGATGAGGGGTGCTGGGCTCGCCATATGCGATTGCCCTGCCCACGAATGGGGGAGGATAGGACGGCGGTGCCGGCGATCCTCCCCTGCGAAGCGTGGGAGGGGACCGCCGGTACGGCGGTGGAGGGGGCGCAGCAGCCTTTCGTCGCGCTTGACCGGTTCAAGCCGCGCAACTAGGGTCCGCCGCGACTTTCCCGTCCCGCCGGACCCTTCCAGATGACCGTTTCCCGCCCCGCCCATCTCGACCCGAAGACATCCTTCCAGGGCCTCATCCTGACCTTGCAGGAATACTGGGCGGCGCGCGGCTGCGTCATCCTGCAGCCCTACGACATGCAGATGGGTGCCGGCACCTTCCATCCGGCGACGACGCTCCGTGCCCTCGGGCCAAAACGCTGGAATGCCGCCTATGTCCAGCCCTCGCGCCGGCCCAAGGACGGTCGCTATGGCGAAAACCCCAACCGGCTGCAGCATTATTACCAGTTCCAGGTGATCCTGAAGCCGTCGCCGTCCGACATCCAGGAGCTCTATCTGCAATCGCTCTATGCCATCGGCATCGATCCCAAGGTCCACGACCTCCGCTTCGTCGAGGACGACTGGGAAAGCCCGACGCTCGGGGCCTGGGGCCTCGGCTGGGAGGTGTGGTGCGACGGCATGGAGGTGAGCCAGTTCACCTATTTCCAGCAGGTCGCGGGCTTTGACTGCAACCCGGTCGCCGGCGAGTTGACCTATGGGCTCGAGCGCCTCGCCATGTATATCCAGGACGTCGAGAACGTCTACGACCTCAATTTCAACGGCGGCGCCAACGACAAGGTCAGCTATGGCGAGGTCTTCTTGCAGAACGAGCAGGAAGGCTCGCGCTACAATTTCGAATATGCCGACACCGACATGCTATTCCGCCACTTCGCCGATGCCGAAGCCGAGTGCAAGGCGCTGCTCGAAAAGGGCGATCACGGCGAAAAACACCTGCTGGCGTTGCCAGCCTACGAGCAGTGCATCAAGGCCTCGCACTATTTCAACCTGCTCGACGCCCGTGGTGTCATCTCGGTCACCGAGCGCCAAAGCTACATTTTGAGGATTCGCGACCTCGCCAAGGCCTGCGGCGGCGCCTGGCTCAAGACGGCAGGCGGCGGGGCGGAATAGCAGCCACTTTGGCCGGGGCAGCGCGATGGACTTCACTTGGCTGGCGATCGGCGATCTCGACCGCATCGTCGAGATCGACCACACGGAGCGGGTCGAGGCCACTTATGTGCAGACCGGCGGCGCCATCGCTCTCAGGCCGATAGAACCCTTCGTCGGCGGCTGGTGGCCCGATGTCGAGACGACAATCGCGTTCTGCCGCGACCACATGCGCGCCGGAGCCGAAGCGCTGGGGGCCTTCGACGGCGGGGCCTTGATCGGCATTGCCATGCTGACGCCCGGGATCGAGCCCGGGGTGGCGCAATTGTCATTCCTGCAAGTCAGTGCGGCCTGGCGGCGGCACGGCATCGCGACGCGGCTGCTGCGGATCCTGCTCGATCGCGCCCGCGCGCTCGGCCATGCCCGCGTCTACGTCACGGCGACGCCGACCCCGTCGGCGGTGGGCTTTTATCTCCGGGCCGGCTTCGTGCCGGTCAAAGACCCCATTCCCCGCCTGTATGCCCTCGAGCCGGATGATATTCACATGCTCGCCCCGCTGTGAACATGCAGCGGGCGGCGCATGACGCCGCCCGCCGTGTTCGGGGACGGAGCTTTCGCCCCGTGCGATCCTCGTAGGCGAGTATGGGAAAGCCGGATTCCGGCTTGCGGCCAGGGATATCTTGGGCCGAGGCTTCCGTTGCGGACGCGCCGCAACGCCTGCCGGCTTCAGATGCCTTCGAACAGCACGCCGGCCAGCAGAACGATGAAGCCCGCGAGCACGCCCCATTCCAGAATGGCCTCGTATCCGAAGCCGAATCCGACCTTGGGCAGGAGGCCGAGAATGACCAGGATGACGGCAACGATGACGGTAATCTGCTTCGGTGCACTGATGGACATGTTGTGATATTCCCCCTTCAAGGTGATGCGACCTGCCGACAAGACAAGAGTTCAGCGCATGAGCTGGACTTAAAATAAGTCTTATCAACGCATTGAGTCGCAAACCTATTATTGCCTAATTCTCTGTTAATGACCAGAGAATGGACCATCCGCTACTTGGAGACGCAAAGATGAGACACCGAAAAAGCCCTGGCACCCCGCACAACCGCGCGGCGCAATCGCTGGCCGAGGCCCGGCATCGCTTGCGGGTCGTCAAGAGCCGCAAGCTCTACACACGCAGGATCAAGCATCAGAACCGGGACCGCGATCCCGGTTCTTTCGTTCTTGTGGGGCTAACCGGCATGCCCTTCGGGCCTGCCCTCGCCGAAACGGTGGGCGTAGGCGAGAATGCCATGATGGGTTAAGCTGACTTATCCTGGGCACATTGGGCCAACGACGCGAGGAGAGGCGCTTGCATTACGAAGTCCGAAACAGCCTGATCGACAGGACCACGCGCTATAGTCTGGAACAGGACGGGATTTCCTTTTCCTCGGGCAGAGGCACAGGCCACTTGGCCTACAAGGACATCGCGCGGCTCAATCTTTCGTCCTTTTCCGGCGGCGGCGGCGAAACGCTGCAATGCAGGCTGGCGGCGGTTGATGGCGCCCGCCTGACGCTGCGCTCCCGGCATTTGCTCGCGTTCGGCAAATTCGAGGATCGAACGGGCGCCTATGTCGCTTTCTTGCGCGAATTGCTGCGCCAGGTCGCCGATAAGGCCCCGAATGCCAGATGCAGCGGCGGCGGCACCGCCCTTGCCGCCGTGTGGATCGCCGTCGCCGCGATCCTCGCCCTCGGGCTTGTGGTCGCCCTTTTCGTCATGTTCGACACCGGTGGCAACCGCGCCGATTTGGGCCTGTGGGGCTTTGTCGCCTTCTGCGTCGTCGCCGCGCCCTTCGTTGCCAGCCGCATCAAGCATGGCGGCACCCGCCGCTTCGATCCGGCCGATCCGCCCGCTCGCCTGACCGGAAGCGATATCGTCGCCTGATCGGCATCCGGGCCGCCTGGCACGCAGTCGCTTTTCACAGCCAGCGCCTGACGCGTCGACGATAGTCGGCATAGTCCGCGCCGAAGGTCGCGGCCATGCTGTTTTCCTCGAAGGGGATGACGACCAACTGCATGATCAGCAGCGGGATGACCAGAAGTACGAAGGTCAGCGGAAGGCCGAGCACCAGGCAAAGGCCGGCATGAAGCAAGGACAATCCGAGATACATGGGGTTGCGCGAGAAGGCGAAGGGCCCGTCGGCAACCAGTGAGGTGATCACGGCGCCCGGCATCAGCGCCATCCGCCGGACGAGGAACATGCCGAAGGCGCCGGCGCCGAAATAGCCAGCCGGTATAAGCAGCACCAGTCCGATCCAGAAGCCGGCGTCACTGGGCATCGCGATGTGCGGCGACCCGAACGCCAGCGCGTCGATGACAAAGCCGATGGCGAAGACGACGCAGAAAATGGCGATCGGCGGCACACGGATGAGGGTGGCTGAAACGGCTTTTGGCATGACCAAACCCTGCTGGTGCGCTGTCCGCCGCAGGTAGGGAGGTCGGCCATGCGGTTCAATGGCGACGGGACTGTCGGGGGTGCGGCGTTTGCGCCTCGCATCGGCGGCGATCCGGATCGTGGCGTTCATCCGCCATGCCATGACCACTGTCGGGCACGGCGGCGTTTCGGGGGAATGGCAAATCTTGTGCGGTCGCCGGGGCAGTCTACTTGAGCTTGCCGCCTGCTGGTGCGACAGTCTGCGCCGGGCAACGGGAGGCCTCGGGACATGGATATTTTCTGGATCGTCATACTCATCATTGTAGCCGCGGGCGGCTATGCGGTCTTCATCTACAATTCGCTGGTCCGAAACCGGCAATTGAGCCAGGAGGGCTGGTCGGGGATCGACGTGCAGTTGAAGCGCCGCGCCGACCTCATTCCCAACATGATCGAGACCGTCAAGGGCTATATGGCGCATGAACGCCAGACGCTCGACGAGGTCACCAAGGCCCGCGCCGCCGTGCAGGCCGCCGGCAATGCCGGGCCGGAGGAGCGGGCCCGGGCCGAGGGCATGCTCTCCCAGGCGCTGGGCAAGCTCTTCGCCGTGGCCGAGGCCTATCCCGACCTCAAGGCCAACACGACCTTTCTCGAATTCCAGTCGGCGCTGCAGATGGTCGAGAACGAGATCCAGATGTCGCGGCGCTACTATAACGGCACCGTGCGCAATCTCAACGTCACCGTCGAGAGCTTCCCGTCCAACATCGTCGCCAACATGTTCCGCTTCGAAAAGGCCGAGTATTTCGAACTCGACGATCCAGGCGACCGGGCCGTGCCGGAAGTGAAATTCGGCTAGAATAGGCGGGCGGTGGCGCATCCGGCGCGACAGGTGGGCCTTGAGTCCGCCGCAACGACCAATACTAGGACGCGCCGCATGAACCCCGGGGGAGGGGCTTGGAAATGAAATCTCTCAACAAAGCGCTGATGACGCTGGTCCTCGCAATGATGCTGCCGCTCGGCGGTATCGCGCAAGCACCGGCCGCAGAGGTCATCCACGCCTACTCGACCGACATCACGCTCAACGACGATGGCTCGGTACGCGTCCTCGAGACCATCGAGGTGAGGGCCGAGGGCATCGACATCCGCCGCGGCATTTACCGCGACATCCCGACCGTGCTGGTCAACGACGACGGCTCCAGGCTCTATTCGGACCTGACGATTCACTCCGTCGAGCGCGACGGCGAACAGGAGCCCTGGCACAGCGAGGGCATCGAGAACGGCCTGCGCCTCTATATCGGCGATGCCGATATCCTTCTCGAAACGCCGGCCGACTACACCTATACCATCGACTATTCGATGACGCGCATGGCGCGCCGCTTCGCCGACCGTGACGAGCTCTATTTCAACGCCATCGGCCCCTATTGGGATTTCCCCATCGACAGCGCCGTCGCCCGCGTCACCCTGCCCACGGGCGCGGTCATCACCGACCTGCAGGGCTATACCGGTGGCCACGGCTCGAAAGAGCAGGCCGTGACCATTTCCAAGCCATCGGACAACCAGGCGATCTTCCGCGCCACCCGCGCGCTTGAGGCCTATGAAGGCATGACCGTTTCGGCCAGCTTCGCCAAGGGCGTGCTCGCCGCGCCGTCGCCGACCGACAGCGCCTTCGCCTTCCTGTCCGATCGCCGCGCCGAACTGGTGCCCGCCATCGCCGCCCTCGTCGTGCTCATCTACAATCTCTGGGCCTGGCTGACCGTCGGCCGCGACCCGCCCAAGGGCACGATCATTCCGCAATTCTATCCGCCCAAGGATCTGTCGCCGGCGCGGGCCCATTACGTCCACCGCATGGGCTGGCAGCGCAATGGCTGGCTCGCCTTCACCGCCGGCCTGATCGATCTGGCGGTCAAGGGGTTGCTGGTACTCGGCAAGGACGACAAGAAGAACACCATTGCCGCGACCGAGGCGGCGGTCCCCGCCGACCTGCCGCAAGAGGAAGCCGAACTGCGCGCCTACTTCACCCATCGCGGCACGGTTCGCGTCGACAAGAATACCGGGCCGGCGCTGGCCAAGCAGCTCGAGGAATTCAAGAAACGCGCCAAGGGCCAGGGCGACAATCCCTGGTTCCGCCTCAACGTGCTCCACATCGTTTTGAGCGTCGTCCTTTCGGCGATCATGCTCGGCTGGATGCTGTGGGCCGGCGTCATCGATCCGGTCTTTGTGTTCATCGCCATCTTTGCCACCGCGTTCCTGTCGATCTTCGCCACTGCCCTCGGCGGCGTCTTCAACGGTTCGTGGGTGACGCGGGCCTTCCTGTTTCTGTGGTTCGGGTTTTTCGTCTTCAATGCCGGCGGTGCGCTGCTCGGGTTCATTACCGACATCGCCTCGGGCATCACCATCGGCATGCCGGTGCTGGCGCTGGCCACCATCGTCCTGGTCAATGCCGTGTTCGGCGCGCTGATGCGGGCGCCGACCGTCGAGGGCCGCAGGGTCATGGATGATATCGACGGCTTCAGGATGTATCTGGAAACGGCGGAAAAGGAGCGGCTCAATTTCTCCGCCGAGCCGCAGATGACCGTCTCGCGCTTTGAGACCATCCTGCCCTATGCCGTCGCGCTCGGCGTCGAAAAGCCGTGGACTGAGCGCTTCGAGAACGATCTTGCGCGCAATGCCATCCAGGACGTCGATGGAACCGGCTATCACCCGCACTGGCACAGCGGTTCGGATTTCCGTGCCGGCTCGATGGGCCGTGACGTCGCGGCCTTCGCCACCGGCATGAGCGCGGCGATGATCGCGGCGCAGCCGTCCTCGTCGTCGTCCTCGGGCGGTGGCGGTGGCGGCTCGTCGGGCGGCGGCGGCGGCGGTGGTGGCGGCGGCGGGTGGTAGCCCCCGCCTCGCCCCTTAAAGCGCAGCGTTTCATTCGCGACAATCTTCCGCTGGCCGAACCGCATGGTCTGGCCGGCCTCAGACTCCACCGTGCCGTGCCGGCGAGCGGGTTGGCGCGCTTTCTCGGCGAGGATGGCGGCACGCCCTATTGGGCCTATGCCTGGCCGGGCGGGTTGGCCCTGGCGCGCCACCTCATTGAGCATCCGGACCTGGTGCGCGGCCGCCGCGTGCTCGATTTCGGTGCCGGTTCCGGCATTGTCGCCATCGCCGCCATGCGCTCGGGCGCCGCGTCGGCGCTCGCCGTCGACACCGATGCGCTGGCGGCGGTCGCGACAGAACTCAACGCCGAGGCGAACGGTGTGACCATCGCAACGCGCACCGGCTTCATCGCCCCCGACGAGGTGGACGCGGAGCTGATCCTTGCCGCCGACACCTTCTACGCCGAGGACGTGGCCCGCGCCGCCACGGTCTTCCTCGCCGCCTGCGCTGCGCGCGGCATCGATGTGCTCGTCGGCGATATCGGCCGGCGTTTCCTGCCGTTCGAACTGCTGAGAGCGGTCGCTGAATATGAGGTGTCCGACATCGGCAACCCGACGGAAATGCAGACCGGCAAGATCTTCAGTCTGCTTCCCTGATCGTTCAAGTCCGCTCCGACGAAGTGCCTCTCGTCTCCCTGCCCTTGATGGGGAGGGTGGCCCGGCGCAGCCGGGTTGGGTGGGGTGGAGCAACAATCGCAGGCGCTTAAGGATGCGCGGCCACTCCCTGCCCGCCGTAATACTCCGCCCCGCTGACCCGGAACGCCTTGCCGAAGCCGCCATTATACGTCGCATGCTCGACACTGAGCGCGAACAGCATGAAATCCGGCAGGCCGGCATAGAGCCTGGCCTTGGGATTGGACGCGAGAATGCGCTCGAGCGCAGCCATGCCCTCCGGGCTCTGCCGCGCGATCTGTTCGGCCCGGCAATAAAGCGTCGCGCGCGGATGGGCGACCGGATCGCCGCGCCCGACTTCGCCAATGAGAAGCGATGCGCGCGGATCGGCGAGAAGCGCCGGCGTATGCGCCGCCAGCATCGACACGAAGACGAGCGGTGTACCGTCTGCGAGCGTCGTCAGCCCGACCCGCGTGGCGAGCGGAAACCCGGTCTCCGGCTCGAGCGTCGCCATGGCGGCATGGCGCGCCGCCGCGACCATCCCGCGCAGCGTCGCGATCACTTCCGGGGTCGCCTCGCGAAACACCTGAGGCCTTTTGTCGTTGGTCATTCATTCGGTCTCCGGCCAGCCCCGTAGACAGTCATGCATCGGCCTGTTACGCAAGCCGCGCCCCAAGTTTCCATGCCGGTCAAGCCATGCCCGAACTGCTTCTTGAACTCTTCTCCGAGGAAATCCCGGCCCGTTTCCAGAAGAAGGCCTCCGACGATCTCAAAAAGCTCGTCACCGACGCCCTTGTCGACAACGGCCTCAGCTATGAGAGCGCCGCCAGTTTCGCGACGCCGCGCCGGCTGGCGCTGACCGTCACCGGGCTTCCCGCCGCCTCGCCGGACACCCGCGAGGAGAAAAAAGGTCCGCGCGTCGGCGCGCCGCAGCAGGCAATCGACGGCTTCCTGCGCGGCGCCGGCCTTTCGTCCATCGACGAGGCGAGGATCGAAGCCGATCCCAAAAAAGGCGAGTTTTACGTCGCGATCATCGAAAAGCCCGGCCGTCCGGCGACCGACATCCTCAAATCGATCCTGCCGCAGGCAATCACCTCTTTCCCCTGGCCGAAATCGCAGCGCTGGGGCGATGGCAGCCTCAACTGGGTCAGGCCGCTCCGCGCCATCACGGCGACCTTCGGCACCGAGAACGACGAACCGGAGGTGATCGGCTTCGAGGTCGACGGGCTCGCCTCCGGCAACACCACGTTCGGCCATCGCTTCATGAGCCCCGATGCCATCAGGGTCAGGCGCTTCGACGATTATGTGCAGGCCCTCGCCAAGGCGAGGGTCGTGCTCGATCCGCTCCGGCGCCAGCAGATCATCAAGACCGATGCCGAGCATCTCGCTTTCGCGCGCGGGCTGAGTGTCATCGCCGATCAGGGCCTGCTTGAAGAGGTCGCCGGCCTTGTCGAATTCCCGGTCGTCCTGATGGGCGAGTTCGATCCTGATTTCCTCAACCTGCCCGAGGAAGTCATCATCGCGACGATCCGCGCCAACCAGAAATGCTTCTGCCTCAGGGATAACGTGACGGGCAGGCTCGCCCCGAACTTCATCATCACCGCCAACATCGAGGCCGAAGACGGTGGCGCCGTCATCACCGCCGGCAATGCCAAGGTCATCCGCGCCCGCCTCTCGGACGCGCTGTTCTTCTACCGGACCGACCTCGCCACAAAACTCGAGGCCCGCGTCGACAAGCTCAGAGAATCGGTGTTTCACGCCAGGCTCGGCAGCCAGTACGAGCGCGTCGCCCGCATCGAAAAGCTTGCTGCCGAGATCGCGCCGCTGGTCGGCGCCGATCCCGCCGATGCCAGCCGCGCCGCCCATCTCTGCAAGGCCGATCTGTCAGCCGGCATGGTCGGCGAATTCCCCGAACTGCAGGGCCTGATGGGGCGCTATTACGCCAGTGCCCAGGGCGAAAAGCCCGAAATCGCCGAGGCGATCGAAATGCACTACAAGCCGCTCGGCCCGTCCGACGCGGTGCCGACCAGCCCTGTGTCGATCGCCGTGGCACTCGCCGACAAGCTCGACACGCTTACTGGGTTCTGGTCGATCGACGAGAAGCCCACCGGCTCGCGCGACCCCTACGCGCTGAGGCGCGCGGCGCTCGGAGTGATCCGGATCATCGTCGACAACGAGCTGACGCTCCTATTGTCTAGTATAATGCAGGATTCCGTGAAGAGCGTTTTTGAGACATGGGATCAACAGAATAGAGTGTTTTACTATTTTTCTGAAGATGAGCTATTTGAAAACGCGGAAGGAAGTTTTAGTTGGGATAGGGCGAAATATGCACCGCCATATTTTGGGGTGCTCAAGGAAAATTATGAGTCTGGTGATTTTCCCGATGAAGCTTTTGCTGTCAAACCTGTTCCGATTCCACCGTTTGAAAACACCGTTCGCCAGCTCCTCGCCTTCTTGCATGACCGCCTGAAGGTCATGCTGCGCGACCAGGGCGCCCGCTTCGACCTCGTCGACGCGGTCATTTCCGAAGGCAGCGACGACGTCCTCGAAATCGCCCGCCGCGTCAACGCGCTCTCCGAACTGCTCGGCACCGAGTCCGGCCAGAGCCTTCTTGCCGGCTACAGGCGCGGCGCCAATATCCTTGCCGCCGAGGAAAAAAAGGACAAGACGACCTATTCGGGCCGGATCGACAGCAAGCTTCTGGCTCTCGACGAGGAATTGTCGCTCGCCGAAGCCGTCGCCGAAACAAGCTCGAACGTCTCGACCCATGTCTCGGACAACGACTATGCCGGCGCCATCGCCGCCCTGGCGAGGCTGCGTGCCCCGGTCGATGCCTTCTTCGACAAGGTCCTGGTCAACGATCCCGACCCCGATACGCGCACCAACCGGCTGAACCTTCTGGCCCACCTCAGAGACACCATGCATCTGGTGGCGGATTTCTCGAAGGTCGAAGGTTGAGCGGCGCCCTCCTCCCTCCCCTTGATGGGGACTTCGCGCCGCTTTCACCTCTCCCTTTGGGGGAGAGGTCGACGCGAAGCGGCGGGTGAGGGGGCCTTGCTGCAAACGCTGAGCGAAGGCCCTCTCATCCGGACCTTCGCTTTGCTACGGCCCGACCTCTTCCCGAAAAGGGAGAGGTCAAGGCGGCGCGAATCGGCTGCCTATGTCAAAACCCGAACCGATCTAGTTTGCGAATACACAGGCATATGAGTTTTGAGGATAGACTTGCATGAGTGCCGCTGCGATTTCTTCGCAGGCGGCTATGTCGGATATGTACCCGAATATTAAGGCAACTCTGTCATCAATTCCGAAGTTTCTCTTTACGAGCCAAACGTCGGATGAGTCACCAATTCTCTTTCCCGCAATGAATTTTTGAAATGCGTTGATCTGATCCTCGTAGCTTTCGCTGCAAGACCAAATAGCTAGAGACAAAACCAGCAAGACAACAATTCGCCGCATGCCTGCAAAGGTATGTCTTGATTAGTTCGTGGGCAAGGCACCATGCACTAAAACGGCGGCTTGTCCGAATATTCCGGCCTTTTCCCCTTCGCCGGCTTCTCCCCGGCTTCGTCCTTTTTCGGCTTGAACGGCGCCATGCCTTCATTGGCGAGCGCGTCGGCGCGCTCGTTCATCGCGTCGCCGGCATGGCCCTTGACCCAGCGCCAGTCGATCTCGTGGCGCGCAGCCGCCGCGTCGAGCGCCTGCCAGAGGTCGAGATTCTTGACCGGCTTCTTGTCGCTGGTCTTCCAGCCGTTCTTCTTCCAGCCGAAAATCCACTTGGTCAACCCGTCCCTGAGATAGGTCGAATCCGTGTGCAGCTCGACCGCGCAGGCGCGGGTGAGGGTGGTGAGCGCCTCGATGGCGGCGGTCATTTCCATGCGGTTATTGGTGGTTTCCGCCGCGCCGCCCTTCAGCTCCCTGACGTGCTGGCCGAACTGCAGCACCGCGCCCCAGCCGCCGGGGCCGGGATTGCCCGAACAGGCGCCGTCGGTGTGGATGATCACTGTTTCAGCCATCAGGCGGGCACCCGCAATTCGCGCGGCAGGTTGAAGGCGATGTCCTCGCGCGCCGTCACCCGGCTCGACACGGAGATGTCGTAGCGCGCCGCAAAGGCGTCGATGATCTCGTCGACGAGCTTTTCGGGCGCTGAGGCGCCGGCGGTGATGCCGAGCCGTTCGACGCCCTCGAACATGGTCCAGTCGATAGTGTCGGCCCGCTGCACCAGCATGGCGCGCGGACACCCCGAACGCTCCGCCACCTCGACCAGCCGCATGGAATTGGATGAATTGGGTGCCCCGACGACGATCATCGCGTCGACCTCCGGGGCGACGCGCTTGACCGCTTCCTGGCGGTTGGTCGTGGCGTAGCAGATGTCTTCCTTGTGCTGCTTGCGCATATTGGGAAAGCGCCGCTGCAATACCGAAACGATCTCGGCGGTGTCGTCGACCGACAGCGTCGTCTGGGACACGAAGGCCAGCCGGTCCGGATTTTTCGGCGCGAAGGCCTCGGCGTCCTTGACCGTCTCGATGAGGCTGATCGCCGCCTCGGGCAATTGTCCCATGGTGCCGACCACTTCCGGGTGGCCGCGATGGCCGATCAGAACGATCTCGTAGCCGTCGGCGAAATGGCGCTGGGCCTCGACATGCACCTTGGTGACGAGCGGACAGGTGGCGTCGAGAAAGAACATCTTGCGGCTCGTCGCCTCTTCCGGCACCGATTTGGGCACGCCATGGGCCGAAAACACCACCGGAGCCGCCGTATCGGGGATTTCGCTCAATTCCTCGACAAAGACCGCGCCCTTGGCCTTCAAGCTGTCGACCACGTATTTGTTGTGGACGATCTCGTGGCGCACATAGACCGGCGCGCCGTATTTTTCGAGCGCCACCTCGACGATCTGGATGGCGCGGTCGACCCCGGCGCAAAAACCGCGCGGGGCGCACAGGACGATGTCGAGTTTTGCTTTGTCGCTCATGGCCCGACAGATGCGTGTTGGCCGGATTGAAGTCAACCATCATCGATTTGGCTTCACCTCTACCAACGCATTGCCCCATTGGCGACGGCGCGCGATAGTTGCGGCAAATCAGGGGGCGGTAGTCAGATGTCCATCGCACGGCAGATGTTCGTGATCGCTCCGGCCGAGGGTCGGGCGGCGCTCGATGCGGCCCAGCGGCGCTTGCTGGTCGGCAAGGCGCGCTGGAACCACGAGGTTCAGAGTGCCGGCCTGCCGGTGGTGCCGACCGTCGCCATCACCCGGGCCGCCTGGAATGCGCTTCTGCAGGAGCGCGACAACGGCGGCAGCAGGCTCCTCAAGACCTGGGTCACAATCCTCTTCCGCCTCGTCGGTCACGGCCGCACACCGCCGCCGCTCGCCGTCCGTACCTCGGCGCCGCGTCACAGCGCCGGGCTGATGCGCGCCCGCATCGACATCCCGGCGCCATCCGACGAATCCGAGGCCGTCGATACGACGCGCCCCTTCGCGCGGGCCATCGACACGGCGTTCCGCTCCTATGCCGCCGAAGGCCCGATCTGGGAGAACCCCGAAGGCCAGACCGAACGCGATGCCCAGATCGTCATCGTCCAGGCCATGGCCGGCGGCGAGCACATGGCCTTCGACACCCGCGACCCTGAGACCGGTGCGCTCGGCCCGCCGCAAAAGCTGCTCGACCGGCTCGGTCCGGCGGCGGAGACGGCGCGGCGTCTCGCCGAGCGGCTCGATGCCGCCTCGGGCCAGCACATGTCCTGCCTGGTCGCCGTCAAGGGCGGCCGCCCGTCGCTCCTGTCGGCGCGGCCTTATCTGGCCGGCGCGCGCGCCGAACTCGAAGCGGCGGTCGACCGCGTCGAGCGCGGCGTCTGGACGCCGCATCAGGCGGTTCTCAGGACCGAGCCGGCCCGCATTCCGCAATTGCTGCACCCGCGCCTTGAAACCGATGACGACGAGGCGCCGATCGCCGTGGGCCTGGGCGTTTCGCCCGGCGCCGCCTCGGGCGAGATCGTGTTTTCCACCGAGGACGCGGCGCGGCTGAAGGCGCGCGGTCGCCATTGCATCCTCATTGCCATCGAGACCGGACCGGCCGATGTCGAGGGCATGAGCGCCGCGACCGGCATATTGACCGCCCGCGGCGGCCAGAATTCGCATGCCGCCATCATCGCCCGCGTTTCCGGCAAGCCCTGCGTCGCCGGCATCCGCTCGCTGCAGATCGATGCCCATTCGATGACCTGTCGCATCGGCTCGATGGAACTCAAGTCCGGCGACAGCATCACCATCGACGGCTCGGACGGCGCCGTCTATTCCGGCGCGCTGAGGCTCACCCAGCCGCAGATCGGCGGCGCCCTCGCCAGGCTGCTCGACTGGTCCGACGCCAGCCGGACCATCGCCGTCAGGACCAATGCCGAAACGCTCGAATCGGCGCGCACCGCCCTGAGCTTTGGCGCCGAGGGTATCGGGCTAGCCCGTTCCGAGCACATGTTCTTTGCGCCCGAGCGCCTGATGGCCCTCAGGCGCATGATCCTTTCGGAAAACGAGCGCGACCGCGTCGCCGCTCTCAAGGGGCTCATCGAATACCAGTCGAGCGACTACGCCTCCCTGTTCGCTCTCATGGAGGGCAAGCCGGTCACCGTCCGGCTGTTCGATCCGCCGCTGCACGAGTTCCTGCCGCGTACCGAGGAGGACATAGCCGAGACCGCCGGGGCGCTCGGCCTCGACATCCGTGCCCTGAAATTGCGGCTCAATCGCCTCGCCGAGACCAATCCGATGCTTGGCCATCGCGGCTGCCGGCTGGCCATCACCTATCCCGAAATCCTCGACATGCAGATCGGCGCGCTCGTCGCCGGCCTCAGGCAGGCGGCGCGGCAGGGCGTCGCCCACACCCGCCTTGAGATCATGGCGCCCTTCGTGTCCTCGCCGCGCGAGGTCTCGGCCATGCGCCAGCAGGTCTTCGCCGTTCTCGAGCGCGAGGGCATACTCGAGGATCACGGCGTCGACATCGCCTTCGGCACCATGATCGAATTGCCGCGCGCCGCCTTGCGGGCCGGCGACATCGCCCCGCATGTCGATTTCTTCTCCTTCGGCACCAATGATCTGACCCAGACGACCTTCGGCATTTCCCGCGACGACGCCCCGGTCTTTCTCAACGCCTATCTCAGGCGCGGCCTCTACGACGCCGATCCGTTCACCACCATCGACCAGCGCGGCGTCGGCGAACTGATCATGATCGCCATAGAGCGCGGCCGCGCCGTCAAACCCGATCTCGTCATCGGCATTTGCGGCGAGCACGCCGGCGACGCCGCCTCGATCGCCTTTTTTGCCGGGCTGGGCATCGATTATGTCAGCTGCTCGCCCTATCGCGTGCCGGTGGCGCGCCTGGCTCTGGCGCAATCGCAGCGGCGGGCCGGCTAGAAGCGGGAGCCCACCTCTCCCTTCGGGGGAGAGGTCGACGCGGAGCGGCGGGTGAGGGGGGCCTTTCTGCAGACTCGGCGAAGGCTCCCTCACCCGGACCTTCGCCTTCGCTCCGGTCCGACCTCCCCCCCTCCCGGGGCAGGGCAATCGCATTTGGCGACGGCATGCCGTGTGGCCCCACCCTCACCCGCCCTTCGGGCCTTGGGCGCTGACCTTGCTCCACTGGAGCAAGGTCCGAGCGCGCCCAAGTCTCCCGTCAAGGGAGAGGGGGAAGGAGCCGCAGTTTCCGCGGTTGTCTTCCTTCTCCCCTTGCGGGAGAAGGTGGCGCGAAGCGCGGGATGAGGGGGGCTGCGCAGCCAAATGCGATTGCCCACCTCTCCCCGGGGAGAGGTAGCGCCCGTTTCCGTTTCGGCAACCATGCGGTGCGAAAGGCGGGGGAAAACGACGCTCGCCCGGAAATGACCTAAAAGCCGCCTTTCCCCTGCCATGGCGTTTCCGTTTACGTGACGGCAAGGTTAATCGCGCATTATTGCCGTGACGCGCATTGAACCGAGTTCGAGGTCCGGCGCGGGCAGTACCCGGCGTATCGCGGTGAGTAGTCAGTTTGTTTGAGCGTATGCGTTCCCCAGGCGATTGGATGAGGCGGCCCGCTGCGCGGCCGTCCGGAGCGCATCGAACACGGCCTGCCGGTTCGGCGGACGCCGCTCAAGCCGATCCACCGGCTCATCTCCATCAAAACACCGCCCGCGCCGCATTCCGCCGGCTGCCGCGCCTGCGCATCGTCGCCGGCCTGCTGGTCGGCATGGTCTTTTACGCGGCCTCCATCCAGGCCGCGCTGCCGCCGGGCGCCGAAGCGGAAGCGCCCGCCGCCATGGTCAAGGCCGGCCTGCGCCTCGAGGGCGCCGATGCCGTCATCACCGGCAGCGTCGGCACCCTGTTCACGGCCAAGGTGTTCAGCGGTCCCAACCGCGCCGAAAAACGCGCCCGCGCCCGGCCGGCCCAGGATGCCATCGCCGTCGCCAGCACCTTCAACCTCTTGCGCAGCGAAATGCTGACACAGCGCCTCCAGCCCGAATTGGTCGATTTCCTCAGAAAGTCGCGCCGCAGCGAGGCGCTGCCCCTGCCGACGGCACTGGCGGCAATCGATCCGACGGTGTTGAGCGCCGCGCTCAGCGCCATAGAGAAAACGATGGTTTTCGATCCCATTCCCGACCCGGTGCCGGCGACGCTCGCCTATGCCCGCGCCATGGCGCCGCCCAGCATTTTCGACACGCCGGTCTCCATGAAGGTGTCCGAACGCCAGTTCGAATGCCTTGCCGAGGCGGTCTATTTCGAATCGCGCGGCGAAGCCTATCGCGGCCAGGTGGCCGTGGCGCAGGTCGTGCTCAACCGCGTCAAGTCGGACCTCTATCCGTCCTCGATCTGCGCCGTGGTGTACCAGAACCAGTCATGGCGCAACGCCTGCCAGTTCTCTTTCGCCTGCGACGGCATTCCCGAGCGCGTCACCGAGCCGGAAGCCTGGGCCACGGCCAGGGAAGTGGCGACCAAGGTTCTGCGCGGCGATCTCTACCTGACCGAGGTCGCCAACGCGACCCATTACCACGCCAGCTACGTCCGGCCGGTCTGGGCGCGGCAGATGAAGAAGATGACGAGCATCGGCCTGCACGTCTTTTACCGCTTCAAGGGCGTGACCTGAGTCCAGCCCAACCCTTCATCGTCATTGCGAGCGCCCGAAGGGCGCGCGGCAATCCAGTAGGTAACGCGCGCCGGCGCAAGCAGCCTTCTGGATGGCTTCGGCGCGATGCGCCTCGCCATGACGAAGGAGTAAAAGGCCCGGGCCAGGCGAGCACAGCCTAGAAGCAGCCGCGATAGCCTTCGCCGGCAATGCAGGTTCTGGCGCTGTTGGTGCGATAGGAGACGCCGTAGCCGGCGCCATAATGGGTGAACGAGCCGGCGCGCACCGGAACGATGTCGATCCAGTTGCCGCCGATCAGCGCGAACAGGCCCATGATCCGCTCCGGAGCATTGCGGTCGAGGCTGATGCCGGGATAGAGCACATGCGTCGAATCGAGGCCATCGGTCGAATAGACCCCGCTCGGGGTGGTGACGATCTCGACCTGCTCGGCCCGTCCATAGCCGATCTTGGTGACGGTGTGGCTGGCGAGCACCCGGCGCGACAAAGTCGGCGCGATGCTGACCCCGGGCCGGTCGTCGATCCGCAGCAGGTCGGCAAAGCGCGCCGCCTCTTCGGGAGTCGCGTCGCCGGCATCCGCCACCGCGATGGGGGCGGCGGCGTCCGTTTCGGCAATGCCGGCGCCGAGCACGGTGACGTCCGCCATGCTGTCGGGCGCGACAGCGCCGACATCGGGACCGGCGCCATCGGACCAGCGGCTGTGGAAGAAGTCGGCGGTCAGGGCCGGGCCGAGCAGGGCCAGAACGATCACTGTGCCGGCGGCCGCGGCCAAAGCTTTTTTCATGATGAAACCCCGCCTTGAATCCCGGGTTGCGCGATTAAGGCTTTATCAACCCTTTCGCACCGGGCGGTCAAAGACGAGCGCGCATAAACCTTAATGCCTAAAATGCACGCGCAGGGCGATTTTAAGGAAGAATATCAGGTTGTTACCGCATCGCGGCGCTGAGTTCGGCGAAAGCCTCGATGAACCGGTCATGCGCCTCCTGGGTCGGCCAGGGGCGGATCAGCCGGTCGAAGTCCTCGATCTCGAACTGTGCCGTTTCGGGAGCGCCGAAATAGCGCCGCGCTTCCTCGATCTCGAAACCGGCAAGGTTCACCGCCTCGAAATAGGCGGCGTCGCGGTCGGCTTTCTTGATGGCGCGGCTCAGGGCGGCCGGGCGGATGGCCGGCAGCGAGAAGCGGATATGGATGGCGTTGAGCAGGCGGGATTCGAGATCGCGGTAGTCTCCGCCCATCGCCGACTTGAGCGGCGAGATGATGTCGCCCATGACATATTCGGGCGCGTCGTGCAGAAGCGCGAACAGCTTGTCGCGGGGGCTGGCGCCGGGCGCCGCCGCTTCGAACAGCACCATGACCAGCACCGAATGCTGGGCCACCGAAAACGAATAGTCGCCGAAAGTCTGGCCGTTCCAGCGGGCAACGCGGGCGAGGCCGTGGGCGATGTCGGACAATTCGATGTCGACCGGGGACGGGTTGAGCAGATCGAGCCGCCGCCCCGAAAGCATACGCTGCCAAGCCCGGTTTGGTGTCCGCGCCATTCTTCCGCCCTTCCGAGAATTTGCCGCGCGGGTCAGTCGCCGCCGGAGCCGCCGAAAAAATAGCTCGCCCAATGGGGCAGGGCAAGCGAGGCCGGCGCGCCGCCAACCGTCGCCGCCTGCGGGTCGGCGATGCGGTCGAGGCGCAGGATGGCGACGCCCTTGCCGTCCCGGACCGCGCCGAGCGTGCCCGCCTCGCGCTCGCCCGCCGTGACCGGCGCGCCGGCCGCGAGCGCCTGGCCCGAAACCACCACCGGCCGCCGCCGCGCCGTGCCGCGATGCTTCATGCGCGACACGACCTCCTGGCCGACATAGCAGCCCTTTTCGAAATCGACGCCGCCGAGCAGGTCCATGCCGATATCGTGCGGGAAGGTCGTGTCGGCGGCAAAATCGGGCCCGAGTTCTGAAAGTCCGAGCGCGATGCGCCGCGCAAGATAGCTGTCGCCGTCCTGCCAGGTGGCCGCACGATCCGCCGGCGCGATGATGCGATGGCCAAGCGTTTTGTCGCGTCCGTCCTCGTCCGAGACCGCATCCGCCACCGGCCCCTCCGACCAGCCGACCACATGGCTTTGCGAACACTCCGTGAAGATCACGTCGGCCCTGAGCGTGTAGAGCCGCATGCGCTTCATGAAAGTGTCGACGACGGATGGGTCGATATCGAGCCAGAAGCCGCCCTCGTGCCAGGCGCTGAGCCCCTCGGCGAGGATCTTGCCCTGTGGCGTCAATAGCGCCCACCATTGAGCCGGGCCGGGTTCGGCAGCGACAGGACCGCTGAGGACATCGTTGAGAAGATGCGCGGCGTCCTTGCCCGTCACGCTTATGGCGACGCGGCCGGCGCGGCGTTCGACTCTCTGGTTCTCGCTCAAGGCTTGCTCCCGTGGCGCCAGGTCACGTAAACGCGTGTGAAGGAAGGATGTGACCATGACCCGCTTCGATCTGATCTTCAAGAACGGCACGCTCGTCAACCACGACGGTATTCACGATGCCGACATCGGCGTCATCGCCGGCCGCATCGCGGCGCTCGGTACGCTGGAGGCGGCCAAGGCGGACGAAACGATCGACTGCACCGGCCTGCACATCCTGCCCGGCGTCATCGACACCCAGGTGCATTTCCGCGAGCCGGGCCTGACGCACAAGGAAGACCTCGCGACGGGCTCGCTCTCGGCGGTCATGGGCGGGGTGACGGGCGTTTTCGAAATGCCCAACACCAATCCCCTGACCACCACCAGGGAGGCCTTCGCGGACAAGATCGCCCGTGCGACCGGCCGCATGCATTGCGACTTTGCCTTCTATGTCGGCGGCACGCACGACAACGTCGCCGAGCTGCCCGTGCTCGAAAAGCTGCCGGGCTGTGCCGGCGTCAAGGTGTTCATGGGAAGTTCGACCGGCTCGCTGCTCGTGGCCGACGACGATGGCGTCGAGGCGATCCTCCGTGCCATTTCCCGCCGCGCCGCCTTCCATTCCGAGGACGAGTACCGGCTCGAGGCCCGCAAGGGCTTGCGCGTCGACAACGATCCGTCGAGCCATCCGGTCTGGCGCGATCCCGAGGCGGCGCTCAAGTCGACCAAGCGATTGGTCGCGCTGGCCGAAAAGACCGGCAAGCGCATCCATGTGCTGCACATCTCGACACAAGAAGAGATGGAATTCCTCGCCCATCACAAGGACGTGGCGAGCCTCGAGGTGACGCCGCACCATCTGAGCCTCGACGAGACGGCCTATGCCCGTCTCGGCACCTATGCCCAGATGAACCCGCCGGTCCGGGATGCCGCCCATCGCGCCGGCATCTGGGAGGGGGTTACCCAGGGTGTCGCCGACGTGCTCGGCTCCGATCACGCCCCGCACACGCGGGAAGAAAAGGACAGGCCCTATCCGCAATCGCCCTCCGGCATGACCGGGGTGCAGACGCTGGTGCCGATCATGCTCGACCATGTCAATGCCGGCCGCATGAGCCTCATGCGTTTCGTCGACATGACGAGCGCCGGCCCGCAGCGCCTGTTTTCCATCGCCGGCAAGGGCCGCATTGCCAAGGGCTACGACGCCGATTTCACCATTGTCGATATGAAGCGCAAGGCAACGATCACCGATGACTGGGTGGCCTCGAAGGCCGGCTGGACGCCCTATGACGGAGTGAGCGTCACCGGCTGGCCGGTCGGCACCATCATCCGCGGGCAAAGGGTGATGTGGGAGAACGAACTGGTGACGGCGGCGTCGGGCAGGCCGATCCGGTTTCTGGAATCGCCGAAGAGCCTCAGAAGCTGACGGGACATGAACCTCGCCGTCCGCTTCCCTCCCACTTGATGGGGAGGGTGGCCCGGCGTAGCCGGGTCGGGTGGGGTGGGGCCCAAGCGCCGGCGTTGATACCCCCACCCAGGCTCACGACGGACTTGGCAAGGGCCAAGTCCTGTTCGCCAACCCTCCCCACAAAGGGGAGGGAAGCCCGTGCCAGATGCTGCAACCCGCCCACAAGCGTCATTGCGAAGGCGAAGCCTGAAGCAATCCAGCAGGCGGCAGGCGCTTTCGCCAGGCACCCTCTGGATTGCCGCGCGCCTTGCAGGCGCTCGCAATGACGGCGCTTCCGAAATTGCCTAATGCCGGTTGAGATGGAGGGTGAATTCCCCGTGCCGGATGCGCTCGGGCAGGCCGGCGATCAGGTCGGCAATTGCCTCCTCGCCGAACTCGCCGACCAGCGTTGCCAGCGCGACGCGGATGGCGGCGTGCGAAATGACCTCGGGCTCAATGCCGTCGATCCCCGCCAGGTCCCAGATATCGGCGATATATTCGAGGGCGATCTGGTGTTCGATCACCGTCGTCTGGGCGTCCAAACAGGACAGGTCAGGCGTGGTCATGCTGCGTTCCAAAATTAATCTCTGACAGAGACTAATAGCAGTTCCAAACTGCTTGCGCATGCGGGGCTTGCGGACGGTGTTAAGCGCCCGTGTCATTCCAACATGGCAATTGATCCGCCTTTGGCGAAAAACGCGCGGCGTGCATTGATCGGATGCGAACTTGTCCGTCCGGCGGCGGCCGGGCGCTACTGGACGGTGCGGTCGACGCTGTACTCGCCGGCGCGGATGCGCTCGGGCAGGGACGAGATCAGATCGGCCACCGCCTCTTCGCCATAGTCGGAGACGAGCGTCGCCAGCGCCGCGAAAATGGCGGCATGCGCAATCGCTTCGGGTTCTATGCCTTCGCCTTCGGCGCCATGCCAGGCGTCGGCCAGGTGCTCGAGGGCGAGTTGACGGTCCTTCTGGTCGGAGTCGGGGCTGTACCAAGTCTGCGAAAACACATGCATGCGAACGTCTTCTTGTCGTTACGGACCAGCGGTATCACGAGTGGAGGCACTCGGCGCGCCATTCGTGTGGCAAAGGTTAACAGGCCTTAAGCAATCTTACCTATCCGTTGCCGCTGACGGTGTCACCACGCAAGAGCGTCGCGCGTTCAAGCTGAACCGCTTTGCCGCTCGATCTCTTTGTGGTCGCATCGTTTGAAGCGCAAAACCGGTTCCTGACTTGGCGCACGATGCTCTATTCGGCAAATCGCGTGCGGATGCCTTCGGATTTCTGCCTCGCCTCGTCGAACAGGCGCAACATGACCTCGTGCGCCGCCAGGGTGCAGAAGCGGTAATTGCGCGCATAGGCCTGATAGCCGGTGTTGAAGGCGCCATAGAGCCGCTGCTCGCGGTCGGGATCGGGTGCGTCGAGCACGATCAGCTCGGCCGCCTCGGCGCGCCAGTCGGCGCTCGCTTCCCCGCACAGCGGTTCGAGGAAATAAAGGCTCCCCATGATCTCGACCAGCCGCCGCATGTCCTCCTGATAGACAGGATCGATGGCGCCGGCCCGCTCCGTCGAACAGAGCGTGAGAATAGCGAGCACAAAAGCGGCGATGCGGCGCGGCCGGGTCATGCCGCATGAGGTGGCAGGATTTCGCGCCGTCCGCAAGGGGAGCGACAAGGCCACCTGCGGGGGCCAGCGGACGCAACAGGGAAGCGCGGAGAGAGGTGGTCCCATCTGGTGAGACAGCTTGGCGGCTTGGCTAAGGTGGATCCGGGTTGATTTACGCCGCCATC
>JAHJQZ010000136.1 GCA_018818925.1 Alphaproteobacteria bacterium
AAGCTAGCGCGTCTACCAATTCCGCCACCAGGGCACGAGGCCGGGCGTGAACCCGGCCGGCGCGGCGCTCTCACTAGGACGGGGCCGGGTCGTTGTCAATCGCCAATGCGCCGCGCCGGCCGAGGTCGCGGCCGCCCGGCGCGTCCGCTGCCACGCTCGACAAGCAGGGCGGCAAAAGCTAAGAACCGCCAAGGCTGACAGCACGGGGAGCGTGGCGATGGACGAGACCGGCAAGGGGTTGGTGACCGTTTTCGGCGGGTCCGGCTTCATCGGCAATAATGTCACCCAGGAAATCGCCCGATTGGGCTATCGCGTCCGCGTCGCGGTCCGTCGTCCCGACCTTGCCGGCGAGGTCAGGATGTTCGGTTTTCCCGGACAGGTGCAGCCGGTCCAGGCCAATCTGAGGAACAAGGCGTCGGTGCTACGCGCCGCTGCCGGAGCCGATGTGGTCGTCAATCTGACGGGAATCCTCAACGAATCGGGGCGCCAGCGCTTCATGGCGGTGCATGCGACGGGCGCCAGGAACGTCGCCGAGGCCGCCGCCGAAGTCGGCGCCGCACGGCTCGTCCACATGTCTGCCCTCGGCGCCGACGCGGACTCCCCGAGCGCCTATGCCCGTTCCAAGGCCCTGGGCGAGGCCGAAGTGTTCAAGGCCTTTCCCGAGGCGGTGATCTTTAGGCCCTCGCTGGTCTTCGGGCGCGACGACGGCTTTTTCAACCTGTTTGGTGAGATCGCCCGGCTGTCGCCGGTGCTGCCGCTGATCGGCGGCGCCTCGCGCTTCCAGCCGGTCTATGTCGGCGACGTGGCCGAGGCCTTCACGGCGGCCGTCGCCGGCGTCGCCCGGCCCGGCATGGTCTACGAGCTCGGCGGTCCCGAGGTCGAGACCATGCGCGAACTGCTCGAACGGCTGCTGACTGAAATCCAGAGACGGCCCATGCTGCTGCCGATCGGACCGGGCCTCGCCAGATTCATGGGGTCGATCGCGCAACTAAGCCCGTGGAAGCTGTTCACCGCCGATCAGGCCGTACTCTTGCAGAAGGACAATGTGGTGTCCGACGCGGCCGCAAGGGAGCGGCGCACGCTGGCCGGCCTCGGCATCGCCGCCACGGCAATGGATGTCGTTCTGCCGACCTATCTCTGGCGGTTCCGTCGCAATGGCCAGTTCGACCGCGCCAACGCCTGAGCGCGACGCCGCGCGTCGGCAGATCCGGCTGGCGCGCGCGACGCTCGATCGGCAATTCGCCCAGGCGGTTCGCACGCTCGTGCGCGATGGCGCGGCGCGCGGCGCCGAATGTCTCGAAACCCGCCTGAGCTTCGGGCTGCCGTCGCTCGTCCGTTCGCTGGTCGGCCGTGAGAGTCCTCCGCGCCTCGGCGTGGTCACCGGCTTTCCCATCCCGCGCGCCGGCGGCGGGGTGACCTTCGAGAACGATGGCCCGATCGGCGCCGGCCATCTCGCCATCGCCGCCGCCGTGCTCGGCTGGCCGCTCGTCTTCGTGCTCGATGCCGACTTTGCTTGCCTGGCCGAGGCTATCGCGGATGTGGCGAGGGCGCTGGGCTTGCCCTTCGATCCCCTTGTCGTCACCATGGCCGGAGATGGTGCACCGGAACGGCGGCGTGTTCGCGCCGAGCTCGAAGCCTTCGGGCTGACCCATCTTTTCGCCATCGAACGCCCGGGCGCGGCGCGGGACGGCTTCCACTATTCCATGCGGGCCGAACGGCTCGACGGAAGCTTCACGCCGAGCGATTTCCTGTTTCGCGATGCGCCGTGGATAACGGCCGGCTTCGCCGATGGCGGTAACGAGATCGGCATGGGCCGGATCGGGGAAAGGCGCATCGCCAGGGCGATCACCCATGGCGCCGTCATTGCCAGCCGCACCAGGGTCGATCACCTGACCCTTTGCGGCGTCTCCAATTGGGGCGTCTACGGGCTCGTCGCGATGCTGGCGCTGGCCATGCCGGCGCGGCGCGCGGCGCTTCTTCGGCATTTCACGCCGGAGACCGACCGCCTGTTGTTCGCGGCGCTCGAAAAGGCTGGCGCCGTCGACGGGGTGACCCGCGCCACAACGGCATCGGTCGACGGTCTCGGCCTTGACATTCATCACGACAAGATCCGCGCCCTCGTCCGGCTCGTCGCGATCCACGCCGGCAGCCGGCCCGCCTGAAACCACTTGTTCACCACTGGCGCGCAATTGTTTGCGGTATCTCAGTCGGGAGGGCCGCCAATGGCGGATGCGGTTGCCGTGGCCGGAGTGCGAAACACCGCCCTCGTACTCGGCTACGGGGCGACGCTGTTCCTTTCCGCCGGGCTGCTGTTCTCGGTCGAACCGATGTTTGCGAAGCTCGCCCTGCCGATGCTCGGCGGCGCCCCGTCGGTCTGGTCCACGGCAACGGTGTTCTTCCAGGCCAGCCTGTTCCTCGGCTATGCCTACGCCCATCTGATCTCGAAGGGCCTGTCGCCGCGCCTGCAGGCGCTGGTGCATCCGGTCGTTCTGGCGCTCGGGCTGCTGGTCCTGCCGATGAGCCTTGATGCCGACCTGCTGCCGGCGCCGGATGCGCCCTTTTACGAATTGCGGCTGCTGTTCGCCTTTGCGCTGGCGCTCGGACTGCCCTTTTTCGCCCTGTCGGCCAATGCGCCGCTGTTGCAGAACTGGTTTTCGAAAAGCGGTCACGCCCGTGCCCGCGATCCCTACTTCCTCTATGCGACGAGCAATCTCGGTTCCGTCCTGGCGCTGTTCGCCTACCCCTTTGCCATCGAGCCGCTGTTCGATCTCAAGGGCCAGACCGGCATCTGGACCCTGTTCTATGGCGTCCTGATCGTCGCCGTCGCCGCCATCGGCTGGAGCGGACGGAAGGCGGGGAGCGCCGATGCCGAAGCGGTGCTGGCCGCAGCCGATACGTCCCGATCGGTGACGCCGGCGCTGCGGACCCGGCTAAGATGGCTTTTGGCATCGGCGGTGCCCTCAAGCCTTCTCATCGGCGTGACGGCCCATATTTCTACCAATATCGCCGCCATGCCGCTGTTGTGGGTGCTGCCGCTGGCGCTCTACCTCGTGACGTTCGTCCTCGTCTTCGAGCGGCGCGGCGCCCTGCCCATGGCCTTCATCGCCTGGGGCTTTGTCGCGCTTCTGGCTTTCGCGCTGATGTTCGATGTCTTCTTGTGGGCCAATGCGCCGCTGATGCTCGTGCTGCATCTTAGCCTGTTCTTTTTTGCCGCCCTGATCTGCCATGCCGATCTCGCCGGACGGCGCCCGCCGGCCGACCGGCTGACCGAATTCTACCTTTTGATGTCGGCGGGCGGGGTGATGGGCGGGGCGCTGACGGCACTGGTCGCGCCTTATCTCCTGCCGACCGTTCTCGAATATCCGCTCATGCTGGTGGCCGCCGCCGCCTTCCTGCCGCTCCGGCGCAGCTGGGCCGCCGACCGGCGCGTCGACATTGTTTTCGCCATCGGCCTGTTGCTGCTGCTGTGGAGCCTTGCGCTTGTCGGCGGAGTGGCCGAACAACGCAACGGCTATCTCATCGCCGCGCTTCTGGTCGGGTTCTTTGCGGTGCTACTGGCCGGCGCGCGGCCCTTGCGCACCTTTCTCGCCGCCGCCGTGGCGCTGTTCGCCGTCGAAGTCCTGCTGCCGCGGCTCGGGCTCGATCCGTTCGGCGACACGATTGCACTCACGCGCAATTTCTTCGGCGTGTCGCGGGTCACCGAAACCGAAACGCCGTCCGGCACGGTGCATCGCTATCTTCACGGCGACACGACGCACAATCTGCAATTGGTCGAACCGGGGCTTTCCGGCATTCCGCTCGCCTATTACAGCTTCGAAGGGCCATTCGGCGATGCGGTGCGGCTCATGCGCGAGACGCGGGACCGCATGCGGGTCGGCGTCATCGGCCTCGGCGCCGGCGCCATGGCTTGCCACGCGGAAGCGGGCGAGGATTGGCGGTTCTTCGAGATCGACCCGGCCGTCGTCGCCATCGCCACAAACAGGGCGCTGTTTTCCTATGTCGGCGACTGCACGCCGGAGGCACCAATCGTCCTCGGCGACGCACGGTTGACCCTTGCCGCCGAACCGGATGCCGGCTTCGACCTCGTCATTGTCGATGCCTTCTCGTCCGACGCGATCCCGGCGCATCTTCTGACCGGCGAGGCGCTCGAACTCTATCGCCACAAGCTGGCGCCAGAGGGCCTTGTCTTCTTTCACGTCTCCAACCGGTTCGCCGACATCGCCTCGGTTGTGACCGCGACCGCGGCGGCGGTCGGACTCGACAGCCGCTACATCCTGTTCTCGCCCGACGAGGCCGGATCGCTCGGCAGGCTCAAGAACAAGGTCGCGGCGGTCGCCGTCGGGCCGGTGGAGATGCTCGAAAGGCTCGAGGGCTGGCGCGAGCGCCCGCCCCATCCGCTCATCCGACCCTGGACCGACGGCTATTCCAACATCGCCGCGGCGATCCTCGCCAATCTCATCGAATAGCGGTTCAGCCCATCAGATAGAGCGCGATCAGCCCGCCGCCGCCGACCACGATGCGCCACCAGGCGAAGAAGGCGAAGCCGTAGTTCCTGACGAAGTCGAGCAGATAGCGCACCACGAGAATGGCGACGACAAGCGCCACGACGAAACCGATGGCGATGTCGGTGCCGGCGCCGCCATGGAGGATGGCGTCGGTGTTCTTGTAGAAATCGTAGGCGAAGGCGCCGAACATGATCGGCAGGGCAATGAAGAAGGTGAATTCCATCGCCGAGCGCTTGTCGGTGCCGAACAGGAGCGAGCCGACGATGGTTGCGCCGGAACGGGACACCCCGGGGATGAGCGCCAGCATCTGGAACAGGCCGATAACGAGGCTCAGGTGCCAGGGATAGGTATAAATGTCGGTATAGCGCGGCTTAAGGGGCAGCCGGTCGATGACGAGCAGGATGAACCCGCCGATCAGCAGCATCCAGCAGATGAGCGCAGGGCTTTCGTAGAGCACGCCCTGGATGAAATCATGGGCGAGGAACCCCACCAGGCCGGCCGGAACCGAGGCCAGAACGACGTTGAGGGCGAACATCCATGCGCCCCTGTTGCCCTTGAGGGCATCGACGATGAGCTCGTAGAGCTTTTTGAAATAGACCGTGATCACGGCGAGGATGGCGCCGAACTGGATCATCACGATGAAGGCGTCCGGCTCGTGCAGGCCGAAAAAATGCTCGGCGAGAAGCAGGTGCCCAGTCGAGGAAACGGGTAAATACTCCGTTAAGCCTTCGATGAAACCTTGAATTATCGGCACAAAAAGACCTTGATCGGCGCTCATTTCATCTCCTATCCAAGAGGCAATCGCTTTATCCGAATTCGACGCTTCTAGCCTGTTTCGGCCCGAAGTGTAAGGCGCCAACCGGGAGCTCGTTGCACCGCCATGCCGACCCTATTGCAGCATCGCCTCGACCCGTCGTGCCGTCTCGTCCGGCTGATGCTCGGGGAATACGGCGTCGATCCAAAGCTCGAGGATGTCAGCCACTGGAAGCGCGACGCGCGGCTCGTCGATATCGATCCGGCGGCGACCGTGCCGCTGCTTCTGGAGGACGGCACCCGGGCGGTGATCGGCCCCAGCGCGGTGATGCATCATATCGAGGCGCAGCACGCACCCTCGCAGGTGGCGGGCCTCATCCCCGTCGACATCGCGACCCGCGCCGAGATGTGGCGCATGTACGACTGGGTGATGCTGCGGCTCAACGACGAGGTGACCCGCTATGTGCTCGAGGAAAAGATCGGCAAGCGCGAACTGGGTCAGGGCTCGCCCGACCCATCGGCCCTAAGGGCCGCCAAGGCCAATCTTTCCGAACACATGCAGTATTTCGCCTATCTGCTGGCGACGCGGCGCTGGCTCGCCGGTCCGGACCTGACCCTCGCCGATTTCGCCCTCGCCGCGCACCTGTCGGCGCTCGATTATCTCGGCGATGTCTCCTGGGACGTGCACGAGGAGGTGAAATCCTGGTTCGCGCGGCTCAAGTCGCGCCCAGCCTTCCGGCCGCTCCTTTCCGACCGGGTCATCCACATGCCGCCCTCCAGGACCTATGCGGACCTCGATTTTTGACAATCGGACCCGAACCGCTGGTTGCCGAATTGCGGGCGCGCGCAACTGCCCTCGGCTTTAGCGCCTTCGGCATCGCCCCGGCCGACGCGCGGCCCGATCTGCCCGCCCGACTCGATGCAGCCATCGCGCGCGGCTGGCATGGCGACATGGACTGGATGGCATCGACCGCCGCGCGCCGCAAATCGCCGCGCGGTCTCTGGCCCGAGGCGCGATCGCTCGTAATGGTCGGGATGAACTACGGGCCGGCCGAGGATCCGATGAAGCTGCTGGCGGAACGCGAGAAGGCCCTTATCTCGGTTTTCGCCCGCAACCGTGATTATCACGACATCGTCAAGGGCAGGCTCAAGGACCTGGCCGGCCTTTTGGCGCGGCGGAGCGGCGCCGAGGTCAAGGTCTTCGTCGACACCGCGCCGCTGATGGAAAAGCCGTTCGGCGAGGCGGCCGGCATCGGCTGGCAGGGCAAGCACACCGTGCTGGTGTCGCGCCAGTTCGGATCGTGGCTGTTTCTCGGAGCCATCCTGACGACGGCGGAACTGCCGGCGGACGCCCCGCATGCGCAAAGCTGCGGGACGTGCCGGCGCTGCCTTGACATCTGCCCGACAGATGCCTTTCCGGCACCCTTCCAGCTCGACGCGCGCAAGTGCCTTGCCTATTGGAGCGTCGAGGCGAAGGGCCAGATCCCGCGCGCCTATCGCGCCCCGATGGGCAATCGCGTCTTCGGCTGCGACGACTGTCTCGCCGTCTGCCCTTGGAACAAGTTCGCCTCCGAAACGAGGGAAGCCAAATTGCAGGCGCGGGCCGATCTCGTCGCGCCGGACCTCGCCGGCCTGGCGCAACTGGACGCGGCCGGTTTCGGCAAGCTGTTCGCCGGATCGACGATCAAGCGGCTCGGCCATGCGCGCTTTTTGCGCAATGTCATGATCGCGCTCGGCAACAGCGCATCCGGGCGCCTGCTGCCCCTTGTCGAATCCCGGCTCGACCATGCCGACCCGCTCGTGCGCGGCGCCGCCATCTGGGCCTTCCGTCGGCTGGCCGCGCCGACTAGAATCGCCGCCGCCCGCGCCCATCACCGGCCCACAGAGAGCGATCCCGAGGTCGCAAACGAGTGGGTCGGCGATCTGACACCCCGTTTCGAAGACATTGTCTCATGAAGGTTTTCATTTTCGGCCTCGGCTTTTCCGCGCGTGCCGCGGTGCGCGCCCTGCGCGAGACCTGCGGCGCCGATCTCGACATCGCTGGCACCAGCCGGTCGCTCGATCGCGCGCATGCGCTCGGCCTCGAAAGGATCGAGGTGCATGGCTTCGACGGCACCGCGCCGTGCGAGAGCCTTCGGGCGCCGCTGGCGCGGGCGAGCCACGTCATCGCCTCGGCGCCGCCGGGCGAAGGCGGCGCGCCGGTCCTGCGCTTCCACGCCGACGACCTGATGGCATCCGATCGGCTCGAATGGCTGTGCTATTTCTCGACAGTCGGCGTCTATGGCGATCATGGCGGCGCCTGGATCGACGAGACGGCCGAGCTCAGGCCGCTCAATCTCAGGTCGCGCTGGCGGGTCGCGGCGGAACAGGCCTGGCGCGATTTCGCGGCAAAAAGGCGCGTGCCGCTGACCATCCTCAGGCTCGCCGGAATCTACGGGCCGGGCCGGTCCGGCCTCGACAAGCTCGAAGCGGGCACGGCCCGCCGCATCGTCAAGAAGGGCCAGGTGTTCAACCGCATCCATGTCGAGGACATCGCCAGGGTGACGGCGCTCGCCGCGCGGGCCCGGCTGTCCGGCACTTTCAATCTCGCCGACGACGAACCGGCGCCGCCGCAGGAGGTGGTTTCCTATGCCGCCGGCCTGATCGGCAGATCGCCGCCGCCCGAGGTGGATTTCGAAATCGCCGAGATGACACCCATGGCGCGCAGCTTTTATTCCGACAACAAGCGCGTCGCGAATGCGGCGATCAAGAAGGCGCTCGGCATCGAGCTTTTGTACCCGACCTATCGTCACGGCCTGACGGCCATCTATGAAGGATTGTGACAATGAGTGTTCTCGAACCGGGCGCACCGCCGCAAAAGGTGACGCTCGACGGCCGCTACTGCCGGCTCGAACCGCTTGAAGAGCGTCATGCCGACGCGCTCTGGGCGGCAATATCGGGGGAAGGGCTCGAGGCGCGCTACCGCTACATGTCGAGCCGGACGCCCATCGACGCCGAGGCGCACCGCGCTTGGGTGCGCGCCGCAAGAGATCATGCCGAATGGCTCTATCTGGCGGTCCTCGACCAGGGTACCGGGCTTTGCGGTGGACGGCACGCCTTCATGCGCATCCGCCCCGAGCATCGCTCGGTCGAGATCGGCGACGTCCTGTGGGGGCGCGGCATCTCGCGGACACGCATCGCCACCGAGGCGTTCTTTCTGACGGCGCGATACGTCTTTCAAACCCTCGGCTATCGCCGCTTCGAATGGAAGTGCAACGATCTCAATTTGCCCTCGATGCGGGCGGCGCTCCGCTTTGGCTTCCGCTTCGAGGGCATTTTCCGCAAGGACATGATCGTCAAGGGCGAAAACCGCGACACGGCCTGGTTCTCGATGCTCGACGAGGACTGGCCGGAACTGAAAAAAGTCTACGAAGCCTGGCTCGACCCGGACAATTTCGATGCGGACGGGCAGGCGAGGGCGCGGCTGGCGACGACGCGCTAGATCGCTTTTTTCGACGCTCCGCGCCCTATTCCGCCACGAGCCGCCGCACCGTCTCTTTCAGCCGCTCCAAATCCTCGGGCCGGCTCAGGCGGTGATCGCCGTCGGGCACCAGCGTGAAGCTCACCGGATCGAGGGTCAGATGGCTCAAAAGCTTCAGGGCATGGGTCAAGGGCACAGCCGCGTCCTGCCCACCCTGCAGGATCGCGACCGGACACCCGACAACGATCGAGCCGTGACCGAAAAGCACGTGCCTCGATCCGTCGACGATGAGCCTTTCGGTGAGCACATGGGGTTCGTCGGAATAGGCGGACGGCCTTTCGACCCGGCCCGTGGCGTGCAGGTCGTGCAGTTCGGCCGGCGTAAAGGTCGCGCGCATCAGGTCCTCGGTCATGTCGATAGCCGGGGCGACGAGCGCCAGCGCCTTGACGCGGCTCCCGCCAGCCTCGCGCAGGGCCCTGTTGAGCAAAAGGGCCATCCAACCGCCCATCGAGGAACCGACAACGATCTGCGGGCCGGTCGTCAGGCCGAAAACGGCAAGGGCTTCCTCGAGCCAGCGCGAGATGGTGCCGTCGAGGAAACTGCCGCCCGACAGGCCGTGCCCGGAATAGTCGAAGCGGGTGACGCCAACGCCCATTTCAGCGCCGAGGGCATCGAGTGCCGCGGCCTTGGTGCCGGTCATCTCGGATTTGAAGCCGCCGAGCCAGAACAGACCGGGATGCGCGCCGGAACGTTGGGCCACGGCGATATCGCGTGCCGCATCGCCCTGTCCGACGACAATGCGCCTGGTTTCCATGCCCGGTTCTTCCCTATGCAACCAATTCGTCGCAGCGAGTGTTGACTTCACAAAGTGAAGACACGATTCTAGATAGGCTTCCACCCTTGGTACAAACAACAGAAGGATTGCGCACCATTCGTCGCCCTATGAGACCCGTGGCGCCCCAGAAGGACGGGCCGCCAGCCAATGAGGATATCAACGCCCCGGAAGTTCAGCTGATCGATGCCGAAGGTACCAACCGTGGAGTCGTCAAGACTTCCGAAGCCTTGGCTATGTCCGCCGAAGCCGGCCTGGACCTCGTCGCCATTTCCCCGAACGCCTCGCCGCCGGTGTGCAAGATTCTCGATCTCGGCAAGTTCAAGTATGCCGCGCAGAAAAAAGCCGCCGAAGCCCGCAAGAAGCAGAAGGTCATCGAGGTCAAGGAAATCAAGATGCGCCCCAACATCGACACCCATGACTATGAGGTGAAGATGCGCTCGGTGCAAAAATTCCTCGAGGACGGCGACAAGGTGAAGGTCACCATGCGCTTCCGCGGCCGCGAAATGGCGCATCAGGACCTCGGTCTCGAACTGCTGCACAAGGTGCGCGATGAAACCGGGGAACTCTCAAAGGTTGAAATGACCCCGCGCTCGGAAGGCCGCCAGATGGTCATGGTGCTGGCGCCGAAATAGCGGCGCAAGGCCTGATCAAATTGGTAGCGACTACGGTCACGACAAAAACTAGGGCGCTTGAAGGCGCCCTTATTTTCGATGGATAGACATATCAGAGATGTATAGTCTATTTGTTTCTGACTTGAAAACTACTTTTTCATTGTTATAAGTCTGTACGTTCCCGTGTATCCATCTAGCGCTGTGCAATCAAAATTTATCCTTCTTCGCTCACGACTTCCAATAAAAAAGCTTCCAGAGCAATATTCTGTGTCGGAGCCACCGAGTTCAATGTGATATGAATATTCATGCCCATCACCTTTATTGTATATTTCTGCGGTTACCATGGCAACACTAAAAAATGGATCTTCAGAACTAAGCCGCTCTACTACCAATTCGTTACGCAACGACATGAACCACCAAGCAAAAAGGATGATTGGAATAGCCCACCAAAAACGTCGGATTATCTCAACAACTCCGGTTGACGGATTGGTAGGAACTTCGCCCTGAGAAATCGACACTATGTCCCCCGTAGATAGCAAAAATGGCTTTCGGTATTCGCCCGGCTAGCATATGGGCGATCAAAGCTAATTTGCACCGCACAATCGTTCAATGTCGTGAAAGTCGCATCCGTCGCCGCAAAGAATGCTTGACAGGTTTCTCGAGGAGTCGCCGACGACCAGAGCAAGCAAACGCCAGCCAGCAATCGGCGTCCAGTCGACTCTGTTAGAAACTCAGAATGCAAATGCGCCGGCGCAGATCGCCGCCATAAGCAAAATGCATGGGTCGAAACGGCGACAGCACCCGTCCGCTCCATTATAACGACCGGCTCGCCGCGATTCCGGGCGGGCGTTGGTTGAAGGGCGAAACCCATGCGGTCCGAATCCGTGCCGTCCCGGCGCGCGCCATGGCTCCTCGAGGCAAGGGCGATGCTGGTCCTCGCCTGGCCGCTGGTTTTCTCGCAACTGGCGCAGGCGGCGTTCTTCACCACCGACGTGGTGCTGATGGGCTGGCTCGGCGCCAGGTCACTGGCCGGCATGTCGCTGGCCATGGCGCTTCTCAGTCCGCTGCTCGTCGGCGGGTTCGGCGTGCTCATGGCGACCGCACCCATGGTGGCGCAGGCGATCGGGGCGCGGCAGATCAAGTCGGTGCGCCGCACGGTGCGCCAGGGATTGTGGGTCGCCATTGCCCTTTCCGCCGTCATCGTGCCGATCCTGATTGGGGCCGAGCACATTTTCCCCTTGCTCGGCCAGCCGGCCGAGGCGGCCGATCTCGCCGCGCTCTATCTCGATTTCGGCGCCTACAGCGTGCCGCCGGCGCTCGGCTTCATGGTCTTTCGCCTGTTCATCTCGGCCAAGGGCAATACCGGCGCCGTGCTCGCCATTGTCGTGGTCGCGGTCGTCGTCAACGGGTTCTTGGCCTATGGATTGATCTTCGGCGCTGCCGGCCTGCCGGCTCTCGGCATTGTCGGCGCCGGCATCGCCACCTCGATCGCCAACTGGCTCATGCTGGGCCTTGGCGCCGCCTATGCGGTGATCCATCCCAAATACCGGCGCCATTTCGTGCTGGTCAGGTTCTTCAAGCCGGACTGGCCGCGCTTTTTCGAGGTTTTCCGTATCGGCGCCCCCATCGGCCTGACGCAGATCTCCGAGGTCGGGCTGTTCGGACTTGCCGTGTTCATGATGGGATGGATCGGCGCCGATTCCGTCGCCGCCCACGCCATAGCAGTGCAATGCGCCTCGCTGAGCTTCATGGTGCCGCTGGGTCTGGCCCAGGCCACGACCATCCGCGTCGGCTTGGCCGAGGGGGCGCGCGACCGGGCACGGGTCGGCCGGGCCGGCTGGATCGCGCTCATCCTGACGCTCATGTTCATGTCGACCACCTTCACCCTGTTCGTCTTCGCGCCGCGCCACCTGGCGGTGCTCTTCCTCGATCCGGCCCGGCCGGAAAACATCGCGGTGATCGAGCTGGCTATGTCCTATCTGGTGGTGGCGGGCCTGTTCCAGTTCTTCGACGGGACCCAGGTGGCGATGGCCTCGGCCCTGCGCGGCCTGTCGGACACGCGCAAGCCCATGCTCGTCGCCATGATCGGCTATTGGGTCGTCGGTCTTGGGACGGCCTATCTCTGCGGTTTCGTTCTGGACTGGCGCGGCGTCGGCGTGTGGACCGGGCTGGCCGCCGGTCTCGGCTTTGTCGCCATCGTCCTGACGGTCCGGTGGTCGCGCCGCGAGCGGCTGGGGCTTGTTGCGGCGTCGCCGCTACCGGCCGGCCGATGACCAACGAGAAAAGGCACTTCCGCCCCGGAAGCGCCTTTCCTGGAAGTCACAAAGAATACGCGAACTCAAGAACTCGGCAGCCAATTCCAGCCGGTTTCCCGGCACCCACTTTGCACGGAAACGCGCTACCGCCTCTTCTTGTCCACCTGGTGATAGGCGCGGCGGGCATGAAACTCGCAATAGGGATGGTCGTCCTTGGGCGGACGACCGCAGAAATGGAAATCTGGGTTCAGGGGGTCGCCGATCGGCCACTTGCAGGTGTGTTCGTTGAGATCGAGCAGGCTCAGCCGCTCGCTTTCGGGGATGAGCAGCTCATGCACGTCGGCGAGTTCGGGCTCGTGCTCGATGGCAAAATCCTCGCTCGGCTTGAGCGCCGTGGCACCGATGGTCGGCGCGGCGTGCATGACGCGACGCTTGATCCCCTGCGAGACGGACCCGCCCGTGGGAGCTCGGTGCACCGTCGGCCGGTTGGCCGCGCGCGGACGCGGCGCCGTGCTGGCGGGCTTGGCGCGTGCCGAAAGCTTGAGCCTGTGCACTTTGCCGATCACGGCATTGCGCGTCACCCCGTCGCCGAGTTCATTGGCAATCTGGCTGGCGCTCAGGCCCTCCATCCAGAGCTTTTTCAGCAACTCGACGCGCTCGTCCGTCCAACTCATGCAACCCGCTCCCTGGCCCAAAGGTGGTGGCAGAATCCATTCCCATGCCGGCAAATGAAGCAGCCGACCCGAACTTCTAGCGCTCGTATATGGAGGGGGTCCGCCACACCAGATATCGTGTCCCCAACAGCACTCATACTACACAATCGGCGGAATCCGGCGCAAGAGTCTGGCGGCTGTTTCCCCGAAAATCGCAGATTTTCCGGTTCGTTGGGGGAAAGCGAGTCATATCAGCGGCTTGCCCGGCACACCTTGTCCATTCGTTGACTTTTCAGCCGTAAAACGGCATAAACCGCCTCTCAACGTGCCGCCCAAAGCGGCGCGTTTTTGGTTTTTGAACACGAGGCATCGTGCGAAAAGGCGGCATGCGTCCTTTCGCGCCGACGATGCGACGCTGGTAATCTCGTCAACGCGCCGCGTCCGGCGCCCGGTTTTGGAAAACGACATGTCCGCGCTCTTTGGCACCTATGCCCGGTCCGATCTCGCCTTCGTGCGGGGCGAGGGCATGCGCCTGTTCACCGCGGACGGCACGTCCTATCTCGATTTCAATTCCGGCATCGGCGTCAACGCCCTCGGCCATCATGACGCCCATGTCGTCGAGGCGCTCAAGGCGCAGGCCGACAGGGTCTGGCACGTCTCCAACATCTTCACCATTCCCGAGGCCGAGCGGCTGGCCGAGCGCCTGTGCGCGGTAACTTTCGCCGACAGGGTGTTCTTCACCAATTCCGGCGCCGAGGCGCTCGAATGCGCCATCAAGACGGCGCGGCGCTTCTTTTTCGACAGGGGCGAACCGGAACGCTACGACATCATCGCCTTTTCCGGCTCCTTCCACGGCCGCACGCTCGGCACCATCGCGGCCGGCGGCAATCCCGCCTATCTCGAGGGTTTCGGCCCGCCCATGCCGGGATTCAAGCACACGCGGCCCGGCGATCTCGCCGCGGTCGAGGCGCTGGTCGACAAGAACACCGCCGCCATCCTCATCGAGCCGGTGCAGGGCGAGGGCGGCGTCACCGCCATGTCGACCGACTATCTCAAGGGGCTGCGCACCCTGTGCGACAAACATGGCATGCTCTTGATCCTTGACGAGGTGCAGTGCGGCATGGGCCGGACCGGGCGGCTGTTCGCCCATGAATGGGCCGGCATCGTCCCGGACATCATGGCCATCGCCAAAGCCATTGGCGGCGGTTTTCCCCTCGGCGCCTGCCTTGCCACCGAGGCGGTGGCGAAATGCATGGTGCCGGGCACGCATGGTTCGACCTATGGCGGCAACCCGATGGCCTGCGCCGTCGGCAACGCCGTCATGGACCGCGTGCTCGCGCCGGGCTTTCTCGAACACGCCGAAGAAATGGGCCGGCTGCTCGGTTGGCACCTGCAGCAACTGGCGCAGCGTTTTCCCGATCTCGTCGTCGAAACACGCGGCAAGGGGCTGATCGCCGGCATCAAGATCACCCCGCCCGTGCGTGATTTCGTCGCGCGCCTGCGCGATCGTCGCCTTCTGGCGGTGGCGGCGGGCGATAATGTGCTTCGCTTGCTGCCGCCTCTGATCGTGACCGAAAAGGATATCGAGGAGGCGGTCGGCATCATCGGCGACGCCCTCGAGGCCCATGCCGGCAATGCGGGCTAGGGCGTGTGTTCGAATGGTCGCATGTCCGAACCGGAAAAGCGGTGCCCACTTTTTTAGACAAGGCTCCGGACGACGCGCCGAAAAACCAGGGACGTAAGATGATGACCACCGCACAAAGCGGCCCGTTGCGGCATTTTCTCGATCTGTCGGATTTTTCCGCCCCGGACTTGCGGCGCATTCTCGGCCTTGCCGCCGATCTCAAGGCGCGCCTCAAGGCCGGCGAACGCCCGCTGCTTCTGAAGGACAAGGTGCTGGCGATGATCTTCGAACGCGAATCGACGCGCACCCGCGTGTCGTTCGATGTCGGCATGCGTCAGCTCGGCGGCGAGACGCTGATGCTGACCGGCCACGAGATGCAGCTTGCGCGCGAAGAAACGCTCGCCGACACGGCGCGGGTGATGTCGCGCTATGTCGACGCCATCATGATCCGTATCCTCAGCCATGACGACCTTATGGAGCTGGCCGGTGCTTCGTCCGTACCGGTCATCAACGGGCTGACGCGGCGTTCGCATCCCTGCCAGGTCATGGCCGACATCTTGACCTATGAGGAGCATCGCGGCCCGATCGCAGGCCGGAAGGTCGTCTGGGTCGGCGACAGCAACAACGTGCTCGCCTCCTGGGTGCATGCGACAAGGGCATTCGGCAATACCCTGACCGTGTCGACGCCCGAGGAATACGGCCCAGATCAGGGCCTTCTCGTCGACATCGAGGCCACCGGCGGCGCCGTCAGGCTGGTCGACGACCCGCGCCAGGCCGTTTCCGGCGCCGATCTCGTCATCACCGACACCTGGGTGTCGATGGGCGATACCGACGCCAAGGAGCGGCGCAAGGTCTTGAGCCCCTGGCGCGTCGACACGCGCCTGATGGCCGAGGCGGCACCCAATTCGGTGTTCATGCACTGCCTGCCGGCCCATCGCGGCGACGAGGTTACCGACGAGGTGATCGACGGACCGCAATCGGTGGTCTTCGACGAGGCGGAGAACCGCCTGCACGTCCAGAAGGCCATCCTGCTCTGGGCCTTCGGCATCGAAGAACTGTAGGGGAGCCGTCATGGCGCAAGCGGAACTGACCGATTTCGGTCTCGACCGGCCGGAAAGCGGCGACGATGTCGCGGTGCCCTTCACCCTCGAGGCGCTCGACTGTCGTGGACGGGTGGTGCGGCTCGGGCCGGCCCTCGATGCCATCCTGAGGCGTCACGACTATCCCGAGCCGGTGTCGCGGCTTTTGGGCGAGGCCATCGTTCTGACCGCGCTGATCGGCTCGTCGCTGAAATACGACGGAAAATTCATTCTTCAGACCAATTCCGAGGGTCCGGTTTCGATGATCGTGGTCGATCTCGATGCGCCGGATGGCCTAAGGGCCTGCGCCAAGTTCGACGCGGCGGCCGTCGATGCCGCCACGGCCGCCGGCAGGACATCGCCGGCCGACCTGCTCGGCACGGGCCATCTGGCCATGACCGTCGACCAGGGCACCCATATGGACCGCTATCAGGGCATTGTCGCTCTCGAAGGCGACGGCTTCGAGGTGGCGGCCCGCCATTATTTCCTGCAGTCCGAGCAGATCCCGACCGAGGTGCGGCTGGCGGTGGCCGAGCACGCCAAGCGCGGCGATCGCCCGCGCTGGCGCGCCGAAGGCATGCTGGTGCAATACCTGCCGCGGGATGGCAAGCGGCACCTGCCCGACCTGCCCGGCGACGGCGATTTCGACAATCCCGAAACCGCCGATCCGCATTTTGCAGAGCCGGACGGCTGGACCGAGGCCAAGGCGCTTCTGGCGACGCTCGGCGACGCCGAACTGGTCGATCCGGACGTGTCCTCCGAACGGCTGCTGTTTCGCCTGTTCCACGAGACGCGCCTAAGGCTTTTCGATGCCGAGCCGCTCGAGGAGCGATGCTCGTGCTCGGCCGAGCGCATCGAGGATATGCTGATGAACAATTTCACTGCCGAGGAACGAAGGGATATGGCCGTCAACGGCGAGATCGAGGTGACCTGCGAGTTCTGCTCGACCGCCTACCACTTCTCGCCCGGTCAGTTCGAACCGAAGAACTGAGGAACGCCGCCTCCTATTCGAAAGCCAGCGCCTCGACCGGATCGAGCCGCGCCGCCGAGCGGGCCGGCATGAAGCCGAACAGGACACCGATGAGGGTCGAGGAGGCGAAGGCCGCCGCGACGGTCACCGCCGAGAACGGGACGGTGAGGCCGGCGATGAAGAGTGGCACCAGCATCGAGATGCCAAGCGACAGGGCTACACCGATGCCACCGCCGACGATGCAGACCAGAACCGCCTCGATGAGGAACTGGCGCAGGATGTCGCCGCGCCTCGCGCCGATGGCGAGCCGGACGCCGATCTCGCGCGTCCGTTCGGTCACCGAGACGAGCATGATGTTCATCACGCCGATGCCGCCGACCAGAAGCGAGATCAGCGCGATGGCCGAGATGAAGAGCGTCATGGTCTGCGTCGTCGACTGAATCGTCTCGCGAATCGTGTCGGTGTTCATCAAGGTGAAGTCCTCGGTGCCGTGACGCGCGGTCAGAAGCGCCTCGATCTCGGCCTCGGCATCGTCCATCGAGGCATCGTCGGCGACGCGAACTGTGATCGATTGCAGATAGGTCTGGCCGAGCATGCGGCTCATGACGGTGGTGTAGGGCGCGTAGACGCTGAGCTGGTTGGCGTTCGGCCCGAAGCCCGTGCTCGATTTGACCACGCCGATGACGCGCAGCGGCAGCTTGCCGATCAGGATCACCTGCCCGAGCGGGTTTTCGCCATTGGTGAAGAAGGTGTCGCGCGTCGTTTCGTCGATCACCACCTCCTGGGCATAGGTTGAAACGCTTTGCTCGTCGAAGGCGACACCGGCGGTGAATTCGCGGCCATTGACGCGGAAATACTGCTCGCCGACCCCGGTCATCGAGACCGAAGCGGAGATGTTGCGGTATAGCCCGGTGCCGTTGGCCGAAACGCTCGGCGTGGCACTGTCGGCGCTCGCCAGTTGCGCGATGGCTTCGGCATCGGCGGGCACCAGCGTTTCGATGCGCGGTCCGCCGCGGTCACGGAATCCCTGGCCGGCGAAGACGTTGATCGTGTTGGTGCCGATGGAACGGATGTTGTTGAGCACCATTTCCTGCGAGCCCTGGCCCAGCCCGACCACCGACACCACCGAGGCTATGCCGATGATGATGCCGAGCATGGTCAGAAAGGTCCTGAGCTTGTGGCTCATCATCGCCCGCATCGCGATGGCGAAGGCCTGAAACACGCGGGACACGGTGTCGACGACACCCCAGTTACGCTTGAGGCGTGCGTGACGCTGCGGGAGCTCGCGATATTCCGCATCCGTGTTCCGCGTGTCCGACACCACCGCGCCGTCACGCAATTCGATCTGGCGCGGCAGGCTTTCGGCCAGCCCCTTCTCGTGGGTCACGACAATGATCGTGTGGCCCTCGCGGTTGAGCTGGTGCAACAGTTCGAGCAGCTCGGCGCCGGTATGGCTGTCGAGCGCTCCGGTCGGTTCGTCGGCAAAGATCACCTCGCCGCCGTTCATCAGCGCCCGCGCCACCGAGACGCGCTGCTGCTGGCCGCCGGACAAAGCGTTGGGCCGGTGGCTCATGCGGTCGCCAAGACCGAGCCGGGTCAGAAGATCGCGGGCGCGCCGATGGCGGTCGCCGCCGCGCACGCCGGAATAAACCGCCGGCAATTCGACGTTCTCGACGGCGTCGAGATCGGCGAGAAGCTGATAGCGCTGGAAGATGAAGCCGAAATGCTCGCGGCGCAATTCGGCCAGTTCGTCGACGCCGTATTTGCGGATGTCGCGGCCGTCGAACCTGTATTCGCCGGAAAAGGCCTGGTCGAGGCAGCCGAGCACGTTCATCAGGGTCGACTTGCCCGAACCGGACGAGCCGACAATGGCGACCATCTCGCCGCGCCAAATGTCGAGGTCGAGGTCGTCGAGCGCCACGATGATCTCGTCGCCACTCGCGAATTCGCGGCGGAGCCCGCGCAGCGAAATGATCGGCGCCGCGTCGCCGGCGACCCTCGCGCGGTCATGGACCGACGCGGTCGAGGGCACCGCGAAGTCGTCCGCTATGGCACGGTTTTCGTTCATATCACACGCTCCACGCCTTCGGCATCCATTCGCCTAGCCTCCCGGAGGCGGGCCGCCGCCGCCAGCGAGGAATCCGCCACCCGCCCCGCCGAAAGCGCCGCGTGAACCGGAATTGCCATTGGCGCCCGATGCCATGCCCGTGCCGGCAAAGCTGCCCTTGGTGACCACGAGCTCGCCTTCCGAAACACCGTCGGTGATTTCGATGAGCACCTTGTTGTCGAGCCCGGTGGAGACGCGGCGCGGCGTGATGGACCCGGAAACGGCGTCATAGACCTGGACCATGGATTCGCCACGCGGGCCGGTCGAAACGGCCGAGGCCGGCACGACCAGGGCATTGAGGGTTTCGGCGGTGACGATGGTCACCTGCGCCGTCATGGAGATCCTGAGCAAGCCGTCCTCATTGGGTACCGACAAAACGCCATTGTAATAGACGGCGGAAGAGGAGGAGGTGCTCGCGGTCGTGTCGGTCGAGCTCTGGAATGCCTCCGTTGCCGGTTCAACATGCAGAAGCGTCGCGTCGATGGGGGTGTCGGGGTCGCCGGGAATGGTGAAATAGGCGCGCTGGCCCGATGCCACATTG
>JAHJQZ010000137.1 GCA_018818925.1 Alphaproteobacteria bacterium
CGGCCCGCTACGTGCTTGCCGGCAATCGCCTGCGTCTCGAACTTTCGGCAATGCCCGACCGGCCGACGCCGATCAGCATGGTCCAGCACCAGTACTTCAATCTCGGCGAGACCGCGACGGTGCTCGATCACACGGTCCACCTGCCCGAAGCGGTGGCCCAGACGCTGAGCGGGCCGGATCTGGTGCCCACCGGCGCCATTGTCCCGGTGGCCAGAACGATCAGCGATTTCCTGACGCCGCGCAGCATGCGCTTCGGCGGCGGGCGCGGTATCGATTACGACATGAATTTCGTGCTGGCGACGGGGCGCGACCTTGCCGGTCCGATCGCCATCGCCACGGGCGAGGACGCGGCGCTGACCCTCAGGCTGTGGAGCGACCGGCCCGGCCTGCAGTTCTACAACGGCGTTTGGACCGATATTGCCGTGCCCGGCCACGGCGGACGGCGCTACGGCAAGAATTCGGGCCTGTGCTTTGAGGACCAGATGTTCCCGGACGCCGTCAACAACCGGCATTTTCCCAGTGTCATCTGCACGCCGGACAGTCCCCATAGCCATTGGTGCGAATTCGAGATCGCCTGATCATGGGGCCCGGGCACCGATCGCAGGCGACCCGGTTGCGCGGGCGTTGAACCAGGCCGCCGCGCATCCAAGAGGGCTCGCTGTGAGGACGGGAAGGTTTCGGTGAGACATTCAACGTCCGCTAGACGATTTCACGTTTTATCAGAAGCGGGCGCTTCTTTCACCTCTCTCTTTGGGGGAGAGGTGAAGGGCGCCAGGCCGCCCGTTTCTGTCAAAACGTGAAATCGTCTAGAACGGCCAGTTCAGAAGGCCCGAGCCGAGCGCTGCCAGCAGGCCGGCATGCAAGACGACAATGACGAAGACGCGCATCTGGAAGCGCTGCTTGGACGTCTTGTGCCAGTAGCGCTGCTGGGCCAGCAATCCGCCGATAATGCCGCCCATCAGATCGACGGTCAGAAGGTGCGATTCGGAAACGCGCCACCGTCCGGCGATGGCCGCCTGCTTGTCGCGGCCGTAAAGGTAGATCGAAAGGGCGCCGGCCAGGGCGTAGTAGACGACGAGGCCGAACGGCGCCTTGCCGAGTATGACGACGAGCTGGGCGAGGATGAACAGCATGGTCGCGGTGACGACGTGGTAGGGCAGCGAATGGGCGATCTCCGCCTCGTTGAGGACACGGACGTTCTGGGCGGCCGGACCCTTCTTGCCGTCGATCAGTTCGAGTTCGAGCATGTCGCCCTTTTTCGGGCGCGGCACGTTGTGCTGGAGCGAACGGATATGGACAAAGACCCGGTCGGTGCCGCCGGGCAAGCGGGCAAAGCCGTAGCCCTTGTCGTCCTTCCACTCGACCAAACTCGCCTGTACGCGCGTCATGCTTGAAGATGCAATCCAAATTGGCTCTCGACCTCCCGGTTATGGCACCAAGGAGTTAAGGATCGCTCACTTTGGAGCGCCGGCTTGCGGGCTTTTCCGTCAGGTCACCTGAAAATTGACGCGATAGCTCAACGCTTCGGCGATATGCGGCCGGCCGACCTTTTCGGCGCCGGCGAGGTCGGCAATGGTGCGCGCCACCTTGAGGACGCGGTGATAGGCGCGCGCCGACAGCGCAAAGCGCTCGGCCGCCTGCAGCAGCAACGAGCGACTTTCGGCGTCGGGACAAACGACCTCCTCGATCAGCCTGGCGCCGGCGGCGGCATTGGTGTGCACCCGTGCAAGACCAAGACCGGAAAAGCGCCGTTCCTGCAGGCTGCGCGCCGCCGCAACGCGGGACGCGACCGCGGCGCTCGGCTCGGCCGAAGCGGGGCCGATCATGTCGGCGGCACCGACCGCCGGCATGTCGATCCGCAAGTCGATGCGGTCCAGGAAAGGCCCGGAAATACGGGCCTGGTAGTCGGCGGCGCAACGGGTGCCGCGCCGGCAGACATGGCCGGGCGTGCCGGCGAGGCCGCATTTGCATGGGTTCATGGCGGCAACGAGCTGGAAACGCGCCGGATAGGTGACGCGGGCATTGGCGCGGGCGATGATCGTCTCGCCGGTTTCGAGCGGCTGTCTGAGGCTGTCGAGCACCTGCGGCGCGAATTCGGGCAGCTCGTCGAGAAACAGCACGCCGTTATGGGCAAGACTGGCCTCGCCCGGCCTGACCCTGAGGCCGCCGCCGACCAGGGCCGCCATCGAGGCGGAATGGTGCGGGGCGCGGAAGGGCCGCCGATCGGAAACGGCGCCACCCGCCAATTCGCCGGCAACCGACTGAATCATCGAGATATCGAGCAATTCCCGGGCATTGAGCGGCGGCAGGATCGAGGGCAGGCGTTGGGCCAGCATCGACTTGCCGGCGCCGGGCGGGCCGATCATCAACAGGTTGTGGCCACCGGCGGCGGCGACCTCCAGGGCACGCCGGGCGACATCCTGTCCGCGTACCTCGCTAAGATCGGGCAGTCCTTCGGGGCCGGCGCGCCGACGCGGCACGGGCCGCGCCGTCACCTGCCGGCCGGCGAGATGATTGACCAGGGCGAGAAGACTGTCGGGCGCGACGATATCGATGTCCTCGCCGGCCCAGGCCGCTTCCGGCCCGCTTTGTGCCGGGCAGATGATGCCACGCCCGTCGGCGCCGGCGGCGATGGCGGCGGGCAGGGTGCCGGCGATCGGCGCCAGCCGCCCGTCAAGGCCGAGCTCTCCGAGCACCACGTAGGAATTGAGAATGTCGCTTGGCACGGCGCCCATGGCGGCCATGAGCCCCAGGGCGATGGGCAGGTCGTAATGGCTGCCTTCCTTGGGCAGGTCGGCCGGGGCGAGGTTGACGGTGATGCGCTTGGCCGGCAGCGACAAGCCGCTGGCCAGAAGCGCCGAGCGCACCCGTTCGCGGCTTTCGGCCACCGCCTTGTCGGGCAGGCCGACGACGTTGAACACGACCACGCCCGGCGCGATCTGCACCTGCACGTCGACCGGCACGGCCTCGATGCCCTGAAAGGCGACGGTCCTGACCCGCGTCACCATGCGCCGTCCCCTGCTTCCTAGCGGCCCGCGTTAACCATTAGGTAACATCCCTTAAGCGAAAAGCGCAAGAACATTTCGGGAACGTGAGGGCGGCTTAACGAAGGCTTAACCGCGCCGGAAAGGATGACGGGCCGGCGCCGGCTTCGGCAAGGTCCGGTTAACCGCTTCATGCTGAATCGAATGTTTCCGCTGTCGGTCACATTTTCGGTCATCGCGCCGCGTTCGGTTGTCCATGCATTTGTCTCGATTTCTGCGTCCGGTCCTTTTCGCCCTTGTGCTGCCCTTTTTGGCTGGCTGCGGCGCGACCCACATCATCAAGGGCGACAACGACCCGCATCCGGGCGTTGCGCGGGCGCGCGCCCTGCCGATCCAGGGGATCGACGTGTCCCGCTACCAGGGACACATCGATTTCGCCGCGGCGCGCGATTCCGGCACGCGCTTCGTCTACATGAAGGCGACCGAGGGGGCCGACTATGTCGACCCCAATTTCCGCGGCAACTGGGAGGCGGCGCGGCGCGCCGGTCTGCCGCGCGGCGCCTATCATTTCATGACCTGGTGCTCGCTGGCCCGCGACCAGGCCGATTGGTTCAAGGCCAATGTCCCATCGGACCCCGACCAGTTGCCGCCGGTGCTCGATCTCGAATGGAACCACCAGTCGAGCTGCACCAGGAAGTTCTCGCCCGAGGACACGATGGAAAAGATCAAGCTCATGCTGACCGAGATGGAAGCCCATACCGGCAAGATCCCGATCATTTATACCGACATCACCTTCCACCGCGACGTGCTGCAGGGGCTCTATTTCGACAACGGCTTCTGGCTGAGGTCAGTGGCGGCGGAACCGCATACGCGCTACGCCAATCGCGACCACACCTTCTGGCAGTGGACGCAAACCGGCACCATGCCCGGCGTCAGGGGCGAGGTCGACCGCAATTCCTTCTACGGCACCGAGGCGGAATGGGTGCGCTTCCTTCTGACCGGCTGCGATCCGCGCATCGCCGACCGGTTGCAGCCGCTCGGCAAGTGCGGCGGGCTCAAATAGCGGCGCAACGTTTGTCTGTCAGCGGATCGAGCGGTAGCCGCCGGGCACGCCCTCCTTGGACAGAACGATCTGCCACAAATGGGTCAGGCGGGCGCGAAAGACCGCGGCGAAGCTCAAAAGGTAGTAGCGCCACATGCGGTGGAAACGCTCGTTGTACCTGTCCTTGAGCTTGGGCCAGTTCGCCTCGAAATTGTCGCGCCACGCCAGGAGCGTTTTTTCGTAGTCGGCGCCGAAATTGTGCCAGTCCTCCATGATGAACAGGCCTTCGATGGCCGCGCCGATCTGTTTGATCGAGGGCAGCATGCCATTGGGGAATATGTATTTTTCGCTCCAGGGATCGCCATGCGGCTGGGTCAGCGTACCGCCGATGGTGTGGAGCAGGAACAGACCGTCATCAGCCATGAGGTCGCGGACCTTGGCGAAATAGCCGCGATAGTTCTTGTAGCCGACATGCTCGAACATGCCGACCGAGACGACGCGGTCGAAGCGCCCGTCGAGCTCGTGGTAATCCGCGAGCAGGAAATCGATGGGCAGGCCCCTCGCCCGCGCCGCGTCCTGGGCCAGAACCACCTGCTGTCTCGAAACGGTGACGCCGACACCCTTTATGCCGTAGCGCTCGGCGGCGAACAGCAGAAAGCCGCCCCAGCCCGAGCCGATGTCGAGTACGCGCATGCCCTGTTCGAGGCCGATCTTTTTGCAGATCAGGTCGAGCTTGTGCTCTTGCGCCTCGTCGAGGTTTCCCGCGTCCTTCCAGTAGCCGCACGAATAGATCATGCGCCTGTCGAGCATCAGCCGGTAGAGATCGTTGCCGATGTCGTAATGCCTCTGGGCGACCTCGAAGGCGCGCCAGCGCTGCAAATTGGTCAGAACGCCGCGCAGATAGGACGCGGCCAGCGACAGATCGAAGGGGATTTCCTCGCGGATGCCGGAGATGAGCACACGATGGATGAACTGGTCGACGGCGCCGGCATCCCACCACCCGTCCATATAGGCCTCGCCAAGACCGAGCGAGCCCCTTGTCAGGACGCGATTGAACAGACGGCGATCGTTGATAGCGATGTCCCAGGGACGCCCGCCGCCGATCTGGATATCGGATTTTTCGAGCAGGCGAGTGATGAAGCCTTCCGCACCTTTGGCCATTGCCGGTCTCCATTGACTTGCGAGATGGTGACAACACTGGAAAACCTCTTGAAATTGCCGCCATTTTGTCGTCGAAATCAAGAGAGGTCGCACTTGGCGGCCGGGGCGCAACTTCCTTTGGAGACTGGACAAATGAGCAAGGGACGGCAGCTTCCTGGCAAGGAAGCCAAGAAACCGAAAAAGTCGGCCGGCGCCGCCAAGCCCAAGGGCAAGTAGCCGGGTCGACCGCCACATCCAAGCGATGCGCGGCGGCGTGTCGGCCGGTTACCGAGTCGACGCGGACAAGTGTTTTGTCATCACTTTTCGGTGTGGTCGAACCATTCGCTATAGTCGCTGCCGATCAGCCGGCCGTTCCTGCGACCGGCGAAGGTGACGTGCATGACGCCGTCCATGCGCATCAGGCCGTTGATGGGCAGCCAGATGAACGACGCCTGCCAGCGGGCCATGAGTTCGTTGCCCTTCACCCCCCAGAGCTGGAAATCGAAGGCGATGTCGCGCTGGTGTTCGAAGACGCGGTCGCGCCAATAGCTCTCGAGCGTCTTGTGGCCGAGCAGGGGCTCGCCGAACCGGCGCTCGCGATAGCTGGCGTCGTCGGTGAACAGGGCCAGTGCCGCATCGACGTCGCGCTCTTGCCAGGCATGCTTGTAGGCGTGGAGCCAGGCCATGGCCTCCTCGCTCGTGACTAAGATGGCGGCTCCGGCTGGCGACGGGCGCGACGTTGCACCGCCCGCTTGTGATTCGTCTGCGTCCATTTTCCGCTCCGGCGTGAGCAGGTGTCGATTCCGTCGACCGTCTTGGCGTCATCTTTGCCGCTCGATGACTCAACAACATGACAGATATCTTATTTTCGGTCGCTAATATTTTATGAGCAATGGCAAACCGTCAAAGCAGTTAAAACCGTCGTCAACCCTGCCACAATTGGCTGGCGGCAATACCGTCGAACACGAATTGCACCGCCAGGGCAGCAAGAAGAATTCCGACGATTCGCGAAATCACCGCCAGGCCGGTCAATCCGAGCAGGCGCTGGATCGGAATGGCGAGCTGAAGCGTCAGCCAGGCCGCCAGCATGATCAAAACGATCGCGGCGATGACGAGCCAGAACGCCACGGTATCGTCGGCGCCGGCGGTCAGAAGGATGACGGCCGAAATGGCGCCCGGCCCGGCCAGGAGCGGCATGGCGAGCGGAAACACCGAAATGTCGTCGCGCTTGCGCGATTCGGCCTCCTCCTCGTCCGTCGTGCCGGTGCCGCCCGAATGGCGGGCGAAGACCATGTCGATGGCAATGAGCAGCAAGAGGATGCCGCCGGCCGTTCTCAGCGCCGGCAGGGTGATGCCGAACAGATCGAGGATCTGCAGGCCGAGAAAGGCGAAAACCATGAGGATGCCGGTGGCGATGACGACGCCGCGCGTGGCCAGCGTGGTACGCTCGGCATGGGTGTTGTCCTTGGTGAGGGCGGCGAAGATGAAGGCGATGTCGGCGACCCCGACCGTGGCGAACAGCGTCGCCAGCGCGATGAGAAATCCGGTCATGGCGTCCGCCCGCGCGCAATCATCGGCTCAAAGCCTTCGCTCGATCGCGTCCCAGATCAGCGCGGCGATGTCGGGCCCGCCGAAGCGCCTGACCTCGCGGATGCCGGTGGGCGAGGTCACGTTGATCTCGGTGAGATAGTCGCCGATGATGTCGATGCCGACAAAGATCAACGCCTTTTCCCGCAGCAACGGGCCGATGGCGGCGCAGATGTCGCGCTCGCGCGGCGTCAGTTCGCTCGGCTCGGCCCGTCCGCCCACATGCATGTTCGAACGTGCCTCGTTTTCGGCCGGCACGCGATTGATCGCCGCCGCTGGTTCGCCGTCGACAAGGATGACGCGCTTGTCGCCCTTCCTCACCTCGGACAGGTATTTTTGCGCAATGAACGGTTCGCGGAAGCTCTGCTCGAACATCTCGATCAGCGAAACGAGGTTCTGGTCGCCCTGCCTGATGAAAAACACGCCGGCGCCGCCATTGCCGTAGAGCGGCTTGACGATGATGTCGCCGTGCCGTTCGCGGAAGGCGAAAATTTCGTCGCGGTCGCGGGTGATGAGCGTCGGCGGCATGAGATCCGGGAATTCGGTGACGAGAATCTTTTCCGGAGCATTCCGCACCGAGACCGGATCGTTGACGACCAGCGTATCGGGTTGCAGCCGTTCAAGGATATGCGTGGTCGTGATGTAATGCATGTCGAAGGGCGGGTCCTGCCGCAAATGCACGACATCGAACTCCCTGAGGTCGCGCCGCGCCGCCGCGCCAAGGCGGAAATGTTCGCCCCTCGGCCTGTCGAACAGCTCGACCGGCGCCACGCGCGCCGTCACCGCGCCGCCGGTCATGGCGAGTGAATCGGGCACATAGTAATAATTCTCGTGGCCCCGCGCCTGGGCTTCGAGCATCAGGGCGAAGGAGGAATCCCCAACCGGGTTGATGGTCTCGATCGGGTCCATCTGCATGGCGGATTTGAGCTTCATCTCAGAAGGCCTCGAAGGCATTGGCGATGTGGCGGGGCAGGGAAAGCCCGGCAACAAAGATCACATCGAAGCGGATCGTCAAGCCGGAAAGGCGCGGATGGCGCATGAGATACCAGTTGGCGGCGCGCACGATGCGGGCGCGGTTGACGGCGGCGTGGGCCTGTTCCTCCGTGGCCGCGCGGCTTCGCGTCTTGACCTCGACGAAAACCAGCGTGTCGCCCCGGCGCGCGACAAGGTCGATCTCGCCGACCGGCGTCTTCACCCGCCTGGCCAGGACCCGGTAAAGTTTTGCCCGCAGCAAAAGGGCGGCGATCGCTTCGCCAGCCTGGCCGCGCCGCTCGGCGCGTCGGCGGCTATTCGTCGTTCTTGAGGGCGAGCGCGGCATCGTAGACCTGTTTGCGCTTCAGCCCGAAGCGGGC
>JAHJQZ010000172.1 GCA_018818925.1 Alphaproteobacteria bacterium
GAGCCGATGACGTCGCTCAATCCGCTGCAGACGATCGACCAGCAGGTCGGCGAGGTGCTACGCGTGCATCGCGGTATGGACAAGTCCGCCGAGCGCCGCCGCGTGCTCGAGCTTTTGACGCGCGTCGGACTGCGAGACCCCGAAAAGCGGATGTCATCTTATCCCCATCAGCTCTCCGGCGGCCAGCGCCAGCGTGTAATGATTGCACTGGCGCTGGCCAACGAGCCTGAACTGCTGATCGCCGACGAGCCGACCACCGCGCTCGACGTGACAATTCAGGCGCAGATCCTCGAATTGCTGAAAGAGCTCCAGCAGGAGCTCGGTATGGCGATGCTGCTCATCACGCATGACCTTGGCATCGTTCGCAAGATGGCTGAACGTGTCTACGTCATGAACCAGGGCAAGGTGGTCGAGGAGGGTGCGACGGAAGATATTTTCGAGCGTCCCGGTCACGCCTACACCCGGCACCTGCTTGCCGCCGAGCCAAAGGGTGAGCCGCCAAGGGCGGACGAGACCGCGCCCGTCATCATGGAGACCGACAACCTGAAAGTCTGGTTCCCCGTGAAGCGTGGCCTGCTGCGCACCACGGTTGATCATATCAAGGCGGTCGACGGTGTATCCCTCAAGGTGCGCGCCGGCCAGACCGTCGGCGTCGTCGGCGAATCGGGGTCAGGCAAGACGACACTCGGACTTGCTCTGTTGCGTTTGATCTCGTCGGACGGACCGATCGTGTTCATGGGCCGCAACATCGAGGACTACAACTCCAGTCAGATGCGCCCACTGCGCAAAAGCATCCAGATCGTCTTCCAGGACCCCTACGGCTCACTGAGCCCGCGCCTCTCCGTCAGCCAGATTATCGAAGAAGGCCTGACGATCCAGGAACCTGGCCTCTCATATGAGCAGCGACGTGCGCGCGTGACCCAGGCACTTGAGGACGTCGGCCTCGATGGCGGCATGCAGGATCGCTATCCGCACGAATTCTCCGGCGGCCAGCGCCAGCGCATCGCGATCGCCCGCGCCATGGTGCTCGATCCGAAATTCATCATGATGGATGAGCCGACCAGCGCCCTCGACATGAGCGTACAGGCACAGATCGTCGATCTGTTGCGTGACCTGCAGCGCGAGAAGAATCTCTCCTACCTGTTCATCAGCCATGATTTGCGCGTTGTGCGGGCCCTCTCGAACCACGTGATCGTCATGCGCCAGGGCAAAGTTGTCGAGGAAGGCGCCGGCGAAAAGGTTTTCACCGCGCCCGAGAGTGATTATACGAAGGCGCTTCTCTCCGCTGCGTTCAACCTGGAGGCGCGAGAGCTGGCCGCCGTCGACGAATGACGCGACCGTCAAGGGCTGAATCTCGACGCATGGAGGAAAATGGATGTCACTCTTAGTGATCGGCAGCGACCGCGCAGAAGAGTTCTACAACTACACCAGAAAGTTCGCCGGCGACCGCGAGGTTTTCCTGTGGCCGGACGTCGACGCTCCTGAAAAGGTGCGCTATGCGCTTGCGTGGCAGCCGAAGCCGGGCGAGTTGAAGAAGTTTCCCAATCTCGAATTGATCGTGTCGGTTGGTGCGGGTGTCGATCACGTCTTCAAGGATCCGGAACTGCCGAACGTGCCGATCGTGCGCTACGTCGATCCGGACCTCACGACCCGCATGGTCCAGTTCGTCGTCCTCCATACCCTCCTGCATGTCCGCCGCATGACCGAATACCGCGCCCTGCAACAGCGCAGCGAATGGCAGTATCTGCCCGAGCCGATGCCGCAACAGGTGCGTGTCGGCATTATGGGGCTTGGTGTTCTCGGCCAGGCCGCAGCCCGTGCGCTCGCCGGCCTTGGTTACCGGCTGCGCGGCTGGACCCGCACCCCGAGGCCGCCAGGTTCGGTTGACGGCATCGAGTGTTTCGCTGGTGAAGCCGGCCTCGATCCGTTCCTAAACCAGACTGACATCCTCGTCGTGCTGTTGCCACTGACGCCGGATACCCGCGGTATCGTCAACCGAGCACTGCTCCGGAAACTATCGGCATCCGGTCGCCA
>JAHJQZ010000138.1 GCA_018818925.1 Alphaproteobacteria bacterium
CCGGCGCCGCGTTGGCGATCGCATTGGCGGGCAGGCCGAGATCGCTGAGATAGGTGTCGAGCACATAGACGGCGCCGTTCTCCCCCGATACCTGCTGGGCCGAGACGAGTAGCGCCCCGTTGACCACCATGGCGGTGTGGGTGCGGAATTCGCCCTTGCCGAGGTCGATCCGGCGCTTGAGCGAGAGATCGTCGGCCGCCAGTACCCAGATCGTGCCCTTGTCGCCGACGGCGACCAGATAGCCGTTGTCGAGGGTCATCGCCAGCACCAGTTCGGTCGGCGAAAAGCTGGCCATCGGCGCCCATGTGCCGGCGTCGACGCGCACGATGGTGCCGCTGTCGGTGCCGGAAACGCGCCCGCCGGCATAGACCGACTTCGCATCCGCGGCGAGCGACCAGACTTCGGTACCGGGAAGGTCGAGCTTGCCGTAATTCAGCGTCCTGGCGTCGAGGATGGACAGGGCGGCGCCACGAACATGCCCGACCCAGATATCGCTGCCCTGCGCGACAAGGGCCTGGCCCCATTCGCCGAGATTGGTGGAATCGACCAAAAGCCCGACCTTGCCGTCGACGCGCGTCACGATTGTCTTGTCCGAGGAACAATCCGGCTGGCCGAGCACGAAGATGTCGATGCCGAGCGTGACCATCTGCACCGGGCAGGCCGTGAGGCTGGCAATGGTCGCCAGCGCTCCGCGTCCGCTGACGCTCACGACCTTGTTGTCGGTGCCTAAAAGCGCGATCACCCCCGGTTCCACCGGGTCGGGCAGCACGTCGAGCGGCAGGCGCCCGACCTTGGGATGGTCGGAAACCGTCCCCGTGGCCAGGTTGGCCCTGCCAAGGGTACGCTGACCGCTTTCGGCCGCCCAGATCGAGGTGCCGTCGAAGGCGATGCCTTCCACCCATTTGCCGAAAGCGATGGTACGCGGCGCCAGGCTGACATCGGTCGCCGCGTCGGTGGCGGACCCCGCGCCGCATCCCATGTCGGGGCTGGCATCGCCCGGGCGGAAACCGCATTCGAGCAGCATGAGGCGGATGTCGGCGATGCTCGGCTGGCCGGCGCCGTGCCCGATGCGGGACGCCTCGAAACCGCACTTGCCCTCGGCGACGGCGATCGCCTGATCGAGCGCCATGCTGCGCGGCGTGGCGCTGACTTCGCGCTCGAGACAGACGATGTAGCTCAGAACCGCCGGATCGCGCAAACTTGTGACATATTGCGCATCGAATGCGTCATATGCCTTGGCCCAGCCAGTGGAAAAAAGTGCGAACGAAAGCAAGGCAGCAAACATGCCGCCGCGAGCAGTGTAGCCGAACATATGTCCGGTCCTCCCAATCCTGCGCCCAATCGAAGGCCGTTCCCGCGCACGCCTTGCGTTGGGAACGACTACCCGCCCACGATGAATATGAGTGAAATTGAATGAATTAGTAAAGCGCCTAAATGCAGAGTTTTAGAGATATTTTAAGGAGCTATTCATCAGTACAAATATCGGTGCGTTGGAATTAAAGACTAATATTTGAACAAATACACTTTCAAGAAAGGACAAAAAGAACAACAAAATGTGAAACAGAAACTATAATGCGACAACGACGAAATGCACGAACCGTGTTGCACGTTCAACGTCTTTAAATCTCGATCGGACAGTCTCTATAAATTCGCCGGAATGCTCGGCGCGTCCGATGCGTTCGGAGCAGGTATTTTCTGGCTCTCGACTTGTCCGAAAGCGTTTCTTGACTGGAGAACGAGCGCGAAATCGCGCCATGCATCGCGCCGAGCACAGTTTTCAGCGACGGCGAGCCGCTTGGGCGCCGCCCCGGAACTACCGCCGGAATGCGCCGCGGTCGCCGGGCGGACCCAGACTGGCGAGCGCATCAAGCGAACCGCGACCCGGCACCCAGCGCTGTGGCGACGCAAATCCACACGAACAGCTTGGCCCGGTTCAATGAAGTTGCCAAAGGCACGCCGCGACCGACCGGACTGACAACGCGCCGCCCAAACGGCGCGACTGCGTCTTTTGCGACTTCCTTCCGGGCCAACTTGAATCAATCGAAAAATCTGATACAGAGTGCGAGACAAAGCTTCCAGGTAGAATAACATTTTGACACGCAACGTTTTTCTGGTCGACCTGGAGGAAGGCGCGGACGTCTTCAAAGGTCTCGCTTCCTCCGCCCGCCTGCGCATTCTCAAGCTTTTGCACGATGAAGGCGCATTGAACATCAACGATATCGCATCCAAGCTCGGACTGCCGCAATCGACGGTGTCGTCGAGTGCCGCCCTGCTCGAAAGGGGCCGGCTGATCAGCACCGAGGTGCACAAGGCGCGCAAGGGCAATCAGAAGATGTGCCATCTCGCCTTCGACGAAGTGCTGATCTCGTTCAAGGACGCCCACAAGCCGGAGCAGTTCGACGGCATCGAGGTGGCCATGCCGATCGGCCTTTATACGAGCTTCGAGGTCACGGCGCCGTACGGGCTGTGCATGCCGGACGGCATTGTCGGCCTGCTCGACGTCCCCGCCGCCTTCCTCGATCCGGACCGCATGAAGGCGGGGCTCTTGTGGTTCACCCGCGGCTTTGTCGAATATCAGTTCCCCAACAATGCCAAGCTGGCCAAGACTGAGCTCGACGCCATCTCTTTTTCGCTGGAGCTGAGTTCGGAAGTGCCCGGTACCAGCGCCGACTGGCCGTCGGACATCACGGTCACGGTCAATGGCGTCGACATCGGCACATGGACATCGCCCGGCGATTTCGGCGACAAACGCGGCGTCTACACGCCCGACTGGTGGAAGCTCAAGGGCTCGCAATACGGCAAGCTCAAGAACTGGCGCGTCGGCCAGAACGGCACCTATGTCGACGGGATCAGGATTTCGCCGGTGTCGCTGGCCGATATCGACCTGGCGCGGCACCATTCGATCCGGCTGCGGATCGGCGTGCACAAGGATGCGGCCCATCCGGGCGGCATCAACATTTTCGGCCGCGGCTTCGGCAACTACGATCAGGACATCGTGCTGCGTTTGCATGTCAAATGATGAGGAACGTAGCTCAAGGCCGGTTCGCCAAAGTGGACGCGGCCTTTCCGGCCGGGCCGGGCGGCCACCGGAACAGCCGGGCCACGCCGTCCTGATTCCGCAATAGCCCGACATGCATGGAACGCCCTTGGGCAAGCCGGGCCGCCGGCCGAACGCAGCCCTATCCGGGGCGGTGTCTCAGCCTTTAACGGCGCCACCGGTCAGGCCGGAAATGATGTAGCGCTGCGCCAGCAGGAAGAATACCAGCGCCGGCAGGATGGTCAGCGTCAGGAACGCCAGCACCTTCGGCCAGTCGGTATTGTACTGCCCCTGGAACTGCATGATGCCGAGCGGCCATGGGAAGGATGTGTCGTTGTTGAGCATGATCAGCGGCAACAGGAAGTTGTTCCAGCTCGTCACGAAGGCGAAAACGCCGACGGTGGTCAGGATCGGCAGGCTCAATGGCAGAACGATGTGCCAGAAGATCCTGAGATAGCCGCACCGGTCCATGCGTGCCGCCTCGATCAGTTCGATCGGCAGTTCCTGGAAGAACGAGCGGAACAAGAGCATCGAAAAGGCGAGATTGAACGCCACCTGCGGCAGGATCACCGCCGTCGGATTGTCGAGCAAGCCCATGTCGCGAATGGTGATGAACAGCGGCAGGATGGCCGTCGCGAACGGGAACAAGAGGCCGAGCATGAACAGGCTCGTGAGATAAGTGCGCCCGAAAAAGCGGATATGCGACAGCGCGAAGGCCGCCATGGCCGACACGACCACCGACAGGATGACGGTGAACAAGGCGATGACCAGCGAGTTCCACATGAACAGGAAGAAGGTGTCGCCGCCAAGGATGAGCGCGAAGTTCGCTCCGTCCCAGCTCGCCGGCAGGCCAAACGGATTGACGCGCAATTCTCCGGTGGTTTTGAAGCCGCCGAGTGCCGTCGAGTAGAACGGGATGAGGATGAACAGGGTGATCAGCCCGATCGTCGTCCACTGCAGCAACGAGATTTCCGGGCGCGTTCCGACCACGGAGAGTTTGCGTTTCTGGGTCATGCGTCAGCTCTTGCGAACAGCAGGCGTCGGTAAATGATGGTCACACCCACGCACAGGACAAACAGAATGACGCTCATGGCGCCGCCGAAGCCGATCTTCATCCTGAGGATGCCGAAATAGTAGAGGAACGAAACGAGCGTATGGCTGGCATTGCCCGGCCCACCGCCGGTCAGCGGCAGGATGATGTCGAACAGCTGCAACGAGCCGACAATGGCGAAAAAGACGGAAATGACGATGGACGAGCGCAGCATGGGAATCTTGACGAACCACATGATCTTCCATTTGGAGACGCCGTCGAGCCGCGCCGCCTCGATCACCTCGTTGGGGATCGACTGCAGGCCGGCGATGTAGATCATCATGTGGAAGCCGAAATACTTCCAGACAATGACCAGGATGATGGCCGGGATCACCCAGAACCGGTCGGCCAAAAGGAAGGGCATATCGGTATGGAGCGCGTCGCCCACGACCGGCAGTAGCCCGTAATTGCCGTCGTAGACGAATTTCCAGATGAGGCCCGCCGCCACCTCGCCCAGCATGTAGGGCAGAAAGAAAATGGTGCGGAAGATCGAGACGAACCACGCCTTCTGATAGAGCGCCAGCGCTACCCACAGCGCCAGGGGCAGCTGGATGAGCAGCGACGCGATGGCGATGATCACGGTGTTTCTGAGCGCCAGCGGGAAGGCGCGGTGATCGACGACATCGGCATAATTGTCGACGCCGACGAGCTGTTCGAGCGGACCGTAGCCGTTCCACTTGTAGAACGAGAACAGGAAGGCGTTGAACAGCGGCCAGAGGACGAAGATGACGAAAAGCACCAGGGCCGGCGTCACCAGGATGGCGACTGCGGCAAGGCTCTTCGGGTCGCCGAACCGGCGTCGAAACGCCGCCATGCGCGATCGGGCGGGCCTTGCTTGTGCGTCCGTCGAGTAGGCGGTTGGTGTCATGGCGCTTCTTGGCATTGTGGCGAATGGGGCGGCATGCGCCGCCCCACCCGTCGCTTGGGAGGACTACCGAGCGTCTTCGGCAGCGGCCTGGAGCTCTGCGGCAGCGTCTTCGGCACTGATCGTGCCGGCGGCAAGCTCGGCCGACATGTCATTGAACACGCCACCGACGTCCGGGCCGAGGGCCTGGTCGAAGAACAAGGCATGCCAATGGGCCTTGTTGATGTTCTCGGCGACCTGCTTCTTGAACGGATTTTCCATGGTGTCCGCGGCGCCGGCGGCGATCGGAATGTAGTACGCGCCTTCGGCGAACTTCTGCTGCAGCGCCACGTCCGTGTTGTACCATTCCATGAACTTCACGGCTTCGTCCGAGGCGTTCTTGGAGAACAGCCAGCCCGAAAGGCCGCCCAGCGTATCGGTGGGATCGCCAAGACCGCCTGGAACGGTCGGGAAGGGCAAGATGCCGAGGTCTTCGTCGGGGAAGCCCTTCTTGTCGGCGGAGCTGTCCTTCATGACCGTGTAGTCCCAGTCGCCCATCAGGTGCATGGCGGCGTTGCCGTCGCCGAACATGCCGGAAGCGTCGTTATAGGTGGCGGCCTCGAAGCCCTGCTGGAAGGGCTGGATCTGGCCGAGGTCATAAAGATACTGCGCCGCGGCGACGAAAGGCGCGTCGGTGAAGCTGGCTTCGCCCGAGGCCGCCTTGTCGAACGCCTCTTCGCCGGCAAGCCGCACGACCATCTTGGCCCACCAGAAGTGAGCCGGCCACTTGTCCTTGCCGCCGATGGCGATCGGGGTGATCCCGGCTGCCTTGAACTTCTCGATGCCGGCCACGAAGCCGTCCCAGTCCGACATGGAGGCGGCATCGACGCCGGCCTTCTCGAACAGGGCCTTGTTGTACCACAGCACCACTTCGCCGACGTCGCGGGCGATGCCGTAAAGGTGGCCGTCGCGCGAGAAGGCGGAGATGCCGGCGGTGCCGATGGCGTCCTTGGTCTGCTGGCTGACCACGTCCTCGATCGGACGCAGAACGCCGGCCGCGGCCTGCTCGGTCAACACGCCGCCGCCCCACGAGAAGAAGATGTCCGGGGCGTCCGGCGACTGCAAAAGCGTCGTCAGCTTCGCCTTGAACGCTTCGTTCTCAAGGAACTGCGTTTCGATGGTGACGCCGGGATTCATTGATTCATAGGTGCGCGCCGCCCCTTCGAGCAGGGCGAGTTCTTCAGGCACGGACGTGATATGCAGCCAGCGTACGGTCGTATCGGCCAGAGCCGAGCTCGAACCGAGCACCGCAAACGCGGCTGCCATGATCCAACGGTTCATTATTTCCTCCCAAAATTCTAATATGAATGATGCACAGTTTCCTCGCCTGAGCAACATTCTTGAGTTACGCTCATCATTAATATCCAATCCGGGCCAATCAGCAAGCGGGAAAGCTGATATGGACCCGATTGACAGATAGGAATTCAGGTGCCTATTCGATCTCTGGCGGAGCACCCGAAGCGGGTCTAGGCGGCAATGAGGAGGAACAATGTCGGGTCTGCGTATCGAAAGTGTCTATAAATCTTTCGGCTTGGTCGAAGTCCTGCGCGACATCAATCTCGAAGTTGAAAGCGGTGAATTCGTCGTGCTGGTCGGCCCTTCGGGCTGCGGCAAGTCCACGCTGCTGCGCATCATCGCAGGGCTCGAGACCCTGTCCTCCGGAACCGTCCATATCGGCGCCGAGGACATGACCGACATCGACCCCGCCGACCGTGGCGTGGCCATGGTGTTCCAGTCCTATGCCCTTTACCCGCACATGACCGTGGCGCAAAATATCGGCTTCGGTCTCAGGATGTCCGGCGTCGACAAGGCCGAAGTCGGCGAACGCGTCGCCGAGGCGGCGAAAACGCTCGAGCTGTCCGAACTGATGCATCGCAAGCCGCGCGCCCTTTCGGGCGGCCAGAGGCAGAGGGTTGCGATTGGCCGCGCCATCGTGCGCAATCCCGATGTCTTTTTGTTCGACGAGCCGCTTTCCAATCTCGATGCCGAATTGCGCGTGCAGATGCGGCTTGAGATCGCCAAGCTGCACCAGCGGCTCAAGGCCACCATGGTCTATGTGACGCACGATCAGGTCGAGGCCATGACCCTGGCCGACCGGATCGTGGTGCTGCGCGACGGCCGCGTCGAACAGGTCGGTTCGCCGGTGGAGCTCTACGACAATCCCGACAACCTGTTCGTTGCCGGTTTCATCGGCTCGCCGAAGATGAATTTCCTATCCGGCACCGTCGAGGCCCGCGCCGATGGCCATGCCGACATCCGCCTCAGCCATTTCGGCGCCCCCCTCGTTTCGCTCAAGCTTCGCGACGGCGATCCGAAAATCGGCGAGACGGTGAGCGTCGGCATCCGTCCCGAACAATTCCTCGCCAGCGACGAAGCGCCGATTGCGCTGTCCGGCACTGCCGTCGTCGTCGAACAGCTCGGCGGCACCAACCACGTCTTCGTCGCCGATCCGTCGGGTGCGCAGATCACGGTCGAGCAGCGCGGTCATGCCAAGGCAAAAGGCGGCGCGGTAGTGTCCTTCGGCGTCGATCCGGCCAATTGCCTGGCCTTCGACGGGACCGGGATGCGGCTATAGTGCGGCTTCAGGCGGGATGGATGACACCTTTTTTGAGAATGACATTGCCGTAAAGGCGCGTCTCGCCGGTCTGGACGATGGCGAAGGCCGTCTTGGCCCGACTGTAGAAGGCGAAGCGTTCGAGTCCGGCCAGCGATGCCCGCGGTTCGTGACGCCGGATGATGGCGTCGAATTCCGCCATCACCGGCTCGATCTTGCCCGGGTCGCCGACCACTTCCATGCGGAAGGCGGCGTGTTCGAACTCGTCGAGCGGCATCAGCGTCATGATGGCTTCGAGCACGTCGGTTGCGGTGTGCCCGTCCATGCGGAGGAGTTTCGGCCCCAGGCTTGCGCCGGGGAAATTGGCATCCGAGACGACGATTTCATCGCCATGTCCCATGGATTGCAGGACGTGGAGCAGGTCCGGCCCGACAATGGCCGGTATGTTCTTGAGCATCTGGGAATCCCTTTCCGTGCCGCCGGCCTGCGTTTGCGGGTCGCGCGCCTCCGCGCCCATCGGCGCAAACCAGCGGGTTGAACAGCATATAGCGCGAACGACAACTGCTGTCTCGTTTTAGCTTGCACGAGTCGACAGAGGGGTCGACACTGGTTTCCGAGGCCGGCAGGCGCCTATCCCGGTCCTTCCGCCCATGGCAGTCTGCGGGCGACATTTTTTGCAAGCGAGGTCACATGGCGGGAGCCCGCCCCACGATCAGGGCCATTTCCGAGTCGGTCGGCTGTTCGGTTACCACCGTCAGCATGGTCCTGAGCGGGCGGGCCGAGGAATTCCGCATTTCCGCCGCCACGCGCGACCGGATCATTCAGACGGCGCGCGAGATGAATTACCAGCCGAACCTGCATGCCAGGAACCTCAGATTCGGCACCTCGAACATTGTCGCCATCATGGTGCCGACTCTGACCCACCGTTTCTTTTCCGGCATGGCCGAGGCCTTCGAGCGCCTGGCGCGGACCAACGGGCTTTTCCCGCTGATCATCGCCACGCATCACGACAAGACCGAGGAACTGGACGCCATCGACTACTTCATTTCGCAAAACGTCGATTGCGTGTTTACGGCCAACAGCGCCGCCATGTCCGAAGTCAGCAAGACCTGCCGGCGCGCCCGCCTCAAGCAGATCGTCATCGACGCCCATAATGGCGGCGGCGGCCACGTCGTGACCACCGACAGTTTTGCCGCGGCGCAGGTGCTGACGACGCGCCTGCTGCAAAGAATCGCCGCCGCGAAGAAAAGCGGGCCGGTCTATTTCGTCGGCGGTATGCCCGATCACTCGGTGACCCGTCGGCGCCTCGACGGGTTCCTCGCCGCGCTTTCGGCACATGCGATCGCGTTCGAAGGCGAGAAGCCTTTCGTACCGACCCCGTTCAACGCCGGACAGGCGCGCGAGGTTTTTGCCGACATGTTCGCCCGCAGCGAAAAATTCGCCGGTATATTCGTCAACTCTCTGGCCGTCATGGAAGGCCTGCTGCTCTATTTCCGCCAGAACCGCGAGCGCTGCCGCGAGGTCCGCTACGCCGTTTTCGACTACCATCCGTTCATGGAAGCGGTCGATCTCGACTATGTCTGCGTGCGTCAAAATGCCGAGACCATGATGTCGATGGCGTTTTCCATCTATCTCAAGGGGCTCGACGCAGGCGGCGACCAGATTCATTTCGCGCCCTACGAACTGATTGAATCCGAGCCCATTCGCTAGCGCCTGCCCGGTGTCGCGACGCGCCGGCCCCTTTCTTGTCCAGCACGATCCGACCGTGTCCGACGCGCCTTGGCGCGGGTTCCGTCGATTTCAAGAAACGCTCAAAAAGACGCGCTAAAACGTTTAGCTAATACAATTTAGCTTGACGATGCGCTCTATCGGAGCTTAGGTCTCGATTAACAATTGCACGCTTCCGGATGGCATCGGCCAACGGAGAAACAACGAATGGGCGTGCCGGCTCGCCGGAGAGCATTCCGGACAGCCGAGTGGTTTTTGGTCAGGGAGGCCATGCGAAATGACTGGTAGGCTTGAAGGCAAGACCGCGCTGATCACGGGCGCGGCGCGGGGCATCGGTTTCGCATTCGCCGAGGCCTATGCGCGCGAAGGCGCCAGGGTGGCGATTGCCGACATCAATATCGAGCGGGCGAAAAAGTCAGCCGCCGCGATCGGCAAGGCCGCCATTGCCATCGACATGGACGTAACCAAGCAGCAGAGCATCGACGCCGGCGTCGCCGAAGCCATCGAAAAGATGGGCCGCATCGACATCCTGATCAACAACGCCGCCCTGTTCACCGCGGCGCCGATCGTCGAGATCACGCGCGAGGACTACGAAAAGGTCTTCGCCGTCAATTTTACCGGCGTGGTGTTCACCCTGCAGGCGGTTGCCAAGCACATGATCGCGCGCGGCGGCGGCGGCAAGATCATCAACATGGCTTCCCAGGCCGGCCGGCGCGGCGAAGCGCTCGTCGCGGTCTACTGCGCCACCAAGGCGGCGATCATCTCCTTCAACCAGTCGGCCGGGCTCGACCTGATCAAGCACGGCATCAACGTCAACGCCATCTCGCCCGGCGTGGTCGACGGCGAGCATTGGGACGGAGTGGACGCCCACTTCGCCAAGCTCGAGAACAAGGCGCCTGGCCAGAAGAAGAAGGAAGTCGGATTGGGCGTTCCGTTCGGGCGCTTCGGCACGGCTCAGGATCTGGTCGGCATGGCGATTTTCCTGGCCACCAGCGAGGCCGACTACATCGTCTCCCAGTGCTTCAACGTCGATGGCGGACAATGGATGAGCTGATCGCGTGCGAGCGGGGAGGGGAGCCCAGTGTCAAAAATGCCAACCATTCTTGCCGCCGGAGAGCTGCTGGTCGAGTTCGTATCGCTTGAAAAGGGCTGCGGGCTCAGAAAGACCACCAATTTCAAGGGGCCGTTCCCCAGCGGCGCGCCGGGAATTTTTGCCGACCAGGCGGCCCTGACCGGCTGCGCGGTCTACATGGTCGGGGCGGTCGCCGAGGATTCCTTCGGCGATGTCATTCTCGACCGGTTCGCGCGCGATGGGGTCAGCACCGATTTCGTCACGCGCCTGCCCGGAATGACGACCGGCTCGGCGTTCGTGTCCTATTTCGAGGACGGGTCGCGGATCTTCGTGTTCAACATATCCAATGCCGCCGCCTGCAACATAGCCGTCGATCCCCGGCTGCTGGCGCTGATCGCCGACGGCCGGATTTCCTGGTTCCACGTCTCCGGTTCGTCGCTCGGCGATCCGAGGATGGCGCCGGTGATCCTCACCCTGTTCGACGCCGTCCGGGCTGCCGGCGGCAAGATTTCCTACGACCCGAACGTCCGCAAGGAGATCGCATCGAATCCCGACTACGCACCCATGGTGCAGCGTGTTCTCGCAGGAACCGATTTGTTCCTCCCAAGCAGCGAAGACATGCAAGCGCTGTTCCCGGGTGCCTCGGAGGACGATGCCCTGGCGCGGGCGTTCGACTCCGGCGCCAAATGCATCGTCATGAAGAAAGGGAGTAGGGGCTGCGCCTATTACTCCCGCTCAGACGTCTTCTCGCTCCCCGGTCATTCGGTGAACGTGATCGATGCGACCGGTGCCGGAGACTGTTTCTGCGCGACCTTCGTTGCCCTGACCGCGCTCGGCAGCAAACCCCGCGAGGCGCTGACGCTGGCCAATGCCGCGGCGGCCCTGTCGGTCACCGAAACCGGCCCGATGGAAGGCAATCGCGCGCTCGCAAAAGTCAAGGAATACGTTGCGGCACTGGCGTGAGCCGCTGACCGCCGACTGAGGTATGAACATGAAAAGCTTTACTTTTTACCAACCGACCAGACTGCATTTCGGCACTGGCTCACGCAATGCCACCGGCGAGATCGTCAAGGAGTTCATGGATCGGATCCTGTTCGTCGTCGATCCGGGCCTCAAGGCCGCCATTCCCGAGATGGTGCAGGACGTGCGCGAATCCCTGACCCGCGCCGGCATCGGCTTTGTCGAATTCGACACGGTCAAGCCCAACCCGACCCTTGACGACATCCAGGCCGGCGCCAAGGCGGCGCGCGAAGCCGGCGTCAACGGCTGTCTCGGCATGGGCGGTGGCAGCGCCATCGACACGGCCAAGGCCATCGCCGTCGCCGCGACCCATCCCGGCACCGCCTGGGACTATCTCTATTACAAGCAGAAGCCGACCTCGGCGACGCTGCCCATCGTTGCTATTTCAACGACATCGGGCACCGGCACCCAGACCTCCAAGGTCTCGGTCTTCACCAACAGCGCCGACAACGACAAGTCGGCGATGTGGAACGACAATCTCCTGTGCCGGGCGGCGATCGTCGATCCGGAGCTGATGGTCTCGCTGCCGCCCAAGGTGACGGCGGCGACCGGGTTCGACGTGTTCACCCATACCTTCGAATCCTACATCAATGTCAACGCGCAGCCCTATGTCGATCTGATCGCGCTCGACGCCATCCAGCGCGTGGCCACCTATCTGCCGCGTGTCATGGGCAATCCGCGCGACATCGAGGCACGCGCCGAACTGGCCTGGGCCGACACGCTGGCCGGCGTCTGCCTCGCCAATGTTGGCACGACGCTGCCGCACGCGGCGGGCCAGCCGATCTCCGGCCATTATCCGCATGTCAGCCATGGCGAGTCCCTTGCGCTCGTCTATCCGGCCTTTGCCGATTTCACCTGGACGGGCGCGGTGGAAAAGTTCGCCATCGTCTCGCGTATTTTCGGCGGCACGGGCAGCGACGAGGAAGCGGCGAAATCCTTCGGCGCGGTCATTGCGGCCTTTCTCGAACGCGTCGGCCTCAGGTGCTTCATGGAGGATTTCGGCATCCGGGCCGCCGATCTCGATCCGGTGCTCGAGCACGCGATGGCCTTCCCCGACCATACCGCCAACCCGGTCAAGCCGACCGAACAGGACATGCGCAACATCTATCTCAAGAGCTTCCGGCAGGTGCAGGCCGCCTAGGCAGGGGGTGCGGCCGGGAGGGCGCCGCATAAGGGGTCGCATCCGCCTTGTGGGATGCCGTCGGAGGGGACGACAGGACAAATGAGCGACGAAAGCAGAAGCGCTGCCGAAGCCGAACGTGTCGAACTGGTTCGCCTGACCAGCGACCGGCGCAAGGATCTCGTGCAGAAGTTCTCGGCGCTGGCCAGCCTCATTGCGCTGATCGCCGCATTCGGAGTGACGGCCAACGCCTTCTTTACGGTCAACAACGCCATGACCGTGTCGCTGCAGACGACCTCGATCGCCTTTCTCGGCATCGGCGTCACCGTGGTCATCATCACCGGCGGCATCGATTTGAGCGTTGGTGCGGTTCTGGCGCTGGCGGGCACGATCGCCGCCCTGCTCGTCAAGCAGGGCTGGCCGGTTCCCGGCGCAATGGTGACGGGCGTGCTGGTCGGCACGCTGTGCGGGCTTCTTAACGGTATCGTCGTCACCCGGCTCAAGCTTGCTCCGTTCATCGCCACGCTCGGCATGATGCTCATCGCTCGCGGCACGGCGCTGCAATTGACCGGTGCCGCGCCGGTCTCGCAGCTCGGCGCCGAATTCGGCGTGCTCGGCAACGGTTCGCTCTTCCGGACGCTGGAAATGGGCGCCAATGGGCTGCCGCGCGTCGTCTTTCCCGGCATTCCCTATCCGGTTCTGCTCATGGTCGCGCTGGCATTCGTGGTCGCCTTCGTCCTCGGAAGCCTGCCCATCGGGCGCCATATCTACGCCGTCGGCTCCAATGAGGAGGCGGCGCGCCTGTCGGGCATCGATGTCGAGACCACCAAGATGTTCGCCTACGGCCTTTCGGGCACGATGGCAGGTATTACCGGCATCGTTCTGATGTCGCGCCTGGTCACCGCCCAGCCTAATGAAGGCATCATGTATGAACTCGACGCCATCGCGGCGTCGGTCATCGGTGGCGCGTCGCTCATGGGCGGCGTCGGCACCATCTCAGGCACCATGATCGGTGCCTTCGTCATCGGCATACTACGTAACGGTCTGAATATGAACGGCGTTTCGTCGTTTATCCAGCAGATCATTATCGGCTGCGTCGTCATCGGCACCGTCTATATCGACTATTTGCGGAACCGGAGGTAGCGCGGCCGGCCGAACTCATTGCATCGTCTAAAGGGAGGAAAAGCTATGACGAGCATTCTGAAGAATATGGCCCTCGGTCTTGCCGCGATCGGCATGGTCGCCGGCTTCGCCGGACCGGCTCTGGCCCAGTCCAACGAGATCGCGGTCATCGTCAAGACCACGAACTCGAACTTCTGGCAGAACGTCAACAAGGGCGCCTCGGCGGCCATTGCCGAATTGCCCGACTACACCATGACGTTCCAGGGCCCGGCCGCGGAATCGATGGTCGCCGAAGAAGTCAACATGGTTCAGAACGCGGTCAATCGCGGCGTCGCCGGCATCGTGCTGGCCCCGTCGGATCCGGAAGCGCTGATCCCGTCGGTAAAAGCGGCCTATGAAGCCGGTATTCCCGTCGTGATCGTCGACTCGCTCCTGGCGGAAGGCGCCGAGGACTATTATCAGGCGTTCCTCGCCACCGATAACTACAAGGCCGGCGAACTGTGCGCCGCGGCCCTGATCGCCAAGGCTGGCACCGAAGGCAAGATCGCCATCATGTCCTACGTGGCGGGCGTGGGTTCGGAAATCGGTCGCGTCGGCGGCTTCGAAGACTACATCGCTGCCAATTCCAACCTCGAGGTTGTCGCCAAGTACTATTCCGAAGCCCAGATGGCCAAGGCACTTGACCAGACCACCGACGTTCTCGCCGCCAATCCCGACCTCGTCGGCATTTTCGGCGCCAACGAGCCGACCGCTGTCGGCATGGGCCGCGCCATCCAGCAGGCCGGCAAGGCCGGCAAGATCGTTGCGGTCGGTTTCGACGGCAACGCGGACCTGCAGGACATGATCAAGGACGGCACGCTCGAAGCGATCGCCGTTCAGGGATCGTTCCAGATGGGCGAACTCGGCGTCAAGGCCATTGGCGAAATCATCGCCGGCAACACCGTCGAGAAGTTCATCAACACCGGCGTCGTCATTGTCACCAAGGACAATATCGGCCTGCCTGAAGCCCAGAACGTTCTCTACTAATCGAAAACCGGAGGTCGGGGCCGCAGCGACTTGCGGCCCCGACCGCCCCCAACGACCGGACGGGATCACCATGGCCGCGCGCGACGACTTCCTTTCAGCACTCGACCGGAACCGCGAAAGCGGCACCGGCGTTGCCGTCTCGGTGTGCTCGGCCCATCGCGACGTGTTGCGGGCGCTGTTTCGCACCGCGCGCCAACGCGACCAGTTCGCCCTCATAGAATCGACCTCGAACCAGGTCGACCAGTATGGCGGCTATACCGGCATGAAGCCGGCCGACTTCGCCGCCATGGTTTATTCCATCGCCGACAGCGAAGGCTTTCCGTCGCAGCGCATTCTGCTCGGTGGCGATCATCTCGGTCCCAATCGCTGGCAGAAGGGCCCGGCCGAGACGGCCATGTCCGAAGCCGAAACGCTGATGGCGGCCTATGTCGCGGCCGGCTACGAAAAGATTCACCTCGACGCGAGTTTCGTATGCGCCGACGACACGGCGCCGCTCGGCGACGAGATCGTCGCGGCACGCTGCGTCCGGCTGGCCAAGGTCTGCGAGGCCCATGCCGGCAGGGTTCCGCCCGTCTATGTCATCGGCACCGAGGTTCCGACCCCCGGCGGCGCAGTCGAGGAAGAGGAGATGCGACCGACATCTCCCGAGGAAGCCGAACGCACGCTGCAGGTGTTCGAGAGCACGTTTCTCGACGCCGGCCTTGCCGATGCCTGGTCGCGCGTCGTCGGCCTCGTGGTGCAGCCGGGCGTCGAATTCTCCGACGACGAGATCGCCGACTATCCCGGCGACCAGGGGCTGAAGGACGTCATCCTGCGCCATCGCGGCATGGGCTTCGAGGCGCATTCGACCGACTACCAGACCCCGGCAAATCTCAGACGGCTGGTCGAGAACCACTTTTTCTTTCTCAAGGTCGGGCCCTGGCTGACCTTTGCCCTGCGCGAAAGCCTGATGGCGCTCGAGGCGATCGAGCGCGAACTCAACCCCGCCGAACCGTCGCATTTCCGGGCGGTGCTCGACGCGGTCATGTGCGCCGAGCCCGGCTACTGGCAGAACTACTATGCCGGCAGCGCCGCCGAAATGGCCTACAAGCGCGTCTATTCCTATTCCGATCGCGCCCGCTACTATCTCGGCCATCCCAAAGTCGCCTCGGCCTATGGCAAGTTGCTCGAAAACCTCGGCGGCGGCGTTCCCGAAGCGCTGGTCAGCCAGTACCTGCCCGAGTGCTTCGAAACCGTCCGCGGCGGCGGCGGCAACAGGCCTCAAGATTTGATACTGGGCCGCGTGTCCAAGGTCATCGGCGTCTATTACGACGCCGGCGGTTCCATGGCGGACTAGGCGTCGTCAGGCAGAGGAGAGGATCGAAATGCCAGGCACGGCACCACTCGTCGAGATGAAGAACATCTACAAGCAGTTCGGCGGCGTCCATGCCGTCGAGAACGTGTCGATCGACCTCCATCCGGGCGAAATCGTCGGCGTGCTCGGCCACAATGGGGCGGGAAAATCCTGCCTGATGCGCATCCTGTCCGGCGCCATGGCGCGCACCAGCGGCGAGATCTATGTCGACGGCAACAAGGTCGACATCGCCACCCCGATCGAGGCGCGCCATCTCGGCATCGAAACCATCTACCAGACCCTGGCGCTGGCCGATCATCTCGATGCGCCCGCCAACCTGTTTCTCGGGCGCGAGCTCAAGACCAGATACGGCACGCTCGACAAGAAGCGCATGGAATCCGAGGCGCGCAAGGTGCTGCAACGCCTCAACCCCAATTTCAGGAACATCACCGATTCGGTGCGCAACATGTCGGGAGGGCAGAGGCAGGTCATCGCCATCGCCCGGGCGATCTATTTCAACGCCCGTATCCTGATCATGGACGAACCGGTTGCGGCGCTCGGGCCCTCGGAGACGGCCATGGTTGCCGACCTGATGCGGCACCTGCGCGACGAGGGCATCGGCATTTTCCTGATCAGCCACGACATGCACGACGTCTTCGATCTGTGCGACCGTGTCATGGTCATGAAGAACGGCATCAATGTCGGCATGCACCCGATCGACGAGGTGTCCAGGGACGACGTGTTGAGCCTGATCATCCTTTCCAAGCTGCCCGACGACTGGCAGCCGCGCAACCAGAACGGCAAGGCGCCGTAGCCGCGCGGTCGTCGCTCGCCTTATGGCGTCGGCGCATCGGCGCGGATCAGGCCTTCCGAGCGGAGATCGGACCAGAAGGATGCCGGGATCGGAAAGGCGAGCTGCGCCGCGTTCGAGCGCAATTCCGGTTCGCTGACGGCACCGGCCACCACGTTCCTGACCACGGGATGCCCGAGAACGAATTGCAGCGACGCGGCGACCAGCGGCACCTCATGGGCGGCACAGACCGCCTCGATGCGGCGGACGCGCTCGAGAACGGGCGCCGGCGCCGGCGCGTAATTATAGGTCGCGCCCGCGATCGCGCCGGTGGCGAGAATGCCCGAATTGAACGGGCTGCCGATGATGATGCCGACATCGCGCCGCTCGCACAACGGCAGGAAGGAATCGAGCGCTTGCTGTTCCAGAAGCGTGTAGCGGCCGGCCAGCATGAAACAGTCGAAATCGCCGAGATGCAGCAGCCGCTCGCACACTTCCCACTCGTTGACGCCGGCGCCGAAGGCAAGAATCTCGCCGCCATCCCGCAATTCGGTGAGGGCGCGATGGCCGCCCCCGTCGAACAGGGCGCGCACATGGACCTCGCTGGCTTCGATCGTGCCGTGCGTTTCGGCGCCAATGTCGTGAACCAGCAGCATGTCGATCCTCTCGACGCCGAGCCGCGCCTTGCTGTCGGCGTGGCTGCGCATGACGCCATCATAGGAATAGTCGAAGACGATGCGCTTTTGCGGCACGCCGACAAAGGCGTCCGGGGTCACCTCGTGCGGGGCGCAATCGACAAGCAGCCGGCCGACCTTGGTCGACAAGACGATGCTGTCGCGCCCGAATTCGGCCACCGCTCGGCCGAAACGGGCCTCGGAAATGCCAAGACCATATTGCGGCGCGGTATCGAAATAGCGCATGCCGACGGCATAGGCCGACATCAGGGCGGCATGGGCGTCGGGTTCCGGGATGACCCGATAGAGATTGCCGAGCGGGGCGCCGCCGAAGCCGAGGCGCGTGAGCGGCACCGGCCTTGATGTGCGAGCATTGAGCAGGCGGGTTTCGGCGATGTTCATTGTGCTAGTTTCCCCCTTTCATCCCAACCGGAGCGGCGCGGGAGGTGCCCATGAAGATCGATGCCCACCAGCATTTCTGGCGGATCGCCCGTGGCGACTACGGCTGGCTGA
>JAHJQZ010000139.1 GCA_018818925.1 Alphaproteobacteria bacterium
CCACAAGGATCGCGGCCTCAACCGCGCCATGATGCAAAGGGCCAAGCGGGCCGGCGTGGATGTCATGATGCTGACCGTCGACGCCATCACCGGCGGCAATCGCGAGCGCGACAAGCGCACCGGCTTTTCCATTCCGTTCCGGCTCAAACTTGCCGGCATCGCCCAGTTCGCCATCAAGCCGGCCTGGGCCATCAACTATGCCATCCACGAGCCATTCAAGCTGCCCCAGCTCGACGAGCATGTCGACATGGGCGGCTCGACCGTTTCGATCGGCAAGTATTTTTCCGAAATGCTCGATCCGACCCTGAGCTGGGACGACGTCGCCGAAATGATCGAGGAATGGGGCGGACCGTTCTGCCTGAAGGGCGTGATGTCGGTCGAGGACGTAAGGCGCGCTGCCGCGATCGGCTGCAAGGGCGTGATCGTTTCCAATCACGGCGGTCGCCAGCTCGACGCCACCCGAGCACCCTTCGACCAGCTCGGCGAAATCGTCGATGCCGTCGGCGACAAGCTCGACGTGATGATGGATTCCGGCATCCAGCGCGGCACCCATATCGTCAAGGCCCTGGCCATGGGCGCCAAGGCGGTCGGCATCGGCCGCGCCTATCTCTTCCCGCTCGCCGCCGCCGGCCAGAAGGGCGTCGAGCGCATGGTCGAGCTTTTGCGGGACGAGCTCGTCCGCGACATGCGCCTGATGGGGGCGGCCAGGGTCTCCGATCTGCGGCGCGAGAGCCTCAGGGCGCGATAGGGCGCGACCCGCTCCCGGGACATGATTCGTCGGGTGATTTGGGCGCCGATCGCTGCTTCTGGGCATGCCGAACACGCGACCGAGGCAGTTGACGCCGCGGGCGCGGGCAGGACGACGAGCAAATAGAGAATGAACAACTACAAAATGCGCCTGCGGCTTCCAGACGCCGCGTGGTGTTTCGGTGCGCTTTGATTGTTGAACATTTTGGTAGGAAAACAGAAATACTACGGATTTTTTGATACGAATCAAGGCGAGCAGGCGTGATGAGCCCAGTCTACCCATTGGTAAGCATGGGTTTGGGCCATGGACGCTCCGGAATCTCGCGATCTGACGCTTGTCGTCGAGGTGCTGCGCCGCTTGGTGGCGTTGGCCCTGTTCATGGCGGCCGCGACGCTCGGTTTCGGCTATGGCCAGACCCTTGTCGCAATCGCCGCCGTCGCCGCCGCGATCCTGGTCTATTGGCTGGTGCCGCGTCCGGCGGTGCCGCAGGGCGCCGTCCATCACGAGCGCATGCCCACCGTCACCATGCCGGATCTGCTCGGCTTCATGCTGGCCACGACCTTTTTCGCCCTGCCCCTGATCGTCGCCGCGCACGATCCCTGGATCGGTGGCCCCTGGGCGCTCTACTTGTTGACCGGCCTGCCGGGCCTCATCGCCATGATCATCTTCTGGATCGCGATCCGCCACCAATGCCTCTGGCTCAAGGTGACCGGCCACGACCTGACGATTGCCGACATGCGCCGCATCGAAATCCTTGCGTTCGACCGGATCGCCGAGGTCGTCGCCGAGACCAAGCCGCCGCCGCGCTGGCTCAGTCCACTGCTCATCCTGTTCGGCGGCTGGCGCGGCCTCGGCATCGCCCTTCTGACCGGCCAGCGGCCGAGCCATTCGCTCGTCATCCGTCTCAAGGACGGCACGAGCCGCCGCGTGCCCGCCGACGCCTTCCCCGATCAGCGCCAGATCGTCGCGGCGCTGGCGCACGGCGGCGTCGCGCTCGATTCGATGCTTGGTGCCGTGGCCGGCAGGCACGGCCGGCGCAAGGGCCGCGCGCGGCGACCGGAAAAGGGTGAGAGCGACAAGCAGAGCCGGGCATGATCGGCTTGATCGTCGCAACCGGCCTCGGCTATCGCGCCGCCAGCGCCCGGGTGGCCCGCCACGTCGCCGAGGCGGGAGCCACCGTTCCGGCGTCGGGAGCGCGCGTGCCCACAGACCCTATTGTTTCTCCGCCCCGCCTGCCGGTCCCGGCCCGGCATCAAGCGCGGCGCGCACCGCCTGCATGAGTTCCAGCCGGTCCCGGTCGCTTTGCGCCGAGCGCAGCCGGTCGGACAGCCGGATCGAGAAATCGGCGAACAGGTTGTGCCAGTCCTCGCTTGTCTGGCGCATGTCGATGCGCCGCTCGGCCGGCATCGCCTTGGTTTCAACACCGCTCGCTTTCAGTTCGAAATAGTCGTCGAGCAGCGGCAGGATCACCTGGTCGGACCCGAGACCCTGCTGCCACAGCGCCTTGCGCATCGCCTCGCGGCCCTCGTCCTCGCCATGGGTCAGGAACACCGCCCCGTGCGCCGGCAGCCGGTCGCGCATCCAGGCGACCAGCTCGGAATGGTCGGCATGGGCCGAGTAGTTGCTCACCGTGCGGATTTCGGCCCGGATCGGCACGAGATCGCCATGGATGCGCACCTCTTCGGCGCCGCCCTGGATCACCGCGCCGAGCGTGCCCGGCGCCTGGTAGCCGACGAACAGCACCGTGGCATTGGCGCGGATCAGGTTGTTGCGCAGGTGATGCTTGATCCGGCCGGCATCGCACATGCCGGAGGCCGCCATGATGATGGCGCCGCCCGAAATCTTGTTGATGTCCTTGGACTCCTGCACGCTTTCGACGATGCGGAAGCGCGGGTCGGCGAACAGGGTCTCGGCGCTCAGTTCGACATCCTCGAACAGCGCGGCATAGTCCTTGTAGACCCCGGTCACCTTGCGGGCGAGGGGGCTATCGAGAAACACAAGGCTCGGATTGATCTCGCCCCTTTCGATCAGATAGCCGATATCGTGCAAGAGCTCCTGGCTGCGTTCGACCGCAAAAGCCGGGATGACAAGATTGCCGCCGCGCTCCAGCGCCCGGTTGATCTCGAATTTCAGTGCCTCGCGCCGCGCTTCGAGCGTGTAGTCGTCGCGGTCGCGGCCGCCATAGGTCGTCTCGCACAAGATGTAGTCGAAGCCCGAAGGCGCGTCCGGCTCGCGATAGAACACCTTTTCGTCCGGCCCGAGATCGCCCGAGAACAGCATAGAGACCGTCTCGCCGTTCGAATCGGCGACCTCGACCTCGATCGAGGCGGACCCGAGTATGTGGCCGGCGTTCCACAAGCGGAACCTGACGCCCGGACCCGGCGCCACCCATTCCTCGTAGGCGTGGCCATTGCGGTGCTTGAGCGCCTCCTCGGCGTCCTCGAGCGTGTAGAGCGGCGCGACCGGCGCTTCGCCGCGCCGTGCCCTGGTCTTGTTCTGGCGTTCGGCCTCGTATTCCTGGATGCCGGCGGCATCGTCGAGCAGGAATTCCATCAGCCCGCTCGTCGGCTCGGTATGGTGCAGCGCCCCGCGATAGCCCTTGGCGTAAAGGCGCGGGATCAGGCCGATATGGTCGATATGGGCATGGGTGACGAGCACGTAGTCGATGGTCTTGGCATCGAACGGCATCGGCTTGTCGTTCAGCGCCCTGACCGACTTGTTGCCCTGGAACAGGCCGCAATCGACGAGGAACTGCCCTGCCGGATGGGTGATGCGGTAGCACGAGCCGGTGACCATGCCGGCGGCGCCGTGGAAATGCAGGGAAACAGTCATGAAGCCTCCTCAGGCGGCGCATCGCCAAGCCGGGACGAGCGGGGGCCCGGCCACGATGCACCTCAAACCATTGTGGGCGAGGCTAGAGACCCAGACCCGTCATTTCAATGACGGATCGGCTTGAAATGGCGGATTGTTCTCAGCAACGCGCCGGCGGGGTGCGGCGACGCCCGGGGTGCCGCGCTTGTCCGGTCGCGAGGCAACGGGCGCCATGGCGTTCGGAGGTCGGCGGCGCATGCGTCCTTGCGGCGTTGCCAAGGATGAAGGCCGGCAGATCGGCGGCCGGCATGGGACGGCCGAACAGGAACCCCTGCATCTGGTCGCAGGCAAGCTCCGAAATCAACTCGGCCTGCAACTCGGTTTCGATGCCTTCGACCGTCACCGTCATGTCCAGCCTGTGCGCGAGCACGACGATGGTGTCGATGATTTCCCTTCCCTTTGCCGCATCGGCATCGAGGCCGATAACAAAGGAGCGGTCGACCTTGAGCTTGTCGAAACCATACTTCCACAGGTAGCCGAGGCTGGAATAGCCCGTGCCGAAATCGTCCATCGCGATCGACACCCCGAGCGTGCGAAGAGCGGCGAGCTGGCGCCCCACGCTTTCGCTGTTCTTCATGAGCAGGCTCTCGGTTACCTCCAGTTCGAGCCGATGCGGGTCAAATCCGGTCCTCGAAAGCGTTTCCGACACGATCGAGACGAGGTTTTCCTTGTCGAACTGGCGCACCGACATGTTCACCGAGACATAAAGGTGTTCCGGCCAGTTCGCCGCCTCGGCGGTAGCGGTGCCGAGGGCCCATTGCCCGATGTGCTCGATCAGCCCCTCCGCTTCGGCGACGGGGATGAATTCGTCCGGCGCGAGCTTTTCACCGTCGGCGCTGGTCAGCCTCAACAGTGCCTCGAAGCCGACGCACAGGCGTGTGTCGCAACGAATCAACGGCTGGAAATTGAGGCTGAACAACCCATTCCGCAGCCCGTTCCGAACGGCGTCTCGTATCTTGATGCGGCGGTTGACCCGCGATTCGAGTTCGGGGGTGAAGGTCCGGCTGGTGTTGCGGCCGTCGAACTTGGCCTGGCTGAGAGCGAGGTCGGCATGCTGCAGACCCTCGTCGATACCGGCGCCGCACTGGGCGCCCATGCAGATGCCGCAACTGGCCCGGATCTGGATTGTTCTCTTGCCGGTGTCCACCGGTCGCGCAATCGCCGTCCGGATGCGTTCGGCCAAAGCGTCGGCAGCATTGATGCAACTGGCGTGACAGATCACGACGAATTCGTCGCCGCCGAAACGGGCGCCGATATCGGAGGGCCCGAGACAGATGGAAATGGCCTGGCCGACATGGCGCAGAACAGCGTCGCCGACGGCCTGGCCCTCGGTGTCGTTGACGGCTTTGAAGTTATCGATGTCGAATAAAAGGACAGCCGCCTTCTCGCACGACAGGATGCCGGCGCGTTTGCTCGCTTCGACCGAGGCGCGAAAGCTGTCCCGGTTGAGCAGTCCGGTGAGTTGGTCGTGGCGAGCAAGATAGTTCGCCTGCTGGCGGGATTGGTCGGCCTGCCGGCGCACAAGGATAAAACCCGAGGAGATCAGCGCCAAGGCGATCGTGAATACGATGCTCAGTATGGCAGACAGGCGAACAAAGGCGTCATAGAAGGTTCTGGCCGCCACGGATCGATCGAGCAACACACCGACGACGCCTTGGGCATTGCCGAAGCCGTCGAGAATCGGCACGAAAGCGCCGCCGACAAACACGGTTTCAGCCTCGTTCCAGCCCGTCGCGAAAACATCTAGCCGAGACTGCCCGGTCGCGAGCACCTGCCGGGCGAGAGACTGCATGCGCGCCGCCCATTCTGGGTGACCTGACCAGGTGTTCCGGCCGGCCGAAACCAACAGAATGCCGTTGCCGTTAAAGAAAAGCATCCCGGTCCCGCCATGATCGTTGATCTCGTCGGTGAGCGTGGCGAGCTGCGTCGTGGATGCGGTTCCGGTTGTCGCCAGGCGCTCTGCATCGGGAACGAGGTCCGGAATATGATGCGCCCAGGCGCGCGCGTCTTCGCGAACCTGCGCGCCGAGCGTTTGCTCGAGCGTCTTGAACTGAGCGAAATTGGCGCCAATGACCAGAACTGTGACCACTAGGGCCGCAACAAATGCCATGACACGATTTGTTTTCACGAAGGCATTCCGTGACTGTTTGGATGCTACGCTAGCGCGGACGCCCTTGGGAATCGGTTAGTTCGATCGCGTTCTGACGCATTGAGGTCGGGATTGTCGGATCAGCGTTAGCGAAGCGTTGAAGTGGCGCACGCGTTTTGGGGCATGGATTGCCGCTCGCAATTCTGCGCGTTGGCGCGCCGCTAGGATGGGCAACAGCCCATAGCAGGGCACGGCCACTCCCAAGGGTCACCGGGCGTTTTGCGCCAATGGACTTGTTCAGCGCGGGGCGCGCTTGGAGAGGATGCGCTGCAGGGTGCGGCGGTGCATGTTGAGCCGGCGCGCCGTTTCCGAGACGTTGCGGTCGCACAATTCGTAGACGCGCTGGATATGCTCCCAGCGCACCCGGTCGGCCGACATCGGATTGTCCGGCGGCTCCGGCTTGATCTCGTCGCCCTGCATGAAGGCCTTGACGACGTCGTCGGCATCGGCGGGCTTGGCGAGATAGTCGACGGCGCCGAGCTTTACGGCGGTGACCGCGGTCTGGATATTGCCGTAGCCGGTCAACATGACGACGCGTGCTTCCGGACGCTTCTCGTGGATGGCCGAGATGACATCGAGGCCATTGCCGTCTTCGAGCCGCATGTCGACGACGGCGAATGCCGGCGCCGACTCGGCCACGGCCGCCATTCCGGCGGCGACGCTGTCGACGGCGGTGACGGCAAAGCCGCGTTTTTCCATGGCCCGTTCGAGACGGGTAAGAAACGCCTTGTCGTCGTCGAGGAGCAACAACGAGTTGTCGACGGCCAGCAGGTCTTCAAGGGTGCGCATGCGGTATTCCATGAATCGTCTCAATAATGCCTGCTCATCGCGACGTCAAACCTTCCTGATGCATTGAGGTTAAGCCTCCTCGTTTTCCAGCGCCGCGCGCGGCCAGGAGATGCGGACTTCGGCGCCGCCATCCGGCTCAGCATTGGCAAAAACCAGGCGGGCGCCGGTGCGTTCGATCAGGGTCTTGGCGATGAAGACGCCGAGGCCAAGACCGCCTGGACGGTCCGGGTCGGTCTGGCCGGTATGCGGACGCGTTGTGAGATAGGGTTCGCCCAGCCGGTCGAGCACGTCGAGCGGAAAGCCCGGACCGTCGTCCGAAATGGTCAGCCTTATGGACTTGTCGTCCCAGGCCGAGATGATCGACACCGTGCCGGCGGCGAAATTCACCGCATTCTCGACCAGGTTGCCGAGCCCGTAGATCAGCCCGACATTGCGCACGAAGATCGGCTCCTTGCCGGCATAGGGCTGGGATTCGAGCAGAATCAGTTTGCCAAGCTTCTCGTAGGGCTGGGCCACCTCGGCGATCAGTTCGTCGAAGCGCACCGAGGCGAAGGGGTCCTTTTCCTGCCCGAGATTACGCAATTTGCCGAGGATGGCGCGACAGCGCACCACCTGTTCGAGAATGAGGTCGAAATCCTCCTGGATCTCTCCCGGCTCGAGCTCGACGCGCCGCTCCTTGGCGACGAGCGCGATCGTCGACAAGGGCGTGCCGAGTTCGTGCGCGGCGGCTGCCGCGAGCCCGTCCAGCGCCCGTAATTGCTGCTGGCGCGACAGGGCGAGTTCGGTCACCGACAGGGCGTCGGCGAGCTGGCGCGCTTCGTGGGCAGTGCGGTTGGTATAGGCGGCGACGAAACTGACACCGAGCAGCAGCGCGATCCACAACCCCATGACATAGAGCGGGTCGAGATAGATCGGCTCGCCGGCCCGCCAGGGCAATGGCATGTGGCTGAGTGTCAGCGCCGTGGCGAGTGCGCAGGCGACGGCGGCGACGATGACGGTGGCGCGCGGGCTGAGAGTGGTCGCCGAAACCGAGACGGGCGCCAGCATCAGGATGGCGAAGGGGTTTTCCAGCCCCCCGGTCAGCCAGAGCAGGCCGGCAAGCTGCATGCAGTCGAACACTAAAAGCATGGCCGCCGAGCTCGCCGTCAGGCGATAGCCGAGCCCGAACCGCCAGACCAGTCCGATATTGAGTGCCGCCGCTGCGACAACCAGGCCCGCCGCCGGCCAAAGCGGCAGCGAGAATCCGAGCCCGAATGCCACCACCAGAATCGCCACGCTCTGGCCGGCAATGCCCAGCCACCTGAGGCGGAGCAGGGTGGCAAGACGCACCGGCCGCCATTGCCCGGCCAGCGGCTTGGTGTCCGAGGATACGATTTCGGCGCTCACCTGCTTGTCCCCGCGCGATTCGGCCCCCTTTCTGTCTGGTATTCGCAAAAAAAACCAGCCGCATGGGCGCATTGTCACGCATTTCAAGAGCCGATTTCGGCGAAAAAAAACTTGAACGAGGTCCGGACTGCACCAAATCAGGGTCATTCGAGACTGGGAGTAACCAAATGCACAATGCAATCATCAAGCCGCAATGGTCCCCCGTAACCATCGCCCTGATGGTTCTGGGCTTCATCATCTTCTGGCCGCTTGGTCTGGCCATGCTCGCCTACATCTTGTGGGGCGAGTATTTCGGCGGTTCGTCCGAAAAGGCCGAACGCTGGATCAGCAAGCAGAAGGATTGGGCCCGCGACCGTCGCTATCGCCATCGCGGCTATCAGGCGAGCGGCAACGCCGCCTTCGACGACTACCGTTCCGAGCAGCTCAAGCGCCTCGAAGAGGAACGCAAGCGCCTGGACGAAGACATGCGCGAGTTCCAGGACTACATGCATAATCTCAGGAAGGCCCGCGACCGCGAGGAGTTCGACCGCTTCATGCGCGACCGCCGCGCCCCTAGCGACGCCGAACGCCCGCAAGACCACCCGCACGAGTACCGTCAGGGTTACTGACCCTGGCCACGGCCGGTGGAACGTCCTCCTCCGCCGGCCGTCCTGACCTCCATTCGCCCGGCGCTCCTCCCCCCGGTGCCCGCGCGATACCCTGCGCCTCGATCCGCAACGATCGGGGCGTTTTCTTTTTGACCCTTCACCTCTCCCTTGGGGGAGAGGTCGACGCTGAAAGCGGCGGGTGAGGGGGCCTTTATGGCAGTCTCTGAGTGAGAAGGCCCCCTCACCCGGAACTTCGCTACACTACGTTCCGACCTCTCCCCCGAGGGAGAGGTCAGTCCGCACCGAAGCGCTTTCGGGCGCATGCGATCCCACCTAGACTAAGGTCTCCCGACGAATCGAGGCGCGGCTGGCTCCGATCACGCTATGCAGTTTTTCCTTAAAAAGCCCAAGACGGTGGACTGGCCGGACCGCATGACGCTCGAGATCGACGGCGCCCCCGTCGAGGTCGGCTTGCGCGTCCATGCCCGCGCCCGCACCTACCGGCTGAGCCTTAGCGACACGGGCAGGGCCGTGCTGACCGTGCCGGTCCATGGCGATCCGCGCACTGCCGGCGATTTCCTCGATCGCCAGCGTGCCTGGCTCGGTGCCCGCCTGAGCCGGGTCAGCGGTCCACGCCCCTTCGCCGACGGCGCCACCTTTCCCCTGCGCGGTGTGGCGCACCGCATCCACGCCACCGGACGCCTGCGCGGCGGCGTGGCGGTGGACGCGGACGAAACCGGCCCGGTGCTCCTGGTGCCGGGCGCGCCCGAGCATCTCAACCGGCGCCTGACCGACTGGCTGAAGACCGAGGCGGATAACGATCTTCAGGCGCGCGTCGCCGTCCATGCCGCAACGCTCGGCGTCACGCCAAGCGGCATCACGCTGCGTGGGCAGTCGAGCCGCTGGGGGTCGTGCTCGTCGCGCGGCCGGCTCAGTTTCAACTGGCGCCTCGTCCTGGCGCCGCCCTTCGTGCTCGACTACGTCGCCGCCCACGAGGTGGCGCATCTGCGCCATATGAACCATTCGCCGGCCTTCTGGGCCGAGGTCGCCCGGGCGCTGCCCGACCACGCGCGCGGCCGCGCCTGGCTCAGATCCCACGGCCGCGAACTGATGGTCCATGGCCGCCCGGCCAGTTGATCGGCCCTCCGGCCATTGTTGCCGGATAGCGAACGCACTATTGCCTTTCGTCACCTTGCCGTCGACAAAGCGCATGCCCAGATTCAGGCGATACGACCTCCAACGCCGGATCCCGACATGGACATGCCCGCGCCTGCGCCGTCGCCGACCCGCTTGCTGCCCGAGGGCACGCGCGTGGGAAGAGTGCATCTTTCCGTCACCGATGCCGACAGGGCGCTTTCCGTCTGGCGCGACGTCGTCGGGCTGACGCTTCTTGGCCGCGAGGGCAAGATTCTTCGCCTCGGCGCCGGCGACCGGACGCTGGTCGTCCTGACGGCGGATGCCACGGCGCCGGTGGCGCCGCGCAGCCTCGGGCTCTACCACGTCGCCATCCATGTGCCGACGCGGCGCGATCTCGCCCGTTTCGTCGCCCGCGCCGAGGGCGCCGGCATGGGCGCTGCCCCGACCGATCACCTCGTCACCGAGGCGGTCTATGTCTGGGATCATGACGGCATCGGCATCGAGATGACCTTCGAGACGCCCTGGCGCGGCAGCATCGGTTCGTCGGTCGCCGGCGCCTATGCGACGACCGAAGACGGCCGGCCGCATTCGGGCCGCGAGCCCATCGACATGGTCTCGCTGATGGCCGAACTGAGCGACGATTCCGATCCGCAGGCCATGCTGCCAACCGGCACCCGCATCGGCCATGTGCACCTGCATGTCGGCGATCTCGACAAGGCCATGGCCTTTTATGCCGATACGCTCGGCTTCGAGCCGCTCGTCATGATGCGCGACTGGGGCATGGGTGATGCCGGCCTCGGCTACGTGCCGCACGCCATCGCCTTCAACATCTGGTCCGGCCCGCGTGCCCCCCGCCCGCCCGAAGGCGCCGCCGGGCTCAAATGGTTCGTCATCGACGTGCCGGCCAAGGCCCGTAGTGGCATACTCGCCCGCCTCCGGTCTGCCGGCGCCGAGGTCGCGGAAAGCGGCGAGCGCATCGAAACCGCCGACCCGTCGGGAAACCGGTTGCGCCTCGTCTTCGGCTGATCGAGGCTCCTGCAAAAAAAGGGCCCGGCTTCCGCCAGGCCCCGAGTCCTAATCTCCCGCGCAAGCGCGGGAGCAGGGAGGAGAGGTGTAGTGCCTTACCTGTCGACGCGGGCGCCGCCGCCGCCGACCAGTTTCTCGACTTCGGAAAGGCTCGCCATGGTGGTATCGCCCGGCGTCGTCATGGCGAGGGCGCCGTGGGCGGCGCCGTATTCGACCGCCTTGGCGGCATCCCCGAAGGTCATCATGCCGTAGATGAAGCCGGAGGCGAACGAGTCGCCGCCACCGACGCGGTCCATGATCTCGAGCTCGCGCTTGACCGAGGAATGGAACTTGCCATCGTACCAGCACATGGCGGCCCAGTCGTTGACCGTTGCCGACTTGACGCCGCGCATCGTGGTCGCGGTGGCGCGGAAGTTCGGATAGTCGGCGACGACCTTGGCGATCATCTTTTCAAACGAGCTCACTTCGAGTTCGGTGAGGTTCGTGTCGGTGCCCTCGATCTCGTAGCCGAGCGAGGCGGTCAAGTCCTCCTCGTTACCGATCATCACGTCGACATATTTGGCGATCTCGCGATTGATCTCGCGGCACTTGTCGAGCCCGCCAAAACCCTTCCACAGCGAGGGCCGGTAATTGAGGTCGTAGGAGACGACCGTGCCGTGCTTCTTGGCGATGCGTGCCGCCTCGATCATGGCCGGGCCGGTCGTTTCGCTGAGCGCCGCGAAGATGCCGCCGGTGTGGAACCAGCGGACGCCGAGAGTGCCGAAAATGTGCTCCCAGTCGAAATCGCCTTGCTTGATCTGGGACGCCGCGGTCAGCCCGCGATCGGAACAGCCGACGGCGCCGCGCACGCCGAAGCCGCGCTCGGTGAAGTTCAAACCGTTGCGGACGGTGCGGCCGATGCCGTCATAGGGCACCCACTTGATGAACTGGGTGTCGACGCCGCCCTGCAGGATCAGATCCTCCATCAAAAGGCCGACATCGTTCCTGGCGAAGGCGGTGGCGACGGCCGCGCGCTTGCCGAAGCAGCGCCTGAGGCCGCGCGCCACGTTGTATTCGCCGCCGCCTTCCCAGACGCGGAACTGGCGGGCGGTGCGGATGCGGCCCTCGCCGGGATCGAGACGCAGCATCACTTCGCCAAGCGACAGGATGTCGTAGCGGCAGTCCTTTTCGTCCCTGAGGCTTATTTCGGTCATGTTTCCCTCATGCAGGTCTTTGGGTGTCAGAATTCGGTCCTTGCAGGTGTCTGCCCGCGGCGGCGCATCGGCGCGTCGCGCCAGCAGCACCCGCCTTTGCCCGCGCGCCGTTCTCGGCGTCGCCGGATGCACCGGATGCTTGTGCCAGACTCTCAATTCCGACGAGAAAGCGCCAGCGGGTATCGTTTCGGGTTACGAAACGCCGGACGGGCAACCGAACCGGCGGCGCATGGTCCGCAAAGGGCTGTGTCGCAAGGGTTTTCAGCCCGAGGCGCCGCCGGCGCCGCGATGCGACTTGAACGTGCCGGGATTCGGCGCCGCCGCCGCGTCCTGCCGCAGAAGCGTCGTGATGGCACGGGCCCGCTGCCGCACGCGATCCGGTATCCGGACGTCGAGGTCGGCGGTCAGACGCGATATCGGAACCGAGACCGAGATTGCCGCGACCGGGGTCTCGCCCCAGCCGAAGATCGGCGCCGCGTAGCACACGCAGCCGACCTCGTTTTCCTCGCGGTCGATGGCAAAGCCGTATTTGCGCACCAGCGACAGGGCCTGGTCGAGCTGGCGGCGCGTGGTCAGGGTATGCGCGGTGAAGCGCGTCAGCCGCGAGTTGAGATGCAGGTCGGCCTTTTCCTTGGGCATGAAGGCGATCATCGCCTTGCCGAGTGCGGTCGAGTGGAAATAGTCGGCATCGCCCGACTCGGCCCTCAGTCTCAGCGGGCTGTCGTTCTCGATCATCGAGATGTAGTAGATGCGCTTGCCCTTAGGGGCGCCGAGGCTGACGCGTTCGCCGAACTCGGCGGCGAGCCCCTGCATCTCGCCGAGCGCCGCGCTTTTCAGCGTCGCGTCGCGATTGTCCTCGCGGGCCAGGGCGAACGCGGCCGGTCCCAGCGTATAGTCCCCCGCCGGCTGCTTGCTGACAAAGCCCATGAGCGCCAGCGTCTGCAGGTAGCGAAAGACCGTGGTCTTGGATGTGCCGGAGGCGGCGGCGATGTCGCGAAGGCTCATCGACCGCCCGGCGGCGCTCAGAACGCCGAGAACGCCGAGCGCGTTGGCCAGCGGCTTGACGATATAGTCCTCGTTGCGCGTCGCGTTTCTTGTCACGAAATGCCCTGGGCTTGCCTTGTCGGAATTCGATGGCAGTCTAGTGTAGTGCGATCGGCCTTTTGCCGACAGTCGCTTTCGCATGCGCCAAGGCGATTGCTCCGGCCCGTCGGTGCCAGGGCAATTGACGGACAGTGGGGACCGGGCGCATTGCAGCAGAGGGGAAAACAAGCCAAGAAGGCGTCCGAAACCTGTTTTCGCGTGCAGATGCGTCCAGCGGACAAGAGCATCGCCATGGCCCGCTGCAGGGCCCGAGAGCAATGCGTCGCCAACCGGGCTGTCCGGCCGGCCGGTGCCGCACGCGCTTCATAACCTTTCCGGTACACCGGCATTCGCCAGGAGCTCCAAATGTCTGACTTCGATCTTTCCAAGCTGGCCCAGGGCATCGAGACGCCCGGATACGCGCGCCGCAATCTGCGCCCGCGGCTGCTGCATCTCGGATTCGGCGCCTTCGCCCGGGCCCACTGGATGGGCTATCACCAGGATCTGCTCAACAAGCATCCCGAGCTCGACTGGGGCGTCATCGTCACCGACCTCAATTACAATGCCGACCGTTTCGGCCAGCTCGAGGACAACGATCTCTACTATTCGGTGCTCGAATATTCCGACACGGTCGATCACACCCGCGTCATCGGGTCGATCCTTGGCACGGCCCACCCGGCGCGCAATGGCGTCGACGGATTTTTCGCGCCGTTCCTTTTTCCCGATCTCGCCGTGGTCTCGCTGACCGTCACCGAGAAGGGCTATTGCCTGGCCGGCGGCGAACTCGACATGACCAATGCCGACATCGTCCACGACTTTGCCGATCCGCGCGCGCCGCTGAGTGCCATCGGCGCCCTGGTCGAGGCCCTGAGGCGCCGCCGCGATGCCGGGCTCGACGCCTTCACCATCCTGTCGCTCGACAACCTGCCCGCCAATGGCAAGACCTGCGAGAAGGCGGTGATGTCCTACGCGAGAAAGCTCGACGCCGATCTCGCAGCCTGGATCGAGAGGAACGTCACCTTCCCGTGCTCGATGGTCGACCGCATCGTGCCGGCCCTGACCGACGAAAGCCGCGCCCTGCTGCGCGAACGCCTCGGCTTCGACGATCCCAACGGCATCGTCGGCGAACCCTTCCGCCAATGGGTGATCGAGGACAATTTCGTCAAGGGCCGTCCCGACTGGGACGAGGTCGGTGCCCAGTTCGCCGCCGATGTCGAGCCGTTCGAGAACATGAAGCTGAGGATGCTCAACGGCACCCATTCGACCATGGCCTATCTCGGCTATCTGTCGGGATACGAGACCATCGCCGAGACCATCGCCGATCCGGATTTCCGGACGCTGGTTTATGACGCCATGACGCGCGAGATCGCCCCGACCGTCACGGTTGACGCCGACCTGATGGCGTATCGCGACGCCCTCATCCATCGCTATTCCAACGGCATGCTCAAGCACCGCACCTGGCAGATCGCCATGGACGGCTCCCAGAAGCTGCCGCAGCGCCTGCTCAATACCATCCGCGACCGCCTCGAAATGGGCGAGCCCTCGATCCGCCTCTGCCTCGGCGTCGCCGCCTGGATGCGCTATGTTTCCGGCGAGGACGAGAACGGCGAGGAGATCGACGTGCGCGACCCCTATGCCGAACGCCTCGTTTTCCTGGGCAAGCAGGCCAAGTCCAATCCGGACGCCATGGCCGCCGCCTATCTCGGCATGACCGAGATTTTCGGCGAGGACCTACCCAACAACGCCCGTTTCCGCAAGCAGGTCACGGCGCATCTGAGCCACCTTCTGAGCGAAGGCGCCAAGGCGACCGTCCACCGCGTCGTCCACAATGGCGAGGCGCTGGAAGAAGAATAGGCTGGTTCGGCGTTCAGTTTGCGGGCGCCGGTTTCGGCCGGCGCTTCGCCGTCAGCGCCACCATGACGTCTCCGAGATCGTCCGCGCTGCGGACGTCATGAAGCACCCATTTGCCGTCATGATAGGTGTGAGCGTCCTCATAGGCTTTCCGGAAGCGCGCGTTGAGGCCGTGCAGCAGGCCGGCCATCTTCTCGCGTTCCACTCCGCCGAAAACGATCAGCACCGTCAGCCCGCCGCGTTCCGGGATCAGGGTGCAGAACGATTTCGACTTCCTGTAGCGCCAGCCCCAGCCGTGCTTCTGGCCGCCATAGCTCCAGTCTGGCGTGAACACGCCCGGGTAGGCGGCCTCGATGCGTCCGGTCAGCGCCTGCCACAAGCGGAACGATTCGGCGCCGAAGAAACCGGCGAGTTCGAGGGCTTCCGGCGGCAAGCCCTTGCGGATAAATCGCCCGTTTTGAGCCGACATGACCGATCCTCCCTGTCCCAAGGTGACCGCTAGCCTGGCGCGGCGGCGCGTCAGCGCCTGTCAGCAGCGAAGCGCCGGTCAGCGTGCCGGGTCGAGCCCTTCAGTCGGTCTCCCGCTTGAGAAAAGCCTCCGCGCCCATGACGATCCTTGTATCGATCGTCCCGATGGCCTTTTTGTCCTTGCCGTCGAAGTCGAGCCCGTCGAGCACGGTCTGGATGACGCTCAAGCGCGCGCGGCGCTTGTCGTTGGCCAGGATCACCGTCCAGGGCGCGTGCGGGCTGTCGGTCGCCGCCAGCATGGCGTTACGGGCCTCGGTATAGGCGTCCCATTTGTCGAGCGCCTTGAGATCGATCGGCGATAGTTTCCACACCCTGAGCGGGTCGTGGCGGCGGTCGTGAAAGCGCTTGAGCTGCATTTCGCGGCCGATATTGAGCCAGAACTTGTAGAGGTGAATGCCATCGTCGACGATCATGCGCTCGAAGCGCGGCGCCGCGATCAGAAAGTTTTCGGTTTCCGCCGGCGTGCAGAAGCCCATGACCGGCTCAACCCCGGCCCTGTTGTACCAGGAGCGGTCGAACAGCGTCGTTTCGCCGGCCGAGGGCAGATAGTCGACATAGCGCTGGAAATACCATTCGCCGCGTTCGCGATCGGACGGCTTGGGCAGCGCCGCGACGTGGTTGATGCGCGGGTTGAGGTTTTCGATATAGCGCTTGATCGTGCCGCCCTTGCCGGCGGCGTCGCGACCCTCGAACACCAGCACGACGCGCCGCCCGGTCGCCTGCAGATGCCCCTGCAGGCGCACAAGCTGCTTTTGCAGCGCAACCAGATATGAGGCATAATCGTCCTTGTCGAGCTTGTGCGCATGGGGGTAATTGCCCGAAGCGAGTGCTGCCTTGCCGATCGAAGCGTCGAGTTCGGGATTTTCGATGTCGAAGCCGCCGATGGCGCTTGCCGTTTTGTCAAAGGCCATGATTGTCCTTCACCGGTGACGCAGGCCGGCCCGCCGCCTCTGTCATTCCAGTGTCACATACACTTCCTAGGGGCCATGTCTACAATGGCAGATGACATCAATGCCCGCAATTCGTCCGCCGCTCGATCGGGCCGCCGGTTCGTCGCGCGGCTCGACCGAATGTGGCGGCGCGTTTCGGCTCGCCTGAAGCGCCAGCGCTGGAGCGTTGTCGCAATGGTGCTGGTGCTGGCCTGGCTTGCCGCCAGCCTGCCGGTCGAGCCGCTCGATCTCGTCATCGGCCTTGTCCTGTTCGTGCTGGCGCTGGCCCTGGCGCCGGACAGCGTCGAAGCCCTGCACCGCGGCCCGGACGCTGCCGAAGTCGCCGCCCGCAGCTTCGAGGAAACCCTGTTCCGGGTCGGCGAGACGGTTGGCCTGCCCTGGGTGATCGTCGACGAACGCGGCACCGTTCGGCAGGTCAACGCCCTGGCGGCGCGCCAGTTCGCCAAGCTCGAGCTCGGCGTGCCGGTATCGCTGTCGTTGCGCAATCCGGTGCTCGTTTCGGCTATCGACAATTGTCGGCGCACCGGCGCGAGCCAGACGGTCGAAATGCAGCAGGCCGTGCCGACGCTGATGTTCTTCCGCGTCCATGTCGCGCCGCTGGCGCCGCTGCTTGCGGACATGCCCACCACCCACAAATGGATGGTCATCACCTTCGCCGACGTCACCGAGCAGCGCCGGATCGATGCCATGCGCGCCGATTTCATCGCCAATGCCAGCCATGAGTTGCGAACGCCGCTGACCTCGGTCATCGGTTTCATCGAAACCCTGCGCGGTCCAGCCGCTCGCGACGCCAAGGCGCGCGAGAAATTCCTCGGCATCATGGCGACCCAGTCCGGGCGCATGTCGCGGCTTATCGACGATCTCTTGTCGCTGTCGCGCATCGAATCGCGCCAGCACCTAACGCCTTCGGGCACGGTCGACCTGCGCGGCCTGCTCGACGAGGTTTCCGAGAGCCTTGCCCCGCAGGCCGCCGAGGCCGGCGTCACCATATCGTGCCACCTGCCGCCGTCCGCGGTCGTCATCTCGGGAGACCGCACCGAACTGCACGAGGTGTTCGAGAACCTCATGGAGAACGCGCTCAAATATGGCGGCGACGGCGGCAGCATCGAGGTGTCGCTGAAACCGGCCGCCACGGGCAGCGGTTACGCCTACGCGATCACCGTCACGGATCACGGCCCGGGCATTCCCGCCGAGCATGTACCGCGCCTGACCGAGCGCTTCTACCGCGTCGACGCGGAATCGAGCCGCAAGAAGAAAGGCACCGGTCTCGGTCTCGCCATCGTCAAGCACATCGTCAACCGCCATCGCGGCCTGATGACCATCCGCTCCGAACTCGGCAAGGGCACGAGCGTCGAGGTCCTTCTGCCGGCCTGACACCGCAAAGCGCGGCTCGCCGGCGGCAAACAAGACAGAAAAGCGACACTTACGCGCGGCGCGTCCTTGCGAAAACCCAAACCGGACCGGCGGATCGGCCACGTCGCAAACATGTGACGCCGAATCCGGCTTTCCACCGTCGACGGTTGAGTATGCATATGAAAATCAAGGCACTAGAGCGACACACAACTGTCATTCAAACGACATAGAACCGTCAGCACGCATCCATAGGTTGCCGCTGTTCAATCGGGTCCCCCCGCTGCTTTCCGAGCCGGGATCCAGGGCTGTGAAGCCAATCTGCTCTGAAAGGGAGAAATCATGAAAACCGCACTTCTCGCCGGTGCCGCAGCTGTTGCCCTCGTTGGCGCGCTGGGCACTTCCGCCGTGTTCGCTCGCGACAACATCCAGATCGCTGGCTCATCAACCGTCCTGCCCTATGCCCAGATCGTCGCCGAGGCCTTCGGCGAGAACTTCGATTATCCGACCCCCGTCGTTGAAGGTGGTGGTTCGGGCGCCGGTCGCAAGATGCTTTGCGAAGGCGTTGGCGAGAACACCATCGACATCGCCGACTCTTCCAGCCGCATCAAGCAGTCCGACATCGACACCTGCGCCGCCAATGGCGTCGCCGAGGTCATGGAAGTCCGCATCGGCTACGACGGCATCGTCTTTGCCTCGGACATCAACGGCCCGAGCTTTACCTTCACCCCGGCCGACTGGTTCAATGCGCTCGCCGCGCAGGTCATGGTTGACGGCGCGCTCGTCGACAACCCCTACAAGTCCTGGAAGGAAGTGAACGCCGAGCTGCCCGACCAGGCCATCCTGGCCTTCATCCCGGGCACCAAGCACGGCACGCGCGAAGTCTTCGACATCAACGTGATCGAGGCCGGCTGCGCCGATACCGGCGCCGAGGCAGCCTTCGAAGCGGCTGGCGTTGAAGGC
>JAHJQZ010000140.1 GCA_018818925.1 Alphaproteobacteria bacterium
ACGCTGGTTTCGATGCCGGCAATCATCAGGGGATCGTTGCGCCACCCGGCCTGACGCTCGGCTTCGGGCGGGTGAGGCCTGTGCGTATGCCCCGCGGTGTCTGACGGGTACGAGCAGCGCGGGGATGCCGGCGCGTGTCCATTCAATTCCCTCGCGAATTGCATCCGCGGCGGCGGCGACCTAGACTGGCCGGCAAACGGTAACCGGGAGTGCTACATGTCCTTTTTGAAAAAACTGTTCGGCGGCGGCGATGGCGGCGCGCAGGGCGGCGGCGGCGGCGACAAGGTGCTGGGCACGCAGGAACACAAGGGATTCGTCATCCGCGCCGTCGAAATGCGGGCCGGAGCCGAGTATCAGCTTTGCGGCGAGGTCGAAAAGGATATCGACGGCGAGCTGAAGGTGCACAGGTTCATCCGCGCCGATCGGCTGGCGAGCCCCGACCTGGCCAAGGAAGCCGCCCTCAACAAGGGCGTGCAGATCGTCGACGAGCAGGGCGACAGGCTGTTTTCCTGAGGCTTTCGTCGCCAATACGAGTCAGCGCGGGCGCGGCAGGGCCACCACGGCGCCGACCAGGGCGCGGACCAGCGGCAGCGATGCCAGCATGGTCGGGAAGGCGACGATCCAGCTGAGAATCCAGGAACCGAGCCAGGCACCGATCCAGCCATCGGCCAGCCCGAGCACGCGTACGGTCGAAATGCCGGCAACGACCAGCGTCATGATCCCGGTCAGGATCAGCGGCTGTACCCAGAAGGCGTGATTGGCCGGAAGCTTGCGGAAACGCCAGACGTTTTCTTCGGACATTGCGGCACCATGGGCAAGACAAGGAGCAAAGGCGAAACCGGGGCCTTTTCATCCGAAATGGTGCGAGATGCAGGAATGGAGGTCAACCCGCTCGACACGGGCGGAATGCCGCAGCGGTCGCGACGGCGGCCAGAGGCAATGGCGGGCAGCGTTCACCGCCCGCCGGCCGGCGGGCGGCTTACTTGTTCGCGAGCTTGTAGAGGATGCGCTGACCAAGCGTCATGCAGCCGTACGGGACCGCGGTGTCCTTGTCCATCTGGGCCTTGACGCAATACTCGACCTCTTCGGCCGTGCGCGGATAGTCCTTGATCTCCATGGCGAAAGCCGGCGCGGTGATGGAGACGGAAAGCAGAGCGGCAATAGCGAGTTTCTTCATGAGCGTTTCCCCCTTGGAAATGAGCCGCCCGGGGCGGCCGGGCGATCGGATGGTGCGTTCCTGTAGCCTGTTCGTCAACAAGCAAACGCGCAAGTCTCAGCAATTCTGACGAAAATGGCGCCGGCGCCACTTTTGCCGTGCTGTCGCGACGCTTGCGCCGCATCGGGCTTTCCGGGATCATGCGATGGTTTCACCAGACCTCTTGGGAGGGCACGAATTGGTCAGCGCGGCAGCGCAGGCATTCATGGCGGATCTGCGGGCAAATGTCAGGCCGCCGCGACCGCTCGAGATCGAACGGGCGGACTGGGAGGCGGATGCTGCGGCGGTATCGCTGCCGCCCGACACCACGGTCGAGCCCTGCACGATCGGCGGCATCGCCGGCGAATGGGTGGCATGCGGCGCGGTGGCGCCCCGGCGGCTGCTCCTGCTGTTGCACGGCGGCGGCTATCGCGCCGGCAGCCTTGTCACGCATCGCGGTTTTGCCGCCCGGCTGTCGCGTCTGACCGGATTGCGGGTGCTGGTCATCGACTATCGCCTCGCGCCCGAGCACCCCTATCCGGCGGCGCTGGAAGATGCCATCGCCGCCTTCGTGGCGCTGCCGGAGGCGGGCTTTGCTGCCGAGAAGACCATTTTGGTCGGCGATTCCGCCGGGGGCGGGTTGGCCATCGCCCTGATGCTGGCGCTGCGGGACAGCGGCAGGAGCCTGCCGCGCGGTGCGGTGCTGATGTCGCCCTGGACCGATCTCGAATGCTCCGGGCCGAGTTACTGGACCAATATCGCCAGAGATCCGTTCATGTCGCGTGACAACCTCCTGTCGGCGGCCGACGATTATCGCGGCGGGTTGCCGGCCGGCGATCCGCGCCTGTCGCCGATCCATGCCGATCTCACCGGCCTGCCGCCGATGCTGGTGCAGGCCGGCGGCGGCGAAATCATGCTCGATGATTCGGCGGTCTTTGCCGAACGGGCGCGGGCGGCGGGTTCGGACCTCACCTTCGATGTCACCGAGGGCGTCTGGCACGTGCACCAGACCGCGCCCGACGACATACCGGAGGTCGCGGCGGCGCTCGGACGGGTCGCCGAATTTGTTGCCCGCCTCGGCGCGGACGCGGCATGAGCGGCATCTCCCAGGCCGTCATCGAGATCGCGACGCGCGGGCCGGGGCTCTATGAGTTCACCCGCGAGGCGACGGGTTTCGTCGCCGAAAGCGGTATACGCACCGGCCTGTTGACTATTTTCTGCCGGCACACCTCGTGTTCGCTGACGATCCAGGAAAACGCCGATCCAGACGTACAAACCGATCTCGAGGCCTTCTTCCGGCGCCTCGTGCCCGAGGGCATGGACTTCATCGTCCACACCACCGAAGGGCCAGACGACATGCCGGCGCATATCAAGGCGGCGCTGACCCAGTGCTCGCTCGGCGTACCGGTCGGCAATGGGCGGCCCTTGCTCGGCACATGGCAGGGGCTATACCTGTTCGAACACCGGCGCTCGCCACACCGGCGGCAATTGGTGCTGCACCTTGACGGAGACTAGCCGAATGAAACGGTCGATCCGGCCGGCCCTGCTGGTTCTTGTGCTTGTGCTCGCGGCATGCCAGCCGCGCGCCGTGGCCAACGACCCGGTCGTCGCGTCGGTCAGGGCCAACGATGTCGCGGCGGTCGCGGCGTTCGTCGCCGATGGCGGCGATGTCAACCTGACCGACCGCGAGGGCAATCCGTTGCTCTACCTTGCCACCGGGCCACAGGGCGGGCCGGAGGTGGCGGCGGCGCTGATCGCCGCCGGCGCGCGCCTCGAAATCGCGAGCGCCAACGGGCGCCGGCCGCTGGAAAACGCTGTCGGCTGGTGCGATGTCGACATGGTGCAATTGTTGCTGTTCGCCGGGGCCGATCCGATGCCTTTGGCCGACGGGCGCGCCGAGGACGTGGCCTGCAAGGCGCCGGCCGACCGTCGCGCCACCGTGCTGGCGATGATTGCCAGCGCCATCGGCGCAAAGATCAACTGATGGAGGCTCTGGTTCCCTACCTGCCGCTGGCGCTGGGTCTGCTCGGCGCCGGTGTCGTCGCAGGGATCACGGCCGGCCTGCTCGGGGTCGGGGGCGGCATCGTCATGGTGCCAGCCATTGCGCTCGTCCTCGAAACGATGGGCTTCGACAAGGCCGTCTACCAGCACGTCGCGGTCGGCACCTCACTGGCGGTGATCATCGTTACCGGGCTTTCGAGCGCCCGCGCTCATTATCTGAAGGGCGTGGTGATGACGGACATCCTCAGGCTCTGGGCGCCGCCGATGATGGTCGCGGCGCTGATCGGCGGGCTGATGGCGCGGCTTTATCCGGGCGACGTGCTCCGCGTCGTCTTCGGCGTGGTGGCGCTGTTCGTCGCGCTCAATATCGTCCTGCCCATCCAGCGCCTGCTGATGGGCTCTCTTTCCGGCTCGCCGCTGACCCATCGCATTTCGGCGACCCTGGTCGGCTACCTGTCGGCGCTGATGGGGGTCGGCGGCGGCGCGTTGAGCGTGCCGACGCTCGTCGCCTTCGGGCACCGGATGCACAAGGCCGTCGGCACCGGCGCGGCGCTTGGCGTGCTGATCGCGGTGCCCGGCACGCTCGGCTTCATCATCTCGGGCTTTACGCTCGAGGGGCGGCCGCCTCTGTCGCTCGGCTATGTCAACTTGCCGGCGCTGTTTCTGGTCGGGCTGACGGCCAGTCTTTTCGCCCCCGTCGGGGCGGCGCTGGCGCACCGGCTCGACCAGGTGGTGCTCAAGCGGGTTTTCGCAATCTACCTTCTCGTCGTCGGCGGGCGGATGATCCTGCAGGCGCTGGGATAGGGGCGTGCGGCAATCCAGAAAGCAAGGAACGCGTGCGCCTGCCGCTTTCTGGATTGCTTCGTGGCTTCGCGCCTAGCAATGACGCGTGTCGAAGTCGCTGGCTTAATCGCAGTCGCCGAGTTCCCACTCGACCGAGACGGTCATCGAATAGCCGACTTCGCCGCTCGCCACGGGGACGGACGGAGCAGCTTCGGCGACCATGTCATAGGCGCGCATCATGTTGGGCTCGGGCAGGTAGCCGCCGTTCTCGCGGATCGAGACGATGCGGTCGAGGCAGACACCGGCGGCGTCGGCATAGAGCTCGGCCTTGTCGAGGGCGGCCGTAACGGCGTCGCGGCGGGCCTGGTTACGCAATTCGGTGTTGTCGGAGACCGCGAAGCTGACGCCGCCGATGGTGTTGGAGCCGGCGCTGACCATTTCGTCAAGGACGGCGCCGAGGCCGCCGAGGTCGCGGATCATGACGGTCAGGGTATTGGAAACCTCGTAGCCGACGATCCGTGGCGGCAGGCGGTAGCCGTTTTCGTCGGTCTTGTCGGAATAGACATATTGCGGCTGCACCGAGAAGCCGGAGGTCTGCATGTCCTTGTCGGCGACGCCGGAGGACTTGATGAGATCGAGAAGGTTCGACATGGCCGCGTTGTTGGCGTCGAGCGCCTCGCGGGCGGTGAGGGCGGCGGTGGTGACCCCGGTAGTCACGGTCGCCATGTCGGGTTCGGCCTTGACGGTGGCGGTGCCGTCGAGCGCCATAATGGCGACGCGCGGCTCCTCGGCGAGGGCGGGGGACGCGGCGAACAGGGCGAGAAGGCAGGTGCCGGCGGCGAACAATCGGGCAGTGCGGGCCGTGAGCATTTGGGGCAAGCTCCATGATGAGGGTGCCGACAAATAATAGTGCCATTCCGGCTGATTTGAGGCGCGAACCGGTGGCCCCGGACCACCGCTTGCCTCATCCGGCAAAGCCGGCTAGGCAGCATTAGTCTTGAGGGAGGGTCGCAATGCCGCAACAGCCAATCGTACCGGGCGATGGTGTCTTCGTCGGACGCGCGCGCCTGCCGGGACAGTCGCATCCGCGCATCGTGACGGTGATGCCCGACGGGGTGTTCGACATCACCTCGCGGGTGGCGCCGACCGTCAGGGATATCTGCGAGATGCGCGACCCGGCCGGCTATGTGCAACGGGCCGAGGCCGAATTCGTCGGCACGCTCGACGACATCGCCGGCAATTCCTGGCCGGAACGGCACGACGAGACGCGGGCCTCGCTTCTGTCTCCGGTCGACCTGCAGGCGGTCAAGGCGGCCGGCGTCACCTTCGTCGTCTCGCTGCTCGAGCGCGTGATCGAGGAACATGCCTGGGGCGACAAGGCCAAGGCCGACGCGCTGCGCCATGAAATTTCGACCCTGATCGGCGCCGACCTTTCGAGGTTGGTTCCCGGCTCGGACGCGGCCATGGAGATCAAGAAGGCGCTGATCGCGCGCGGGATGTGGTCGCAATATCTCGAGGTCGGCATCGGGCCGGACGCCGAAATCTTCACCAAGTGCCAGCCCATGGCGAGTGTCGGGTTCGGCGCCGATGTCGGCATCCACCCGATTTCGAGCTGGAACAATCCCGAACCGGAGGTAGCCATCGTCGTCGCCTCGGACGGGCGCATCGTCGGGGCGACGCTCGGGAATGACGTCAATCTCCGCGATGTCGAGGGCCGCTCGGCTCTGCTGCTCGGCAAGGCCAAGGACAACAACGCCTCGGCGGCGCTCGGGCCGTTCGTCCGGCTGTTCGATGGCGAATTCACCCTCGACACGGTGAAGCAGGCCGAAGTGACGCTGCATGTGTCCGGGCCGGACGGTTTCGTCCTGCATGGATCGAGTTCGATGGCGCGAATCTCGCGGTCGCCCGAGGCGCTGGCATCGGCGGCGCTCGGCGCCCATCACCAGTATCCGGACGGCATGGTGCTATATCTCGGCACCATGTTCGCACCGGTCGAGGACCGCGACGCGCCCGGCGGCGGCTTCACCCACAAGATCGGCGACGTGGTGTCGATCTCGACGCCGGCGCTCGGCATGCTCAGCAATACGGTGCGCCATACGACCGCGTGCGCGCCCTGGCACTACGGGGCGAGCCAGCTGATGCGGGATTTGAGCAAGGCGGGGCTGTTGTAGCGAAATTGGCAGGAGGCGGGGACGGTGTCGCTTTCAGGCGGTCGTCATTGCGAGCGCCGTCCGGTGCGCGGCAATCCAGCAGGTTTTGCGCGCCACCGATTGCCGCTCCCGGATTGCTTCGTCGCTGCGCTCCTCGCAATGACGTCGGGTCCGAGCGAGACTAAGTATTGAACTTGAACAGCAGCACGTCGCCGTCCTGGACGACGTAGTCCTTGCCTTCATCGCGCGCCTTGCCGGCTTCCTTGGCGGCGGTCTCGCCGCCGAGGGCGACGTAGTCGTCATAGGCGATGGTCTGGGCGCGGATGAAGCCGCGTTCGAAATCGGAGTGGATGACACCCGCCGCCTGCGGCGCCCTGGTGCCACGGGTGATGGTCCAGGCGCGGGCCTCCTTGGGGCCGGCGGTGAAATAGGTGACAAGGCCTAAAAGCGCGTAGCCGGCGACGATCAACCGGTTGAGGCCGGGTTCGTTGAGGCCGAGGGATTCGAGGTATTCGGTCTGCTCGGCCTCGTCGAGCTGGGCGAGCTGGCTTTCGATCTCGGCCGAGATCACCACCATGCCGGCATCGCGGGCTTTGGCGTATTCCGCCACCCGTTCGGTCATTTCGTTGCCCGAGGCGGCGTGTTCCTCGTCGACATTGCAGACATAGAGCGCCGGTTTCGAGGTCAGCAGTTGCAGTTCGCGAAAGGTCTTTTTCTCGTCCTCGGCGACCTCGACATCGCGGGCCGGCTTGCCAGCATCGAGCACCGGCAGGATGCGGTCGACAAGGGCGAGGGCGGCCTTTGCCTCCTTGTCCTGGCCCTTGGCCTTCTTCTCGATGCCGGCGCGGCGTTTGGCCAGGCTTTCGAGATCGGCAAGGATCAGTTCGGTCTCGACCACCTCGGCATCCGAGATCGGGTCGATGCGGCCGGAGACGTGGACGATGTCGGGGTTCTCGAAGCACCTCAGGACATAGGCGATGGCGTCGACCTCGCGGATATTGGCGAGGAACTGGTTGCCGAGGCCCTCGCCCTTGCTGGCGCCCTTAACGAGGCCGGCGATATCCACAAAGCTCAGCCGCGTCGGAATGACCTGTTTGGACTTGGCCAGTTCCGCCAGCTTGTCGAGCCGCGCGTCGGGCACCGAGACCTCGCCGACATTCGGCTCGATGGTGCAGAACGGGAAATTGGCTGCCTGGGCGGCGGCGGTGCGGGTCAGGGCGTTGAAGAGCGTCGACTTGCCGACATTGGGCAAGCCGACGATGCCGCATTTGAAACCCATGAAGTTCTCCGGAAATTCAGGCGGTGGCCACGCGGGGCCCTGGCCGCCAGGAGGTGCGTACGATGCCCTTGGGATAGGTTTCGGTGCCGATGAGGTCAAGCGCGATGTCGTGGCGATTGATGAAAGCCGGCCGCCCGACGCCGATGAGCACCGGCACGGTGAACAGATCGATGCGGGTGATCAGCCCGGCATCGATGAGGCCGGTCGCCAGATGGGCGCCGCCGACGACCCAATAGGGACCGGGGCCGGCCTTACGGGCGGCGTCGAGAATCTGGGCCGGCGTGCCCTCGGCGGTTTTCACCGGTGCCTCCGGTCCCTCGATCTTGCGGCTGGTGGCGATGATTCCGGGAATGTCGCCATAAGGGTATTTGCCCATGGCGGCGATATGGTCCCAGGTCCGGCGGCCGATGACCACGGTGCCGACGCGGGCGAGAAACGCGTGAAAGCCCAATTCTGGAATGAAGAAGGGGTCGAGCCAGTCCACCCCGCCATCGGGGCGGGCGAGATGGCCGTCAAGGCTGACGGCGAGGTAATAAACGACGTCGTCCGGGGTCAGGACCGAAGCATCCATGACAGGTCTCCCTTATGTGCCGCGCCGGGCGCGCAATGGGGAAAACATGTCAGGTCGCGCCGCTTCAGGCAATCGCCACCTCGGTGCCGTCGGCAAATGTACCGGTCAGCGCGCCGCCGGAAAAGGCGAAGTCCATGGACTGGGACTTGATGCGGTCGGCGGTCGCCAGAAGCTGGTTCCACAAGAGTTTGGCGGTTTTCGGGTTGGCTTCGACCAGTAGCTGGGTCTCGCGTGCTGCGGTAGCGATGCGCTGGATCATCGAGCCGGAATGGGCGCCGATCAGCGAATTGCGCAGGTCCATCTCGCTGCCGTCGTTGAGCTTCTGTTCGAGCTCGGCCAGCTTGTCATGGTCGCCCTCGACGGTGAATTGGCCGGCACTCGACAGGTCGATATTGATTTCAGTTCCGGGCGGGATGCCCAGTTCGCTCATCAGCTCGGTGAGGCGCGTCTCGGCATTCCTCATATGGACGGCGGGATCGAGAATGAGCGGCGGCAGGTTGGTCAGAAGCTTGCCGGCAGGCGACAGGTCGACCGTCACGCCGTCGTCCTCTTCGATCGATGCGGTGCGCAGCGGCATGTCGGGCGGACGGGCGGTCCGTGCGGCCCAGGAAATGGTGTCGGTCTGGCGGGTGGCGGTGGCGGCGCCGATCATCACGATGGTCCTCTTGCGTGTCCGCCTCAGGCGGTGCAAGCATCGGGCCAGATGCAAGTATCTGGAAGAACAAGAGTATTTCTATAAGCTCCTGCGCAGAGCGGGCAGGATTTGCCGGCTGGCGGCAGGTGTTGCCGGAGGCGGCGACCTGGGGTGCCCGGCTACGGCGCGCACGGCAGTGCGCCCGTCGTCTTCAGTTCTTGTGGCCGAACAGCTTTTTCAGCATGTCGGCCATGGGGCCGGATTTGGGCAGGTCCGGCGCCGGTTTGGGTCGCGCCTGGCGGATGTGACTTCCGCCCTTGAGCGCGGGCGTGTCGGCCTGCTCGGGCGGCTCGGCGGGAGACGGCGCGGACTCGGCCGATGTGTCGGCTTTCGGCTTTTCCTGTCGCGGCGGCTTGGGCGGCTCCGGCTCGCCCGGCATGGCGAGGGCGACGCGGTTCATGAAATTGCCGGCGTCCCTTATGGCCAGCAGGCCGGCATTTGCGGCTATCGCGCCAAGCAGATCCTCGCGCCATTCGGCGTCGGACCTGGCGAAATCGCCGAGGACGTGACGGGTGACGAGGTCCTTGTGGCCGGGATGACCGATGCCGAGGCGGACGCGTTGATAGGCGGTTCCGATGACCGGATCGATGGATCTGAGGCCGTTGTGGCCGCCATTGCCGCCGCCGGTCTTGACGCGGAGCTTGCCGGGCACGAGGTCGAGCTCGTCATAAATGACGGTCACATCCTCGGGCGCGAGCTTGTAGAACTTGACCGCCTGGCCGACGCTGTCGCCCGAGCGGTTCATATAGGTCTGCGGCTTGAGCAGGAGAATGCGCTCGCCGCCGATGGTGCCATCGCTCACCAGCCCGTTGAACTTGGCGCGGAACGGGGCGAAGCCATGGGCGCGCGCAATGGCGTCCACGGCCATAAAGCCGATATTGTGGCGGTTGTGAGCGTGTTCGACGCCCGGATTCCCGAGGCCTACGATCAGGTGCATGGCCGGCCTCCGCCTTTTGCAGGCGCGATCCGAACGGGCGTAGGCGGCGCGGCGAGCCGCGCCGCCACACGGCAAAGACTATTCGCTCTCGTCCGTTTGGTCCGCGCTTCCGGTCTCGGCTTCCTCGCCGGCGGCCTGCAGCTCGGACTTGAGGCCGGTCGGCGCCGCGATGGTCGCGATGGTGAAGTCGCGGTCGGTGATGGTCGGCTTGACGCCTTCGGGCAGGTTGACCGCCGAAATGTGCAGGCTGTCGCCGATCTCGGCCTCGATGAGGTCGAGCACGAGGCTTTCCGGGATCGCATCGGCCGGACAGACGACTTCGACCGCGTGGCGAACGACGTTGAGCACGCCGCCACGCTTGAGGCCCGGGCACTGGTCCTGGTTGGCGAAGTGGACCGGCACTTCCAGGGTGATGCGGGAACCGGCGCCGATGCGCAGGAAATCGACATGCAGCGCGAAGTCGCGCACTGGGTCGAGCTGGTAGTCGCGGGGGATCACCTTGAACGTCTCGCCCTCGACCTCGATTTCGATGACGTGGCTGAGGAAACCGCCGGCATAGATTTTCAGCTCGGCTTCCTTGTGAGAAATCGCGATGGCGAGGGGGGGCTTCTTGTCGCCGTAGATGACAGCGGGAATAAGACCCTTGCGGCGCAGTTCGCGCGCGG
>JAHJQZ010000141.1 GCA_018818925.1 Alphaproteobacteria bacterium
CACGAAGAGGCCGTACATGCCCGGGTGGACGCACGAAAGCCCTCCGCCGTTGGTGTTGACCGGCAATTGGCCGCCTGGCGCGATACGACCGCCCGAGACGAAGTCCTTGCCCTCGCCCTTGGCACAGAAGCCGAGGTCTTCGAGGAACAGAATGGTATTGATCGTGAAGGCGTCATAGACCTGGACGGTGTCCATGTCCTTCGGTCCGTAACCCGCCATCTCGAAGGCACGCGGGCCGCTTTTGGCGGTTGCCGTGACAGTGAGGTCGGGCATCGACGAGATGTTGCGGTGGTGGTGCTCCATGGCGCAGCCGAGGAGGTGGATCGGCGTGTGCGGACCCTGCTTCGCCCGGTCGGCGCGCGTCATGACGATGGCGCCGGCACCGTCGGTGACGAGACAGCAATCGAGTTTGGTCAGCGGATCAGAGATCATGCGTGCATTGGCGACATCCTCGATCGTCAGCGGGCCGCGTTCGAACGCTTCCGGGTTGAGCTGGGCCCACTTGCGGGCGGCCACGGCGACCTCGGCCAACTGCTCGCGGGTGCAGCCGTACTGGTGCATGTAGCGCGACGTGGCGAGGGCGTAGGCCGTGATCGGGTTGCGCGGGCCGTACACGAACTCGAACGGTGGCGGCTCGGAGATCGACTTGAAGCCACCGGCGGTGCGCTGGTTCGAGCCGTAGGCGATAACCGCGACGTTGATGATGCCGGCTTCCAGCGCCATGGCGGCATCAAGGGCATGCATCATGAACGACGAACCGCCGATGTTCGAACCGTTGGAGTATTTCGGCTGGATGCCGAGGTGTTCGGCGAGCGACATGTTCGCCATCGAATGGAACGCCGTGGCCGAGAAGATGCCATCGACTTCGCTGAGCGGAATTTGTGCGTCAGCGAGCGCGCCGTGGACGGCTTCGACCATGATCTCCATGGCGTTGCGGCCGGGCGCTTCGCCGCAGCCGGCCGTTGCGAGACCGACGCAGGCGGTTTTGCCTCTCAGAGGATGTGCCATGTTCGCTCTCCTTATTCCGCTGGTTCAAATACGACGGCATCGTGGTCGCCGATCTTGTCGACCTTGGCCTTGACCTTCATGCCAATCTTCACGTCGGCCGGTTCGATGCCGACGACGCGGCTCATCATGCGGGGGCCTTCGGCGAGGTCGATCAGCGCGATATTGTAGTCACCGCTGCGCTGCCGGTTGACGGTGGTGGCGTAGACGACGCCATCGCCTGATGCCTCGACCCACTCGAGATCGGCGGCTCCGGTTGCCGGCTCCATGACGCGCGGATAGTGCGTGAAGTTGCCGGACGAGCGCGAGCGCTGAATCATGAACTTACCTTCCTTGAGGTAGTCATAGTAACGGCGCTCCGGACCGGGGCCCGAGAAATAGTCTTCAGTTGGCATGGTCATGATCCTTTCGTTCGTGATCGTTCGACGTTTCGGCGGGCCGGCCTCAACCGCAGAGCCTTGCTTTCGCCGCTGCATACTCGCGCGACAGGCGCGCAACCAGCTCAGCGGCCGGGGTGATTTCCCTGACCGCGCCGATGCCCTGGCCGGAGCCCCAGATCTCCTTCCAGCTCTTCGGCTTCGATGAGCCGCTGGAAAAGTTCATCTTGCTCGCGTCGGATGCCGGGAGAGCGTCCGGGTCGAGACCCGCGCGGGCGATGGCCGGCTTCAGGTAGTTACCATGAACGCCGGTGAAGTAGTTGGTATAGACGATATCATCGGCGCCGCCATCGACCAGCATCTGCTTGTAGTCGCGGACCGAGTTGGCTTCCTCGGTGGCGATGAAGGCCGAGCCGATGTAGGCGAGGTCGGCGCCCATCGCGCGTGCGGCGAGGATCGAGTTGCCGTTGGCGATTGCGCCGGATAACAGCAGCGGGCCGTCGAACCAGGCGCGAATCTCCTGGACGAGGGCAAACGGCGATAACGCACCGGCATGGCCGCCGGCGCCGGCAGCAACGGCAATCAGACCGTCAGCGCCCTTTTCGATCGCCTTCCTCGCGAAACGATTGTTGATCACGTCATGCAGCGTAATGCCACCATAGGAATGAGCGGCCTCATTCACCTCTTCGCGCGCGCCGAGCGAGGTGATCATGATCGGCACCTTCCACTTGACGCAGATTTCGAGGTCGCGCTGAAGGCGGACATTCGACCGGTGGACGATCTGGTTGACGGCAAACGGGGCGGCGGGCGTATCCGGATTGGCCTGGTTGTGGGCGTCGAGTTGATCGGTGATGCGCTGCAGCCAGGCTTCGAGCATGATCGGTTCGCCGTCGGCTTCGCGGGCGTTGAGCGCCGGGAAGCTGCCGACGATGCCGGACGTGCACTGTGCGATCACGAGGTCAGGATTGGACACGATGAACAACGGTGCACCGACCACAGGCAGGCGCAGGTTGTCGAAAATCGGCGGCAGGGCCATCGGGCTTCCTAACTACGCTTGACGATCAGCGCGTCGAGCGCCACGCAACGATCCTCAAGGACACGGAGCGGGTTCATCTCGATGCTGTCGGCGACACCGGCATGAGCCGCGGCGAAGATTGAAAGTTGCGAAATCGCCTTCGCGATCCTAGCCTTGTCCACCGGTTTGGCGCCCCGAGCGCCTTCGAACAAGGCACGCCCCTTGAGTTCATCGATCATTTCGAGCGCGGTCGCTTCCGACACCGGCGCCCGGCGCAGCGATACATCGCCCATGATCTCTGTGAAAATGCCGCCGAGGCCGAACATGACGATCGGACCGAAGACCGGGTCAAGCTTCGAGCCAAGTATACAGTCGACGCCATCCTCGATCATCGGTGAGACGATGGCGCCATCGATCTTGGCGTCAGGCTTGGCCGTGCGGACGCGGGTCATCATCTCGTTGAACGCCATGCGCACTTCATCCTCGCCCTCGAGACCGAGTGCGACGCCGCCGACTTCGGTCTTATGGAGAATGTCCGGCGAGGCGATTTTCAGCGCGACGGGACCGCCGGCCTTGCGGGCGGCTTCAATCGCTTCCTCGGCGGTCGTGGCAAGCGTGTCTTCGACGACGGGGAGGCCGAAACCGGCCAGTATTTCCTTTGCTTGCTTCTCGCCGATCGCACCTTCCGGCAAAGGCGGCAATTCGGGCACATCCGGCGTTTGCGCACGGCCCTTTTGGAAGGCCATGCCGAAGTGCATCAGAGCCGCCATGGTCGCCACGGCACGGGACGGGTCCTCGAAACAGGGGAACCCTTCGTCCTCATACTGCTTGCAGATTTCCGGCGTTGCGACGAGCGACTGGATGAACAGCTTGCGGTCACCGCCCGCCATCGCCTCGACGAGGCCGGCGC
>JAHJQZ010000142.1 GCA_018818925.1 Alphaproteobacteria bacterium
CATCTGTCGACAAGATAACCATGGCGAGTTCCTCTTCTTGAAGGGAACTCCATGATCAGAGCGCGGTCCCACCCCGCGCAAAGCGTTCGACTGTCACGGCTACCTCGCCACCAGCACCCTCCCGCGTCAGCGGGTTCGTGCTTTGGACCCGAAGCCGACCGCGGTGTTTCGGTAGACAAGGGGCCGCAAAGAGACTGTCCGGTTTGCGCGACCCAAGGTGCAAAGCGGACAATCGGCCTAGCAGCATCATGGGGTCGACCTGGCGTGTCGGGCGTTTGTTAGTTCACTCGCGCCGCATTTGCCGGTCGGCGCGCCAATCCCGGCCTCGCACACCTAGAAGGCGGGCCTGTTCGATCCCAGCAGTTTTGCATGCAGTTCATCCAGAGCCTGGCGATCTTTTCCAGCCTCATCCAGCAGCCAGTCGCGAAAGATCTGAACCGAGCGGCGCGACAGGTGGCGATTCGGACAGGTCAGCCAGTAAGAGGCATTGGCGACCGGCTTGAGCGCCGGAAACAGCGGTCTGAGGCCGCCTTCCGCCAGATAGTTGTGCGCCAGTGTCGTGCTTTCGAGCGCAACGCCAAGGCCTTGGCTGGCCATATAAAGCGACATGGAGGACCGGTCGAACTGCAGACCCTCCGCGAGTGTGTCGATTTGGATATTGTTGGCGACGAGCCAACGGTCCCAGGAAACGGCTGATTTCATCGAACTGATCAACCGCACCGACCCGAGAATCTCGGCCGGATCACGAAAGGCAAATTTCCGGTAGGTCTCCTGGTCGCACAAAGGCACGACAAGATCTTCGGCGAGCATCTCGGAAGTCAGGTCGCCGCCGCTGCTGCGCCCGTAGCGGATGTCGAGATCGACCATTTCCTTGTCGAAATCGGTCAGCTCGGTCGTGGCATCGATCCGGATATCCATGTCCGGATGGGCGCGAATGAACGCAGGCAGGCGCCTTGTCAGCCACAAGGCCCCGAACGACGGCGCAACGCGCACGCTCAGCGGACGATGCTGCGACCGCCGCGAAATCTGACGCTCGGAACTGTAGAGGAGGTCGAGCGCCTCCGAGGTGGCCTTGAACAGGCGCTCGCCGTCCTCGGTCAGAACCAGCCCATGCTTGACGCGCCGGAACAGGGCGGTGCCGAGCGTGCCTTCAAGCGCCTTGACCTGCTGGCTGACGGCGGAACTCGAAACGTCCAGCTCCTCGCCGGCACGGGTCAGGCTGCGGTGGCGGGCCACGGCGTCGAAATACATCATCGCCTTGAGCGGCAGGCGGCTGTTTCGGCTCATGACGGCTACACCCCCTCGTCCTCAATGCCGAGCTCGGCTAGAAGCCAGGTCTGGAAGCTGCGGTTCTTCTGGAGGTGCATGCGCGACTGCAGAAAGTTGATGCTGTGACCCTGCACCGTGTAGCCGGAAAGCCCGAATGGCGCGACAAGACGTCCGCTTTCGAGTTCGCCGATGGCGTGGAAGATGTTTTCGAGGCAGACGCCCTGTCCGTCGATCGCCGCGCTGATCGACAGGAACGAGCGGTCGAAACGCGGCCCCTTGTCGACATAGTGTTCCGACATGCCCTCCGCTTCAAACCATTGCCGCCAACTGAACAGATTGAACTCGGAATGGATGAGCGTCTGGCCGACCATGTCGATCGGCGAACGAATCGCCTTATCGCCTGAAACTAGCTTGGGCGAACACAGAACCAGCATGGTCTCGGGGGGAAACGGCATGCGCCGGACGCCGGGCTGGGCCGGATAATAGCCGAAGCGGATGTCGAAGTCGGCTTCGTAGGCCAAAAGATTGACCGGTGTCGGCGAGGCGTTGAGCCGGACATCGAGTGTCGGATTGGCCTCCTGGAAACTCCTGAGGCGCGGCATCAGCCATTGCTGCGCAAGGCTCGGGGCCGAGTGAATTGTGAGCATCTCGCGGCGCGGCGCACGTTCGATGGCCAGGCTCGCGGCCTCTAGTTCGTTGAAGCCGACGACGACGCGCTCAGAAAAGCTGCGGCCGATATCGGTCAGATAGACCGCCCGGTTGGCGCGTTCGAGAAGCCGGACGCCGAGCTGGTTTTCAAGCGCGCGGATCTGGTGGCTGATGGCGGAGGGCGTAACCTTGAGCTCCGCCGCAGCGGCGACGAAGGAGCCGAGACGCGCCACCGCGTCGAAGGCCTTCAGCGCTTTCAGCGATGGCAGATTTCGCATTGACCCTCACGCACCAAAGGTGTCCCCGACGCGCATCATCTCCCGGACGCGATGCCGAATGCAACGCGGCAGGAGGCCGTCGCGTCAGGCAGGTCCGAACTTGTACACGATTTCATGGCGATAGGGTTTGCCGGGTGCAATGACACAGCAGGGAAAAGCCTTTTCGTTAATCCCGTTCACATATCCCATCGGCTCGAGGCAGAGGCCGGCAAAGCGCCGGTAGGTGTGGCCGGATTTGCCGGCGACGCCATCAAGATTGTGCCCGTTATAGACATGCAGCGTCGTTTCGTTGGACCAGAGGTCGAGCCGGCGCCCGCCGCCGGTGATGGTCGCGCGCTTGCGGATCTTGTCGAGCGGCGCACCGGCGACCGCGTCGAAGACATAGGAATGGTTGATTTCCATGCCCTCGGCGACGACGTCGTCGAGCACCCTTTCGCGCGTGAAATCAAACGGCGTGTCCGTCACGTCGGCAATGGTGCCGTTCGGAATGCGGTCGGCGCCCTGCTCGAGCAGCAGCGGCGAGGCGAGTTCGAGCGCGTGGCCGGCAATGGTCGCCGTTCCTTCGCCGATCAGATTGAAATAGCCGTGGGCGGTGATGTTGATCGGCGTCGGTCCGTCCGCCTCGGCTTCCAGAACCAGGGACAGGTTGTTGTCGTTTGAGAGGCTGTAGCGCGCCCGGACCGATACCCTGTGGACGAACCCTTCCTCGCCGTCGCCGTCCTCGAGCCCGAGCACGACGCTCGCGGCCTCCGCGTTCTGCTCTAGCGCCAGCGTGGTCCAGACCCTGCGGTGATAGCCGAACCGACCGCCATGCACGCAGTGCCGTCCCTCATGGGCATTGGCATCGACGGCGATGTTCTGGCCATCCAACTCGAATTTGGCGCCGCTGATGCGGTTGGCGACGCGGCCGACAATGGCGCCGAAATAGTGCCGGTCGCGGACATAGTCGGCGACGGTCGGCAGACCAAGCACGACATCGGCCGGCGCACCCTTGTCATCGGGAACGACAAGCCCCCTAAGGCAGCCGCCAAGCTCGAGGATGCTGGCCGACATGCCGCTGTCGTTTTCGAGCACGATCTCGTCGACGGGCTGGTTGTACCAGGTGCCGAAGCGCCTACGGGTGACGTTCATCTCCGTGCTCCGCGCCCTTCGCGCTGCCGACCCTCAGTTGACGACGTTCTCCGGCCGGCCGGCGAGAAGCGAACGGATATTGGTGGCGACGACGGCGGTGATGCGCTGGCGGGCATCGCGCGTCGCCCAGGAGATATGGGGCGTGATCACGCAGTTCTTCGCCGTCAGCAGCGGATTGTCGGCCTCGGGCGGCTCACGCTGCAGCGTGTCGAGCGCAGCGCCGGCGATCCTGCCGCCATTGAGCGCGTCGGCGAGGTCCTGCTCGACGACGAGCTGGCCGCGCGAGGTGTTGATCAGGAAGCCCGTCGGCTTCATCAGCGCCAGCTTGTCGGCATTGAGGAAACTGATCGTGTCGGGCAGCGCCGGGCAGTGCAGCGTCAGGAAATCGGCGCGTGCGATGACCTCATCGAGTTCGGCCATTTCGTGGGGATAGGCAGGCGTTGTGCTGACGAACCTGTCATGGGCAACGACATTCATGCGCAAAGCGGCGGCGATCTCGCCGACGCGGCGACCAATATTGCCGAACCCGATGATACCGAGCGTCTTGCCGCTCAGCTCGATCTGCGGGCTGAGCCAGTAGCACCAGTCGATATTGTTGGTCCAACCGAGCTCGCCGCGTACATCCGCGCTCATCACCGAGACATTGCGGGCTAGATTGAGGATGTGGGCGAAGGTCATCTCGGCGACCGTATCGGTACCGTAGACCGGCACGTTCATCACCGGAATGCCCTTTTGCCGCGCGTGGGCGATGTCGACGACATTGTAGCCCGTCGCCAGCACGGCGATGCCCTCGAGATTTGGGCAGGCATCGATGACGGCGGCGGTGACCGGAGTCTTGTTGGTCAAAAGGACATGGGCTTGTTTCGCCCGTTCGATCACTTCGTCCTCGCCGCCGGTCGACCGGTCATAGGTGGTGAAGGTGCCGAGCGCTTCGATGTCCTCCCAGGAATTGTCGCCGGGATTGAGTGTGAAGCCGTCGAGACAGACGATGTTTTTCATTTGGGATACTCGTATTTCAGGCGGCCTTGCGCTTCATCGCGCTGAAAAGGTTCCGGATGGCATTGTTGACCGCCGGGATCTGGCTGCCAACGATGGCGAGGATTACCAGAACCAGGATCAGCGAGATCGGGCGGGTGACGAACGGCAGGAGGCTGCCGTCTGTCGTCTTGAGTCCGGTCCTTAGCGCCGTGTCTGCCATCGGTCCGAGGATGACGCCGATCACCAGAGGCGCGATGGGGAATTGCAGCTTGGTGAAGAAGTACGAGATGATGCCGATAATGCCCATCAGGTAGAGATTGAATGTGTTGAGCCCGAGGGCGAATGAGCCGATGACGCAGAGCACGGCGATCAAAGGCATGAACAGCGACTGCGGTACCCGAAGGATATGGATGACCTGCTTGGACAGGATCATGCCGATAACGAACATGGTGATGGCCGAAGCGAACAGGATCGCCGCGACCTGCGGCACGAATTCGGGCTGCTGCTTCAACAGCATCGGGCCGGGCGCCACGTTGTGCAGCATCAGCGCACCCAACAACATGACCGCTGGCGGTGAGCCGGGAATGCCGAGGCTCAGGAGCGGGATGATGGCGCCGCCGATGCAGGCCTGATTGGCGACGGTTGTCGAGATGATGCCTTCCGGCGCGCCCTTGCCAAACGTCTCGGGGTGTTTAGAGGACTTGCGCGCCACGCCATAGGAGACCCAGGCGGCAATGTCCTCGCCGATACCGGGCACGGCACCGATACCGACCCCGATCAGGGCCGAGGACACGATGTTGCGGGCATTTTTGATGAGGGTGCGGAAGTCGGGCAGGATCCTGCCGAGCATGGATGCCTTTATGCCGCCGAGCGACAGATGCGATTCAAGCACCATCATGATCTGCGGAATGCCGAAGGCGCCGATCAAGACAGGCACCACGTCGATGCCGCTGTCGAGCGCATGCATGCCGAAAGTGAAGCGCGGATACATCTGGATATGGTCCTGGCCGATGGTCGACAGCCAAATGCCGAACAAACCGGCGGCCCATCCCTTCACCGCAAGATCCGGTGACGTCAGGCTGCCCGAGATCAGAATGCCGAACAGGGCGAGCAGGAAATACTCGTAGGAGGTGAACTGCAGCGCCGCCTGAGCGATCAACGGCGAGACGAGCGCCAGAAAGACCATGCCGATCAGGGCGCCGATCAGCGACGAAGTCGTCGCGAGCCCGAAGGCGCGGCCGGCTTCGCCGCGCTGCGCCATGGGATAGCCGTCAAGCGCTGTGGCGGCGGCCGCCGCCGTGCCGGGGATGTTGAGCAGGACCGAGGTGTACATGCCGCCATAGACGCCGCCGACATAGATGGCGAGCAACGCGACGAGTGCCGTTTCCGGTTCGAGCCCATAGGTGAGGGTGGTCAGGAGCGCCACGCCAAGTGTGGCGGTCAGGCCCGGCATGGCACCGAAGACGATGCCGAGAAACGTGGAGCTGAAAAGGATCGCCACGAGCATGGGCGAGATGGCGATATTGGAGAGCGTTTCGGCAAAGATCGACAGGGGATTCATGGCTCACACTCTCAGAAGGCGTTTTCGAGTTCGTTCATCTGCTCGTCGGATAGAACCGTCTCGTCCCCGCCCTTTTGCGGCACGAGGTAGCCGTAATAGGTCTGGTTGAAGACGTCCTCGACCACGAGGCCTTCATGCGGCATCGGCACGAGCAGGAAATAGCGGAAGGTCGGCACAAGGAATGCCGGGAAGACGAGCGCCAGAATGATGACGAGCCGGACCTTCTTGCCGGCCGATGCGCCGGTACGCCGGGCATGGGCAACAAGAGCGACGATCTGCGCGGCGATGCACAGGACGAGCAGGAAGTCGGTTGAGAACTCGTAACCGGCATTGGCGGCTTCATTCAGACCCGTCAGGAAAACCAGCGCGCCCACGATGATGGTCGCGTAGTAGATGATGATCATCTGCCGCTTCAGCACATCCCCGCCGAGATAGTAGATGCCGATATACAACAGCAAGAATGCCATCGAGGCGAGGAAGAAGTCGAACCAGGTCACCAGCACGAAGATGTAGCTGAGAATGCCGAGCCCGGAGAGCAGGAAGGCGCGCGGGTCGGTCTTGGTCAGGTTGTGGCGGAACAGGTCATAGCCCCGCGCCTTGAGCGCTTTGGTGAAGATGATGAACCCGGTTGTGCCGAGGCAGGTGCCGACGAAAAGCGGCAGGAGGCCGGGGGATTCGTACCAGGTGGTGGAAACGCCGCCGACGGTGCCCGAAAAAGGCATGGTCAGGGCATTGGCGACCACGAAGATCGAGAAGACGATGATGATGGCCGAAAAGATGAAGTCCCAGCCGATCATGGCCGACGCATCGGACGCGCCCTTGTCGCTTTGGTCGAGGGAAGCCTGGTTCTGGTCGTTGCTGGACATCGATAGGTCCTTCCACACCTAGAAGCTGCACGCTCTGGTCAGATTTGCAGCTCTCGGCCGATTGGTACGGAGGTTTTGCGCCGTGGCAAGCGCCGCTGTTGCGACGCATTGTTTTAGCGCCGGAGCCATCCGGCCCCGGGACCGGGTGGTCGACAGGGGCGCGCTGGTCTGCGCCCCTGCCGGATCACGATTCCGGATCAGGGCTTGGGAATGCCGAGTTCTTCCGGATTGACCTTGGCGGCGCCCAGATCCCACAGCGTCCATGAGAACAGGGATTCGAGCCGGGCCATGCGCGCATTGGCCTTGGCGCCGTATTCGCCGACCAGTTCGTAATAGTTCTCGGCGGCGAAGGTCTTCACTTCCTCGCTGTCCATGGCAGCGATGAAGGCCTTGGCGATTTCCTGCTTGATTTCGACTGGCACGTCCTTGCGCACGGCAAAGCCGATGGCCTGCGAAATCGGCAGATACGTCTTGAGCTCGGGATAGAGTTCGAGCGCGGACGGAATGACCTGCTCGCCCAGGGTGTACGGACCTTCGGTCAGGGTGCCGAGCGGGCGGAAATCGCCGGACTGTATCAGCTGGTTCTGTTCGGCGACGGTGGTGATGACCACGTCGATTTCACCGGACAGGGCGGCGTTCTGCGAGGCGGACGAACCCGGATAGGGAACGAAATTCATCTCGCCGTCGATGCCCTTCTGGAAGGCCAAGGCGTTGATGTGGTGCAGCGAACCGGCACCGCCGGCGCCGACGCGGACCTTGCCCGGATTTGCTTTGACGAAATCGACCAGTTCGGCCAGCGTCTGCCACTGTGCGTCCTTGCCGACCGAAACCACGTCCGGCGAGCTGGTAGCGATGAAGAAATCGAACACCTCGGTCCGGTTTTCCCAGCCGCCCATTGCGGCCGCGGTAGTGTTGGATTCGGACAGGCCGATCAGCGTGTAGCCGTCCGGCTTGGCATCATAGCCCTGGATGAGGCCGACCGAGCCGGAGACGCCGCCGGTGACGTTGACGACGTTGATATTGGTGCCGATGTACTTCGACATGGCAGCCGTGATGACGCGGTTGGTGACGTCGGTGCCGCCGCCAGCGGACCAGGTCACGACATCGGTGATGTTGCGGCTGGGATAGCGGTCCTGGGCGGCCGCGGCGCTCGCGGTCAGGGTGGTGGCCGCGAGAACCAGCCCCATGATCAGTTTCTTGGTATTCACGTTCTTCCTCCTCATTGTACTCGGCGTGCCACTCGGGGATCAGTCGCCGGGGTCTGCAGGCTCGGGCTGGATGACTGGCCGCGGTCAGATCCGAAGGAAACCTTCCTCTAGGGCCTTCCATACGTCCATATATTCCCGATGCTTGAGCAGTTCTTCAAAGCTTGACATGCCGATCTCGTCGATGCGTGCCGAGAGCCTGTTGGTGATGCGGACATTGGCCGCGAACATCTTGACGATATCGACGCGGGTCGGAGACGCGTCCGAGGTCAGCCAGTCCTGATAGCCGTAGCGCTTCAGGTAGAAGATGAACTCGATGTAGCTCATCAGATTGCGGCTGCCGCAGAAGAAGTCCCAGTCCCAGGTCGCATCATTGTCGTTTATGTGGACGTAGGTCCGGATCCCGGCGTCGTGCAAAAGGGCCAGCTCCTCGGCGGGGTTGTTGCCGCCATAGAGCGAATGACCATAGTCGAGCGTGACCCCGAGATTCTTCGCGCCGAGAGTGTTGATGAGGATGATGGTCTTGGCCGCATCCTCGAGGAAGCACCGGCCGCGCACCTCGTTTGGCTTGTACTCGATGAACAGAGGCATGTCCGGGCGATAGCTCGCCGCCTCGCCGAAGGCCTCCTGAAGGCGCTTCCAGGTCTCGTTGTAGTCGGACTGGAAATGGTATTCATAGCCGTCGCTCAGCGGGCAGCAGGTGACCTTGTCGGCGCCGACCCTGGCGGCGAAGTCCATCGCATCCTTGATGAACTGGATCGCGTGCTGGCGCACCGCTGCATCCGGTGAGGTCAAACCGCCCGAGGCGAATTCGGGCTCGCCCTTGACGTTGACGTTGATAGCAGCGAGCCGGACGCCGTTGTCGGACAGGAGCCCCAGCAGCGTATCGGCGATATCGGGATAGACCTCGTAGGGGTAGACGAGCTCGGCGCCGCCCATGCCCTCGATGGTGCTCAGGAGCTTGATCTTCTCGGCAAGGTTCAAGGGGTGGTTGTAGACCGCGAACCGGTCCTTGGTCTGGCTCAGAAAGCCGGTGATGACGGCGTGCTTGAACATTTCCTCTTCCCTTGGTCTCACGTGCTGCCGCGTTCGGCGGTCTTGTTGCGGAACGCGCCCGAGGGTCGTCGGCTGGTCTGTCGGGGGATCCCGGCATGCCATGTCCCGGTTCGGGACCCATGCTTCCGGTTCGTCTCCTCCGGCCGTTCGGACCGCGCCTTGCTAGCAGCGAGAACCGACCTTCCTCCGTCCCGATTGCTTCGGGCTTGTCGTTTTGGTGCCTGTCCCTTCGCACCGTGACCGCGCCTTGCAGAGCGGGTGTCGATGCGGTTCGGGAACGAACCCCAAGCGTTCTGCCAGAGTTGTGGAAGTTGGCCGCGCCGAGTTCAATTGAATAGCATTGCGGTTCGCATTAGATTTTTTCATCTATTTTTCCGCACCAATATTCTCCGGGTTTGCCGCGCCGGCGGCGGACCGCAGCGGATCGTCATATTTTCTTTCGGAATTTCAGTGTATTGGATGACGCAAACGTTTCTGGAAATCATTCGCACGTGGTCGATCCACCACGCCTGACGCGACGACGGCGCATGGCATCCGGTGGAAATCCGGTGATCGATTTAGCCGTTCTTACAAACTTTTTAAGTTTTTATATTGGGTTCGGCCGCCCTGCTCTCGCTAGATGAAAGGCGTCGGGCGCTGCCATGCCCGATGCGGGAAAGAGCGCCCCGAGGCGCCGCCGCCAGCGACCGGCGCCATCACGCGCTTCGGCAATGGCGTTCCCGCGGGACATTAGGAGGAATTGAGATGTCGGTTACCCTCAGGGACATGGCGAATGCGATCCGCTTTCTGTCGATCGACGCCATAGTGCGCGCCAATGACGGGCATCCAGGGACCCCGCTCGGCGGCGCCGACATCGCCACCGGCCTTTTCGCCCGCCAGCTCAAGTTCGATCCGTCCCATCCCGACTGGCCGGATCGCGACCGCTTCGTTCATTCCGCCGGCCACGGCTCGATGCTGATCTACTCACTGCTGCATCTCTGCGGCTACACGCATTTCGACATTGACCAGATCAAGGATTTCCGTGTCCTAGGCTCCAACACCGCCGGCCATCCCGAATACGACATCGCCCACGGCATCGAGACGACGACCGGGCCGCTCGGCCAGGGCATTGCCAACGCGGTCGGCATGGCCATTGCCGAACGTCATCTTAATGCGCGCTTCGGCGACGACATCGTCGATCATTTCACCTATGCCTATGTCGGCGACGGCTGCCTGATGGAGGGCATCTCCTACGAGGTCATCGCGCTCGCCGGCCACCTGAAGCTCGGCAAGCTCGTCTTCCTGTGGGACGACAACCGCATGACCGACGACGGCGCCACCGATCAGGCGGTCAGCGAGGACAATGTGGCGCGTTTTGAGCTCGCCGGCTGGCACACGCAGCGGGTCGACGGCCACGACGCCCAGGCGGTCGCTGCCGCCATCGCTGCCGCCAAGGCCGATCCGCGTCCCTCAATGATCGCCTGCCGCACCTTCATCGGCTTCGGCGTGCCGCGCATCCAGAACGAGCGCGCCGCGCATGGCGGACGACTCTTCGCCGAGGACGCCGCCGCCGCACGCGAGAACCTTGATTGGCCGCATGCCGAGTTCGTCATCCCGCAGCCGATCTACGACGCCTGGGCCGTGGCCGGCGCCGAGGGCGCGAAGCAGCGCACCGCCTGGCTCAGCCGCTACGAGGCCATGACGGCTTCCGACCGCGCCGAGTTCGACCGGCTGATGGGCGGCGCCCTGCCGGACGGCTGGGCCGACGGTTTGCATGCCTACAAGGCCGAGGCCGCCGCCGAACCCGCCGCCAAGCCCGGAATCGCCGCTTCGGGGGAAATCCTCTCCACCCTGGCATCGAGCCTGCCCGAGATCATGTCGGGCGCGCCGGACCTCGAAGCGGCGACCAAGCACAAGCGCCAGCTCTCGCCCTTCACACGCGACGACCGGAGTGGCCGCTACATCCATTACGGCGTGCGCGAACACGCCATGGGCTCGATCATGAACGGCATGAGCGCGCATGGCGGCATCAGGCCGGTCGGCACGACCTTCCTCGTTTTCTCCGACTACATGCGTCCCTCGCTGCGCATGGCGGCGCTGATGAAGATCCCCGGCATGTTCGTTTTCAGCCACGACTCCATCGGCATCGGCAAGAACGGGCCGACGCACCAGCCTGTCGAGACGCTCGCCTCCCTGCGCGCCTATCCAAACATGTGGGTGTTCCGCCCAGCCGATGCGGTCGAGATGGCCGAATGCTGGGAACTGGGCATCGCCCATGCCGACGGGCCGACGGCGCTCATCTGCTCGCGCCAGCCGCTCTCCCCGGTGCGCACCGAGCCCGTCGCCGAGAATCTCTGCGCCCGTGGCGCCTACATTCTCGCCGACGCCGCCTGCGGGCCGCGCCAGGCGACGATCTTCGCAACGGGCTCCGAAGTCGCGATTGCCCTCGAGGCGCGCGAACAGCTCGAGGCCGGGGGCGTTGCGACCGCCGTGATCTCCATGCCGAGCTGGGAACTGTTCGAGCGTCAGAACGAGGCCTATCGCGAACGCATCATCGGCCGCGGTACCGTCCGGGTCGCCGTCGAGGCTGCCATCCGGCTCGGCTGGGACCACTATATCGGCGAAACCGGCGCGTTCATTGGCATGCAGAGTTTTGGTGCTTCCGGCGATTTTCCGGACCTATTCCGCCATTTTGGCATCACCGCTGACGCCGTGGCTTCAGCCGTTCGATCGGCACTTCCCGATTGCCGGAACGCCGACCGCGTTCGGGCCGCCGTCAACTGAAGACCAGCGAGAGCCAACAGGTGAATTCCCCGACGGTCTTCCTGCAGCGCCTGTTCGAAGCTGCGATCGGGTCGGCACAACCAGCCGTCTGCGTTCCGCCCTACCTCCCCGAGCGGCCCGCAGGCAGGCTGGTTGTCGTCGGCGCCGGCAAGGCCTCCGCCGCCATGGCGCGGGCGGTCGAACGCAATTGGCGCGGACCGCTCGAAGGCCTGGTCGTGACGCGCTACGGGCATGCAGCCGCATGCGACAGGATCGAGATCGTCGAAGCCGCACACCCCGTTCCGGACCAGAACGGTCTTGAAGCGGCAAGTCGCATGCTGGAACTGGTGGCGGGGTTGACGGAAAACGACACCCTGCTCGGCCTGTTCTCAGGCGGCGGGTCGGCGCTTCTTCCCGCGCCCATCCAGGGCGTGACGCTTGCCGATAAGCAGGACATCAACCGCCAGCTGCTGACCTGCGGCGCGACCATAGCGGAATTGAACTGCGTGCGCCGTCATTTCTCGCGGATTAAGGGCGGCGGACTGGCCCGCGCCGCCGGCCCGGCGAAGATCGTCAACCTGCTGATTTCCGATGTGCCGGGCGACAATCCGCTCGACATTGCCTCAGGACCGCTCGTGGCCGACACCACCAGTGCGACTGACGCCCTCGATGTCATCAATCGCTTCGGGATCAGGCTGCCGGCGGTGGCCCGGGCGAGTCTCGAAGACGGCAACACCCCCACCGACCAGGGCGCCATGCCCGCGGTCGAAACACATGTCATCGCTTCGCCGCAGCAATCGCTCGCGGCGGCGGCGGAGCTTTGCCGTTCGCAGGGCATCCCCGTCCATATTCTGAGCGACCGGATCGAAGGGGAAGCCAAGGACGTCGGCGTGGTCATGGCCGGTCTCGCGCGGCAGATTGCCTGCCGGTCCGAGCCATTCGTGCCTCCTTGCGTCCTGCTGTCGGGCGGCGAGACGACCGTCACGGTGAAAGGCACCGGAAAAGGCGGCCGCAACGTCGCCTTTCTCCTCTCTTTCTCCCTCGCCATCGAGGGCGTCGATGGGGTCTATGCGTTGGCCGGCGATACGGACGGCATCGACGGCCTCGAAGCGATCGCCGGCGCAACCTGCGATCCAACAACGCTGGCTCGCGCAAGGCAGATCGGAATCAACCCGCGCACCTCCCTTGGCAACGACGATGGACACGGGTTTTTCCATGCGCTCGGAGATTCCATTGTAACCGGTCCACCGCGCACAAACGTCAATGACTTCCGCGCCATTCTGGTGACCGGCAAGTGAGCAAGCAGGGCTGGTGTTCGCCGGCCTGCAAGGTCAACTGAATTTCCCTGCCCCAATTGAACTCTAGGCTGTAGTGACAATTTAGTCATTTCAGCCAGAGCATGATTGCGGCGAGCTTGATGAAGCCGAGGAAGTGGGCGGCGAGCTTGTCGTATCGGGTTGCGATGCGTCGCCATTGCTTGAGTTTGGCGAAGAAGCCCTC
>JAHJQZ010000013.1 GCA_018818925.1 Alphaproteobacteria bacterium
ACCACCGATCAGGCCGATATTTTCGCCAATAGCGGCGATCCGGCCCTTGGCACCACCATCGGCCAGACCGCCAGTGCCGACGGCTCTTTCGTCAGCCTCGACGACATGGGCACAGGAACCAGCACCACGCCGGGCGGCCGCGACCTGTCGACGCCTTTGACCGCCACCAAGCTTCTGGGCGCCTGGGACGTCATCGCCGGCGCCGACCGCTGCCGGCTCAATCTCACCCAGACGATCAAGACCGGCACTAAGCGCTATCGCGCTTCGACGCCCGGCTGCGCCATCGCGCCTTTGGCCCGCGTCGCGTCCTGGCAGCTCGCCGGCACCCAGGTCCAGCTCTACGACGATGCCGGCGCCATCATCGGCTCGCTGCTTTTGAGCGGCAACCGGTTCCTGGGCACCCTGTCGGGCGGCATCGCGGTCTCGATGGCCGGGTAGCCGACGCGCTGATGGGAGCCGACGTCACGAACCATCCGGTCCGGGCGGCCTATCGGTCGCTCATCGCCGATGGCGTTCTGTCGCCCGATCCGGCCCAGGATGCGGCCAATGTCCTTCTGGCCGGTATCGCCGCCGAACTCGAAGCAAACAACCGCTCCGGCAATCCCTTGGCGCGGCTCGTGTCCAGGTCCCGGTCCGTGCGCGGCGCCTATGTCTGGGGCGAAGTCGGGCGCGGCAAGACCATGCTCATGGACGTTCTGGTCGAAAACATCGCTATCGCCAGAAAGCGCCGCGTTCACTTCCACGAATTCATGGACGAGGTCCATAGCGCCATCGCCGACTTCCGCAGGCGAACCGCCGACGTCAAGGGCCGCCGCGATCCGATACCGGCGATCGTCAAGGGCATCGTCGCCGAAACGCGTCTGTTGTGCCTCGACGAGTTCCACGTCGCCGACATCACCAACGCCATGCTGCTCGGGCGCCTGTTCGAGGCGCTGTTCGAAGGCGGCGTCACCCTGGTCGCCACCTCGAACACCCGTCCCGATGACCTCTATTTGAACGGGCTCAACCGCCAGCTCGTCCTGCCCTTCATCGACTTGTTGAAGCAACGCACCGCGGTCATGCAATTGCAGGCCGCCGCCGACTACCGGCACCTGAAGCTTGCCGGCCGCACCGTCTTCGCCTTCGGTCCGCCGGACGAAACGACACGGCACATGGACGCCATCTGGAGCCACCTGACCGGCGGCCAGCCCGGCCATGTCGGCGCCGTCCGCGTTCTCGGGCGCGACATCGCGGTGCCGCGCCAGGCCATGGGCGTCGCCCGCTTTCCCTTCGCCGCGCTCTGTGACGCGCCGCTCGGTTCGCGCGACTATCTGAGGCTCGCCGAGACCTTCCACACCTTCGTCATCGATGCCGTGCCGGTCTTTGGCCGGGCCAATGCCAATGCCGCCCAGCGCTTCATCCTGCTCGTCGACACGCTCTATGATCGCGGCGTCAGGCTCGCCGCCGGCTTTGCCGCCCCGCTCGATGACCTGTCGAGCGACGAGCGCATCAGCTTTTCCTTCGCCCGCTGCCGATCGCGCCTCGCCGAGATGCAATCGGCGGACTATCTCGCCGCCCCGCTCGGCGCCGGCGACTGACCCGCATGGCGACCGGCCCGACCCGGCGCGATCCGCCTGATTCGCAAGCACATCGCCGGCAACGCCTGCATGCGCATGCATTATTTCGCCGCACCACTTGCGCCAAAATGCCGCTGGCGCTAAGGAGGGCGCCGATCGGCCACATTATAGAAAAAGCGGAATATTGACATGGCGAAGACCAAAATTGCTCTGATTGGCGCGGGGCAAATCGGCGGCACGCTGGCGCATCTGGCGGCGCTCAAGGATCTCGGAGACGTGGTGCTGTTCGACATCGTCGACGGCACGCCTCAGGGCAAGGCGCTCGACCTGGCGCAGTCCGGCGCGGTCGATGGCTTCGACTCCGGCATGAAAGGCACGTCCGAATACAAGGACATCGCCGGGGCGGATGTGGTGATCGTTACCGCCGGCGTGCCGCGCAAGCCGGGCATGAGCCGCGATGACCTTCTTGAGATCAACCTCAAGGTCATGGAACAGGTCGGTGCCGGCATCGCCAAATACGCCCCGGATGCCTTTGTGATCTGCATCACCAATCCGCTCGACGCCATGGTCTGGGCCCTGCAGAAATTCTCCGGCCTGCCGACCAGCAAGGTCGTCGGCATGGCCGGCGTGCTCGACAGCTCGCGCTTCCGCCATTTCATTGCGTCCGAGCTCGGCGTCTCCATCGAAGACGTCACCGCCTTCGTTCTTGGCGGCCACGGCGACACCATGGTGCCGCTCGCCCGCTACTCGACCGTTGCCGGCATCCCGCTCACCGACATCGTCAAGATGGGCTGGCTCAGCAAGGACCGGCTCGAGGAGATCGTCCAGCGCACCCGCGACGGCGGCGCCGAAATCGTCGGCCTCTTGAAGACCGGCTCGGCCTTTTACGCCCCGGCGGCATCGGCCATCGCCATGGCGGAAAGCTATCTCAAGGACAAGAAGCGCGTCATGCCCGCCGCCGCCCATCTTTCCGGCGAATTCGGCGTCAAGGACATGTATGTCGGCGTGCCGATCGTCATCGGTGCCGGGGGAGCCGAAAGGGTCGTCGAGATTTCCCTGTCCTCGGCGGAAAAAAAGGAATTCGACCATTCGGTCGCCGCGGTCCAGGGCCTCGTCGACGCCTGCAAGACGATCGCTCCGAAACTCGCCTGATCAGGATCCCCCAGCGGAAAGAAGCGGCACGATGAACATTCACGAGCACCAGGCCAAGGCTTTGCTCAAGGCTTACGGCGCCCCCGTCGCCGAAGGCATCGCCATCTTTTCGGCCGACGAGGCCGAGACCGCGGCCAGGGCGCTGCCCGGCCCGCTTTACGTCGTCAAGTCGCAGATTCATGCCGGCGGCCGCGGCAAGGGCAGGTTCAAGGAGCTCGGCCCCGACGCCAAGGGCGGCGTCCGTCTCGCCCGGTCGGTCGAGGACGTTGTCGCCAATGCCCGCGAGATGATCGGCCATACGCTCGTCACCAAGCAGACCGGTCCGTCGGGCAGGACCGTCAACCGCCTCTATATCGAGGACGGCGCCGACATCGCCCGCGAGCTCTATCTGTCCATCCTGGTCGACCGCTCGACCGGACGAATTTCCTTTGTGGCCTCGACCGAGGGCGGCATGGACATCGAAACCGTCGCCGCCGAAACGCCGGAAAAGATCGTCGCCGTCGCCATCGACCCGATGACCGGGGTCACCGGTGTCGACATCGACAAGCTCAACAAGGCGTTCGAGTTGCAGGGCGACGCCGCCGAGGACGGCAAGACCCTGTTCCCGACGCTCTACAAGGCCTTCGTCGAAAAGGACATGTCGCTTCTGGAGATCAACCCGCTGATCGTCATGACCGACGGCCATTTGCGGGTGCTCGACGCCAAGGTGTCGTTCGACAACAATTCCCTGTTCCGCCACGCCGACGTGATGGAGCTGCGCGACCTGACCGAAGAGGACGAAAAGGAGATCGAGGCATCCAAATGGGACCTTGCCTATGTCGCCCTTGACGGCACCATCGGCTGCATGGTCAACGGCGCCGGCCTTGCCATGGCGACCATGGACATCATCAAGCTCTACGGCGCCGAACCGGCCAATTTCCTCGATGTCGGCGGCGGCGCCAGCAAGGAAAAGGTCACGGCGGCCTTCAAGATCATCACCGCCGACCCCAACGTCAAAGGCATTCTCGTCAACATCTTCGGCGGCATCATGCGCTGCGACGTGATCGCCGAGGGCGTCATCGCCGCGGTCAGGGAAGTCGGGCTCGAAGTGCCGCTCGTCGTCCGCCTCGAGGGCACCCGCGTTGAGGAAGGCAAGAAAATCATCTCGGAAAGCGGTCTCAACGTCATTGCGGCCGACGATCTCGACGATGCCGCCCAGAAAATCGTCGGCGCCATCGGCATGACCATGTCGTAGTCGGCAGCCAAGCGGAACAGAACCGAACCAAGCGCAGGAACCAGCCATGTCCACACTCGTCGACGATATTCCCCGTGGCCCGATTCACGGCCGGGCCGGCGGGGCCGGCGCGCTCATGGGGCTTGTCCTGCTCCTTGCCCTGCCTTTTTTGTCGGGGCCGGTCCTGGCCGATGACATGACGGCGCCCGGAGCCGATAAGGCCGAAGCCTTGGCGCCCGGCGCGCTGGACGACGTGGCGCCCGAAGCGACGCCCGCGCCGTCCCCCGCCGAAACGGACCTGGCGCCGGAACCGGAACCGCAGCTCGACACGATGCCTGCCGAGCCGGTCGATCCGGCCGCGTTCCTCGACCAAGCCTATCTGACCTGCGTCTCGGCGCTCGCCGATCCGCAGGGCGCCTACGACATTTTCGAGGCCGCCGAATGGGCGCCCGTCTCGGACGTGGCGACCGAATCGGCCTATTTCCGCTCCATCGATGGTGCCAAGATCTTTGCCGGCATCGGCGAGGCCAGCCTGTTCTATTCGATCGAGGTCTTTCCCTCGCGGACCATCCACTACTGCATCATCACGATCGACGGCGCCGAAACGGCGATCCCGATCGCCACCATGCTCGGCCGGACGGACCTGCGCGGCGCGATCCGGCGCGAGAATGGCCGCATCTTCAGCATCTGGGAGGATGACGCCGACGAGCCGAGCCTGTTCATCCAGGTCGAGCAGGACGAGACCGACGGCGATTTCACTCTCGATGCCACCCACAACCAGGACGTGCCCGCCAGCGATCTGCCGGCGCTGATCCTTGGCGAAGGCGGGGACGACTAGGTGATCGCGATCCCGAGCCCGCCGGAGACGATGGTGGCGCGGCGCGCCCGCGCCGGCGGGATGGCCGCGCCGGCCGCCTGCCGGCATCCGCATAGCAACTTCAACGGGGGCGGTCTCGGCCTCGAACTGCGAGACAACTAGGAAAAGCCATGTCCATTCTCGTCGACAAAGACACCCGCGTCCTCGTCCAGGGCCTGACCGGCAAGACCGGCACCTTCCACACCGAACAGGCGCTTGCCTATTACGGCACCCGCATGGTCGGCGGCACCCACCCCAAAAAGGGCGGCGAGACCTGGACCTCGGGCGTCGACGGCACGCCGCTGCCGATCTTTGCCTCGGTCGCCGAGGGCCGAGCAAAGACCGGCGCCAATGCCTCGGTCATCTACGTGCCGCCGGCCGGCGCTGCCGCTGCCATCATCGAGGCGATCGATGCCGGCATCGAACTCATTACCTGCATCACCGAAGGCGTGCCGGTTCTCGACATGGTCCAGGTCAAGGCGCGGCTCGCCCGCTCGAAGTCCCGCCTGATCGGGCCGAACTGCCCCGGCGTCTTGACCCCCGAGGAATGCAAGATCGGCATCATGCCGGGCAATATCTTCAAGAAGGGTTCGGTCGGCATCGTGTCGCGTTCCGGCACCCTGACTTACGAGGCGGTGTTCCAGACCACCAATGCCGGGCTCGGCCAGACCACCGCCGTCGGCATTGGCGGCGACCCGGTCAAGGGCACCGAGTTCATCGACGTCCTCGAACTGTTCCTCGCCGATCCCGAGACCAAATCGATCATCATGATCGGCGAGATCGGCGGTTCGGCCGAGGAGGACGCCGCCCAGTTCCTCATCGACGAGGCCAGAAAAGGCCGCAGGAAGCCGATGGCCGGCTTCATCGCCGGTCTGACCGCCCCCAAGGGCCGCACCATGGGCCATGCCGGTGCCGTGATCTCGGGCGGAAAAGGTGGCGCCGAGGACAAGATCGCGGCCATGGAAGCGGCCGGAATAAGGGTCTCGCGCTCTCCGGCGCGCATCGGAGAAACGCTTCTCGACGTTTTGAAGGGTTGACGCGCGCCAAACGCCGCACAACAAATTGGTCTTGAACAAAATGTCGCAGGACAGGCGGCGTTGACGCAGGGCCTTCAACAAGAGCCGGGGCCTGGCTCAAACGGTGGAGCGGCCGGACAAAGACCGGCGCGGTTGAGATGACACGACAGGAAAAGAACGAAACGTTCTTGCTCACCTCCTTCCTCTATGGCGGCAATGCCGGCTATATCGAGGAACTCTACGCCCGTTTTTCCGCCGATCCCGACAGCGTCGATCCGACATGGCGAAGCTATTTCGCCCGGCTCGCAGACAAGGCCGAAGACGTAGCCGCCAACGCCGACGGCCCGAGCTGGGCTCGTTCCGACTGGCCTCAGACCCCCAATGGCGAACTGGTTTCGGCGCTCGATGGCGACTGGGGCGAAATCGCCGTCAAGACCGAACGCGTCACCAAGGCCAGGGCCGAAGCGACCGGCCGCGCCGCCAGCGAGGACGAGATTCGCCAGGCTACGCGCGATTCCATCCATGCCATCATGATGATTCGCGCCTACCGCATGCGCGGCCATCTGCATGCCGATCTCGATCCGCTCAAGCTGCTGACGCCGGAATCGGCGCCCGAACTCGATCCGAGCAATTACGGCTTCGCCCCAGGCGACTATGGCCGCAAGATCTTCATCGATTTCTATCTCGGGCTGGAATTCGCCACGATTCCGGAAATGCTCGAGATCCTGATCCGGACCTATTGCTCGACGGTCGGCGTCGAGTTCATGCACATCTCCGATCCCGAGGCCAAGGGCTGGATCCAGGAGCGCATCGAGGGACCGGACAAGGAGATCACCTTCACCGAGAACGGCAAGAAGGCCATTCTCAACAAGCTCGCCGAATCCGAAGGCTTCGAGCGCTTCCTCGATGTCAAGTATACCGGCACCAAGCGCTTCGGCCTCGACGGCGCCGAGGCGCTGATCCCGGCCCTCGAGCAGATCATCAAGCGCGGCGGCGCCCTCGGGGTCAAGGACATCGTCCTCGGCATGGCCCATCGCGGCCGCCTCAACGTTCTGACCCAGGTGATGGCCAAGCCGCACCGGGCCCTGTTCCACGAGTTCAAGGGCGGCGCCTATTATCCCG
>JAHJQZ010000143.1 GCA_018818925.1 Alphaproteobacteria bacterium
CCGGCGCCAGGGGGCGTCGACGTCGAGATGCTCGAATTCACGGGCCAGGACCACTACGGGACGAATATGCGCCCGACTGTCGTCGCGCCCGACAGGTTCGGCGCGGCCAACATCAAAAGCTGTGGCTTCAAAATCGGTCATCAAATATCGTCCTCATGATGAAATGTCTTGAATGGCGTAACGAATAAACAAGGTTATCAAATCTTTAACGCCTAACTATCACAGAATTATCTCAACCCGTAAACACCACAAATTCGCTCGCAACCCTGCCATGTGCGCGGTGCATGGCAAGGGCTGCAATTTCCGTCACTCGGAATGGCACAAGTCTTTGTCCGATAGGGCATTTCGGCCGGGAGTTGGCCTTGCGACGCCTATCAGGCTAAGGCAAGGCCGCTCGCGCGACCGGTGCCGCGAGGCTTCAGGCCCGGGCTCGCCGGCGGGCTGCCCGCATCACGGGCGGGCGTCGTCCAGAGCGGCTCGCGTTCAAGTTGAACCGCCTCGCCGCGCAATTTCTTTGCGGTCGCATCGATGCTTGCGCAAAACCGGTTCCCACTTATGCGCACACTGCACTAAGCCGCGACGCGCTTGCCGTCGCTGTCGAAGTAAAAGGCCTTGCCAGCCGGGAATCCAAGCTTCAGCGCCGCGCCGAAACCGATATCGTGCTGGCCAAACAGGCGAAGGGTGATCGGTGTGCCGTTGCTCGCCTCGAGCACCACGTTGGTGTCGCCGCCGAGATGCTCGACATGGGTGACCTTGGCGGCAAGCGGTCCATTCGCGGCGATCACCAGATCCTCGGGCCGGATGCCGAAAATACGCTCGTCGCCGGCGTTCAGAAGGGAGGCAGGCAGGAAGTTCATCGCCGGCGAGCCGAGGAAGCCGGCGACGAACTGGTTGGCCGGGTCGTTGTAGAGCTGCATCGGGGAGCCGACCTGCTCGATCCAGCCGTCGCGCAAAACGACGATCTTGTCGGCCAGCGTCATCGCCTCGGTCTGGTCGTGGGTGACGTAGATCATCGTGGCGTTGAGCTGGCGGTGCAGGTTGGAAATCTCGATGCGCGTGTTCATCCGCAAGGCGGCGTCGAGATTGGAAAGCGGTTCGTCGAACAAAAAGAGCTTGGGCTGGCGGACGATGGCCCGGCCGATGGCGACGCGCTGGCGCTGGCCGCCGCTCAGTTCGGAAGGGCGGCGATCAAGATAGGCGTCGAGGTCGAGCATCCGGCTCGCCTCGGTGATGCGTTCCTCGATCACCGATTTGGGCTGGCGCTCCTGCTTGAGCGCCAGAGCCATGTTGCCGCGCACATCAAGATGCGGATAAAGCGCATAGCTCTGGAACACCATGCCGATGCCGCGCCTGGCCGGTGGCGTCAGGTTCATTTTTTCGCCGGCGATGAAGACCTCGCCGGAGCTCGCGTCTTCGAGTCCGGCGATCACCCGCAAAAGTGTCGACTTACCACAACCGGACGGGCCGACGAAAACGACGAACTCGCCTTCCTCGACCTCGAGACTGATGTCGTTGAGGACCTGGACGCGCCCGAACTTCTTGTTGACGCCATTGAGCTTCAGGGCGGTCATGGCTTTCTCCTAGAGTGAGATGACGGCGCCGGAGCGGATGCTCTCGTCCGCGGCAAGACAGATGCGCAGCGACTGGACGGCATCGCTCATGTGACGCGTGAGGTCGATGTCCTCGGCGATGGCGCGGAGCATGTAGGCCTGCTCGGCATCGCACAGTTTCTGGTGGCCCGGCTCGTCGGGCAGATCGATCAGCTGATCGTCCTTGCCCAGCCGGTGAATCCTCAGCCCGCCGACCCGCGTGTGGCCTTCGACGCTGGCCGAGGTGCCCTTTTCGGCGTCGGCGATCGAGACGGCGCCGTTCGGGGAAACGATGTCCTTCACGAAAAAGGCCGTCTCCGACATCATCGGTCCCCAGCCGGCCTCGTACCAGCCCACCGAGCCATCATCGAAGACCACCTGGAACTGGCCGTAATTGTACATGTCGGGGGCGATTTCGTCCGAAAGCCTGAGGCCCATGCCGTGTACGCGCAGCGGCTTGGCATCGGTCACCTGGCACATCACGTCGACATAATGCACCCCGCAATCGACGATCGGGCTGGTCGTCTTCATCAATGCCTTGTGGGTCTCCCACTCGGCGCCCGAGCTCTGTTGGTTGAGGTTGAGCCGGAAGACATAAGGCCCGCCCAGCGCCCGCGCCTCGGCGATCAGCCGCATCCAGGACGGGTGGTGCCTGAGGATATAGCCGACCACGAGCTTGCGGCCGGTCCGTTTGGCCGTGGCGACGACGCGCTCGGCATCCGCGACATTCGCCGCCAGCGGCTTTTCGACAAAGACATGCGCCCCCGCTTCCATCGCCGTGCAGGCGATGTCGGCGTGGCTGTCGGTATAGGTGGCGATCACCACCAGTTCGGGCGCGCTGGCAAGTCCCTCCTCGAAGGTCCGGAACAGCGGATAGGACTTGAGCTCGTCCGGCAGATCGATCTCGGTGCGGTTGACGAGCGCCACGATCTCGGCGTTTGGGTGATGGTGATGGGCCAGGGCATGGGAAAGCCCCATATTGCCAAGGCCGGCGATGAGGACCCGTGTCATTTGACAGCTCCTGATGTGATGCCGCGGATGAGCTGGCGCGAGAAGATGACGTAAAGCACCATGACCGGCAGGATCGCCATGGATAGCGCCGACAGGACGGCGTTCCAGTCGGTGACGAACTGGCCGATGAAGACCTGGCTGCCAAGGGTGAGCGTCTTGGTGGCTTCCGAGGAGGCAAGGATCAGCGGGAACCACAGATCGTTCCAGATCGGGATCATGTTGAACACCGCGACGGTCGCCATGGCCGGGCGCACCAGCGGCACGACGAGACGGAAAAAGATGGTGTATTCGGAAAGCCCGTCGATGCGGCCGGCATTTTTGAGGTCGTCCGAGACCTGGCGCATGAACTCGGACAGGATGAAGACCGCGAGCGGCAGGCCCGAAGCCGTGTAGACGAGGATGAGCGCCCAAAGCGTGTTGACGAGGCCGGAGGCCACCATCATCTCCAAAATGGCGACGGTGCCGATGCGGATCGGGATCATGATGCCGAGCGCCAGATAGAGCCCCATCAGCGTATTGCCGCGGAAGCGGTACTCGCTGAGCGCGAAGGCCGCCATCGCCCCGAACAGGAGGATGAAGAACAGCGAGGTGACGGTGACGATCATCGAGTTCTGGAAATACAGGAAGAAATCGCCCTGCTGCATCACGGTCTGGTAGCCGATCAGCGAGAAACTCTCCTCGTTCGGCAGCGTCAGCGGCTCGCGAAAGATCGCCTTGCGGGTCTTGAAGGAGTTGATGAGGATCACGAAGACCGGAAACAGCGCGATCGCCGTATAGGTCAGAAGGATCGCGTGCGCGGCGGCGATGTTGAGCGGATTGCGGCGGGCCTTGTTCATGATGCGCGCCTCACAGCTGATACCGCCGCATCCGCGTCTGGATGCCGAAGAGGTAGATGCAGACGCCCAAAAGGATGATGCCGAACATCGCCGTGGCGATCGCCGAGCCCATATGCGGGTCGCCCAGTTGCAGCTGGAAGCCGAAGAAGGTGCGGTACATGAAGGTGCCGAGAATGTCGGTGGCGAAATCCGGGCCGGCGAGCGCGCCCTGTGCGGCGTAGATGAGGTCGAAGGCGTTGAAATTGCCGACAAAGGTCAGGATCGAGATGATGCCGATCGAGGGCAGGATCAGCGGCAGCTTGATCTTCCAGAAGGCCGCGATGCCGGTGATGCCGTCGATTTCTCCGGCCTCGAGGATCTCCTCGGGGATGGACAGAAGCGCGGCATAGATCAGCATCATCGGAATGCCGACGAACTGCCAGACCGAAACCAGCGCCAGCGTGGTAAGGGCGGTGCCGTCCTGCCCGAGCCATGGGGCGAACAGGCTCTTGAGGCCGACGGCGTCGAGCATGCCGGGGGCGATGCCCCAGATCGGCGACAGGATGAGCTTCCAGGCGAAGCCGACAATGACGAAACTCAAAATGGTCGGCACGAAGATTGCCGTGCGGTAGAGCGCGGCAAAGCGCAGGCGCGGCTGCGACAGGATCGCCGCTAAAAGGATGCCGATCGGGTTCTGCACCAGCATATGGACGCAGAAGAACCAGAAATTGTTGCCAAGCGCATTCCAGAAGGCGTCGGCCCAGAGCGGGTCGCCAAACAGCGTCTCGAAATTGGCGAGGCCTACGAAGACGCGGACCTGGCCGATTTCGTCATAGAGCGCCAGACGCAGGGTGTTGAACAGGGGAAAGATCATCACCGCTGTGTAGACGAGCACGGCAGGCGCCAGAAAAACCAAGATGTGCCAACGTATGCGCGGCATGCCGAGCGCCTCTCCCCAAAATCCCCCCGGGCGGTAATCCGCCCGGGGGGCGCGTTGCACCGTTGGGAGCTAGTTTTGCTGCGGAGCGTACCAGCTGGCAAGGCCGGCCTGCAGCTCGGCGCCGATCTCTTCAGGCGTCTTGGTGCCCTTGATCGCCTGGACCGAAGCGTTCCAGGTCTCGTTCTCGAGATTCGGCGTGCCGCGCGACAGGATCTGGTAGGTCGAGCGGATCGTCGATTCGCACTGGTCGCGCCAGGACACGAATTCCTGGGCCAGCGGGTCGCTCATCTCGACCGGGGTCGAATTGAGCGAGAAGAAGCCCGGCAGCGCGTTGGCATAGAGCTCGGCGAATTCGGTCGAACCGACCCAGTCGAGGAAGGTCCGCGCCGCCTCGGCGTTCGGGGAAGCCGCATTGAGGCCGATAGCGATGTCGGTGTGGTCAGAAATGTAGCAGGTGTCACCGGCATTCATGACCGGCGGCTTGAAGGCGCCCATCTCGAAATCGGCGAGCCCATTGAAGCCCGAGATTTCCCAGGAACCGGCCGGATAGATGGCGGCGCGGCCGAGGGTGAAGACGTTCTGGCTGTCGGGATAGGTCTGGGCTTCGTAGCCGTCGCCGAGATAGGACGCCCAGCGGTTGAGCGTGGCATAGGGCGCGATCCATTGCGGATCGGTCAGCTTCTGGGCCCCGGAAATCAGCGCCAAACGGCCTTCCTCGCCTTTCCAATAGTTCGGGCCGATATTCTGGTAGCCCATGGTCGCGGCTTCCCACTGGTCGTTGGTGCCCATCGCCATCGGGGTATAGGTGCCGTCGGCCTTGATCGCATCGAGAACCGCGAAGAACTCGTCCTCGGTCACCGGAACTTCGAGGCCGAGCTCGGCAAAGGCGTCCTTGTTATAGATGAAGCCATGGATCACGCTCGCCATGGGCACGCAGAAGGTGGCCGAACCGTCATCGGTCGTCCAGGCCGACTTCGCCACGTCGGAGAAGTTCGCCATCGACGGCAGATCGGAAAGATCGGCGAGCTGGCCGGCGTCGTAGAGCGCCAGCGAGGCGTCGAACGGACGGCAGGTGATCAGGTCGCCGGCCGAACCGGCATCGAGCTTGGAGTTGAGGACAGCATTGTATTCCGCCGGAGCCGAGGGGGTGAATTTCACCTTGATGCCGGGATGGCTGGCTTCGAAGGCCGGGATGATCTCGGACTGCCAAAGCTGCAGGTCGTCGTTGCGCCAGCTTTCGATGATGATGGTCGTGTCCTGGGCGAAAGCTCCCGATGCCGCCGCGAAGACGACGCTCGAGAGCAGCAGGGTTGTCAGTTTGCGTTGCATTTGAAACCTCCTGTGGTGCAATGCAGGCCGTCAGAGTCCACGCAGGCGATCGAGCGCCTGGTGCAAGTTTCCTTTGTGGTCTTCGATAAGGCCACGGGCCGCCGACACGGAACCGGCGCCGGCGGCCAAGAGTGTGGCTGCCTTCACGTCCCCGTCCGCCGCGGCGAGGGTCTCGGTGGCGACACCCTCGTCGACGCCGGAAATGGCCCGGATGATCGCTACGGCGCGCCGGCGGAGCTTTGTGTTGTCGGCGTGAAGGTTGACCATCATGCCGTCGAAAACATGGCCGAGCTCGATCCCCATCAGGGTCGACAGCGCGTTGAGGGCGATTTTCTGGGCGGTGCCGGCGCCCATGCGCGTCGATCCGGCGATCACTTCGGGCGGCGTCGGCAGCAGAACGGCGATGTCG
>JAHJQZ010000014.1 GCA_018818925.1 Alphaproteobacteria bacterium
AACCCGGACATCTGGCTGTCGAGCTATGTCACCGACTTCCTCACGCGCGCCCGGGAGAAGGGCTACGATGTCGATCCGCGCGGGTTCTCGCAGGCGCTGGCGCGGCTGCAGAACTACGTCGCCTATGCGCCCGACTTTGAGAAAGGTGGCGAGAAGCGGGCCTATGCGCTCTATGTTCTCGCGCGTAACGGTCGTGCGCCGATCGGTGAGCTTCGCTATTATGCGGACGCCCGCCTGAAGCGGTTCGCGACGCCGATCGCGAAGGCGCAGATCGCCGCCGCGCTGGCGATGGCCGGGGATCAGGCACGATCGGAAATCGCGTTCAACGCGGCGTTCGATGACCTTGGCGATCTCAGCAGCGAGGTCGAGCGGACCGACTATGGTTCATCGTTGCGTGACGCTGCGGCAGTTCTGACGCTGGCCGCGGAAACCCGATCGGTGAGCGGCCGGTCGGCTTCGCTCACCAGTACATTGGTGGATGCCTATGCGGCGAAAACGTACACGTCGACGCAGGAGCAGGCCTGGCTGTTGCTCGCGGCGCGTGGGCTTGGCGATCAGGCCAAGGCGCTGAAGGTGACCCTCAACGGCAAGGCGATCGATGGCGGCAGGCGGTCGACACTCCCGGATGCCGCCGTTCGCGGTGGCGGACTGGTGATCGGCAATGGCGGCGCGGAGGCGACCACGGCCGTCGTCACGGCAATCGGCAGTTCGCTCGTGCCGGAGCCGCCGTCGGAAGCCGGCATCAAGATCGAACGGCAGTATTATACGCTCGGCGGGGAGAAGGTCGATCTTGCGGCAGATGGCGCCGCGCTCGCCCAGACGGACCGGTTGGCGGTCGTGTTGACGATCACGACCGAACGGGCCGGCCGGCTGCTGCTGGTCGACCGCCTGCCCGCCGGCCTCGAGATCGAAAATCCGCGACTCATCGAGAGTGGTGACGTCAAGTCCCTGTCGTGGCTCAAGACGGAATGGACGCCGGACCACACCGAGTTCAGAGATGACCGGTTCGTGGCAGCCTTCGATTTCTTCCGCGCCGGTGACAAGATCCGTTCGGCGACCGTTGCCTATATCGTCCGCGCCGTCACGCCCGGAAGCTTCGTGCATCCGGCGGCGACGGTCGAAGACATGTACCGGCCCGAGCGTCACGGGCGCACGGCCGGCGGTCGGCTGCGCATCGAGGCTCGCTGAGGGCTCGCGGATGGGGAGCAGGAATGCGCACAATGCAGGCGCCCCAGTGGTGCTTGCCGCTGGCCCGGGAAACTGGCGGAACAGGTTGCGGCTGGCCGCTGGCACAGCGTTAGCGTGCGTCCTCGCCGTCGCTGCCGGTGTCCAGGTTCTCGAGGCGGAGTTGCGGCGGATCGGTCCGCCGCCGCTCGCCGCCGGAGACACCGTTTCGACGGTTGTCCTCGACAGGGCGGGCATGCTGTTGCGGGCGTTTACAACGCAGGAAGGGCGATGGCGGCTGCCGATCACCCGTGACGAGGTCGACCCGCGCTATCTCGAGATGCTGTTTGCGTTCGAGGACAAGCGATTCTACCGGCACGGTGGCGTCGATCCGTTGGCGGTGTTGCGGGCCGGATGGCAGCTCCTCAGTCATGGGCGCATTGTATCGGGCGGGTCGACGCTGACGATGCAGGTGGCGCGCTTGCTGGAGCAGCGTCACCAACGGACGCCGGGCGGCAAGCTGCACCAGATGTTCAGGGCCGTCCAACTCGAGCGGCACCTGAGCAAGGCGCAGATCCTCGACCTATACCTGCGGCTTGCCCCGTTCGGCGGCAACCTCGAAGGTGTCAGGGCCGCGTCGCTCGCCTATTTCGGCAAGGAGCCACGCCGGCTATCGCTCGGTCAGGCGGCGCTGCTGGTCGCGCTGCCGCAGTCGCCGGAAGCGCGCCGCCCCGATATCGTGGGAAACGATGCCCGCGCGGCGCGCTCGCGGGTGCTGGTACAGGCGCAACGTGCGGGGTTGATCAGTGAGGCTGCGCGGGTGCGGGCCGCGGCAGAAGTCATTCCCAGCGGACGCTTGGCTTTCCCGAAGCTCGCGCCGCACCTCGGCGAGGCGGAACTGGCGGCCGACCGGGCCAAGGCCGTACATCGCCTGACGATTGACAAAGGGCTTCAGGCTTCGCTTGAAAGCCTGGCGGAGCGGCACGCCCCGTTGCTCGGCCGGCGGCTCTCGGCGGCGATCCTGGTCGTCGAGAACGAGACGGGCAAAGTGCTGGCGCATGTCGGTTCGGCGGGCTTCCTCGACGATGACCGCTTCGGTGCCATTGACATGGTAAGAGCGGTGCGCTCGCCGGGATCGGCGTTGAAGCCGGTGATATACGGCATGGCATTCGACAATGGCATCGTGCATCCTGAAACGCTCATTGAAGACAGGCCGACCCGATTCGGCAGCTATGCTCCGAAGAATTTCGACGACGATTTCCACGGCACCGTTACGGTTGGCGAAGCGTTGGCCCGCTCGCTCAACATTCCGGCGGTCAAAGTGCTCGA
>JAHJQZ010000015.1 GCA_018818925.1 Alphaproteobacteria bacterium
AGCACGCCGGCACGGTCCTCGGCCAGCACGTCGAAATCGAGATGGCAATGGCTGTCGATCAGCATCAGGTCTCGCCCGGCGCTTCCGGCGGCACGTAGCGCGGAAAAACGCCTTCGGGTTGCGGAAGATCCGTACCGGCAACCAGCCGGCCCGCCGCGCCGAGCGCGGCGAAATCGCGCTTGTCGGCCGGCACGCCCAACAGGTCGAGCAGCCTGTTCGCCGAGCCCGGCATGGCCGGCTGCGCGAGGATCGCCACTTGGCGGATGACCTCCGCCGTCACGTAGAGCACCGTCTGCATGCGCTCGAAATCGGACTTTCGCAGTGCCCAGGGCTCCTGCGCCGCGAAATAGCGGTTGGCGTCCGCCACGACCTGCCAGACGCTTTCGAGCATGCGGTGCATGGCGAAATTCGTCATCGCCTCGCGCGACTTGCCAAGCAGGGCATCGGCCGCGCCGAGAATCTGCCTGTCGGCGTCGCTGAGGCCGCCACAGGTCGGCACCCTCGCCTCGCAATGCTTGGCGACCATCGACAGCGAGCGCTGGGCGAGATTGCCAAGATCGTTGGCGAGATCGGCATTGATGCGGTTGGCGATGGCTTCTTGCGTGTAATTACCGTCCTGGCCGAACGGCACCTCGCGCAAACAGAAATAGCGCACCTGGTCGACGCCGAAACTGGCGATGAGATCGAACGGGTCGATAACGTTGCCGACCGATTTCGACATCTTCTCGCCCTTCGACAGCATGAAGCCGTGGCCGAACACCCGCCTGGGCAGTTCGATCCCCGCTGACATCAGGAAGGCCGGCCAATAGACGGCGTGGAAGCGGATGATGTCCTTGCCGATCACATGCACGTCCGCCGGCCAGTAGCGCCACAGCGGATGACTTTCGTCCGGAAAGCCGACGCCGGTGATGTAATTGGTCAGGGCGTCGACCCAGACATACATGACATGGGCCTCGTCGCCGGGTACCGGAATGCCCCAGTCAAAGGTCGTGCGCGACACGGAAAGATCGCGCAGCCCCGACTTCACGAAGCTGACGATCTCGTTGCGCCGCTCTTCCGGTCCGATGAAATCGGGGTATTTTTCGTAGTGATCGAGCAGGCGCTCCTGATAGGCCGAGAGGCGGAAGAAATAGCTCTCCTCCTCGATCCATTCGACCGGCGAGCCCTGCGGCCCGTAGCGCACGCCGTCCGCGCGCAGCTCGGTCTCGTCCTCGCCGTAATAGGCTTCGTCGCGCACCGAATACCAGCCCGAATAGGTGTGCTTGTAGATGTCGCCATCCGGATTGGCGGCCATGCGTTTCCACATCTCGGTCACGGAGGCGAAGTGGCGCGGCTCGGTGGTACGGATGAAATCGTCGTTGGAGCAGTCGAGCGCCTTGACCATCTGCATGAATCGCGCCGCGTTGCGGTCGGCGAGCACTTCGACCGCCAGCCCTTCCCGGCGCGCCGTCTGCACCATCTTCTGGCCATGCTCGTCGGTGCCGGTCAGGAAATAGACGTCGCGGCCATCGAGCCGCATGAAGCGGGCGATGGCGTCGGTGGCCAGCGCTTCGTAGGCGTGGCCGATATGCGGGACGCCATTGGGATAGGAAATGGCGGTGGTGATGTAAAATTTGTCGCCGGGCATCAGGCACTTGACGGGTTGGGCGAGGCGGCGGGCGCGCGCGCCCTTATCGCATCGAGGACAATGACAAAGGTTTCGGCCATGTCGAGATTGTAGGTCTCGGCATTGGCGAACAGCGGGACGGCCTTGTCCCACAGCTCCGTGGCGGTGGCAAGACGATTGCCCCGGGCCCCGGACCGCGCCATGTCTTGCGCCGCCGCCGCGATATGATCAAGAACCATGTCGCGGGCGATTTGCCGCTCCGCCTCGCCGGTGCCGGCGATGAGATCGGCCAGGGCGAGCGTTGCCCCCTGCCCGCCCCGTTGCGGTGCCGCGAGGAACCCGGCCAGCGCCGCGAACGCCTCGGCGCCGCCGAGGCTGAGATATTCGAAGGCGCGACGCGGCCGCCCCCGCGCCATCGCCAGGAGCTCGGGCACAAGGCCGGGCGCCACGCCCGCCGCGGTGAGCAGCGCCGCGAGCTCCGTATCTGCGAGCGGCCGCAGCGCCAGCGACTGGCAGCGCGAGCGGATCGTCGGCAGCAGTCCGCCCGGCTGGTGCGACACCAAGACGAACACCGTTTCGGGCGGTGGTTCCTCGAGGATTTTCAGGAGCGCATTGGCGGCGCTGGCATTGCAGTCGTCGATGGCATCGACGATGACGACACGGTGGCCGGGCCGCCCGCGCGTTCGGTGCAGCCGGTCGATCAGGGTGCGAACGTCCTCGACCCGGATGAAGGCGGAAAAGCCCTTGCCGGTGTCGCGCGGCGTCCGGCGCAGGACGAACAGGTTGGGATGCGCGCCGGCATCGACCTGTTCGTCGACACGGTGGCGGTCCTCGTCGCCGGTCGCCACGAGCAGGCGCCGGGCGAAACAAAAGGCCAGGCTCGCCTTGCCGATGCCGCGCGGGCCGTGCAGCAGCACCCCGCCCGGCACGCGCCTGTCGGCGATGGCGGTTTCGAGCCGCGTCAGCACCTCGTCATGTCCGAAAACCGTCCGGTTCCGTTCCGGCAGCGCGATGCCGTCGAGCTGATCGGCTTCGTGCGGCGCCCTGTCAGGCGTCACTCCCCGCTCCCGGCGAAACCGTCTTGGGCATGGCCGTTGACTGCCACATGCTCGTCGAGATCGGTCAACTCGGGAAAGCGCTCGCGCACGATCCGCCATATCTCCGCCGCGACGGCGTTCTCGTCGCCATCGGCCGCGACGACGACGCAGCGCCCCGGATTGCGCACGGCGATCGTCAGAAAACCGTCGCGCAGGCGGCGATGATACTCGATGCCTTCCTTCTCGAACCGGTCCGGCACCGTCGGCACGCCGTCTTCCTCGGCCCGTTGCGCCACGCGGCGAAACGCCGCCTCGGGTTCCATGTCGAGCAGGAAGGTCAGATCGGGCTGGTGGCCGTCGAGCGCCAGTTCCTCAAGCGCATCGATCGTTTTGTCGTCGACGCCGCCGGTCAGGCCCTGATAGGCCCGGGTGGAGTCGGCGAACCGGTCGGAGAGCACCCATTTGCCCGCTTCGAGATTGGGCACGATGAGTTGCATGACGTGGTCGTGCCGCGCCGCGGCGAACAGCACCGCCTCGGCGGCCGCCCCCCATTCCTCGGAGCGCCCCTGCAGGATGAAGGAGCGGATGGCCTCGGCCTTGGGTGTGCCGCCGGGTTCGCGGGTGCGGACCGCCGCGACGCCGAGCCGGGCCAGATGGCCGAGCAAGCGGCGGATCTGCGTCGACTTGCCGACCCCCTCGCCACCCTCGAACGTGACGAAGCGCGCCGGCGGCAGATGGGGCGCCGTCTCGAATTCGTCCGGCTCGTCAGCAGCCGGCAAGGTGTCGATGTCGCGAGAATCGTTCAGCGTTCATGTCCCTGTCCGGGGACGCGTCCGGGCCGGCAGACCGCTTCCGCCCTGCCCCGGAACGGGTCCTACAACCAGCCGAAGGCGAGCTCCCTGAGAGCATCGCTCGCCTTGCGCATCACATCGCCCTCTTCGACCGAATCGGCGGCGTAAAGCGGAGCGGTCTGGATGAGCTGTCCATCGCACAGGACTTCGAGCTCGGCAAGCTTGTCGCCCCGGTCGACGGGCGGACGAATGGGCGCATGATAGGTCACGCGGGCGGAAAGGCAGCGCTTGGATCCCTTGGGAATGTAGAGGGCGACCCCGTCCTCGCCGACAACACCGACGGTCGGGCTCGCGCCACCATAGACGGCAATTTCGGCGACGATCTCGCCGGCCTCGAAGGCGTTGATCGGCTCGAAGCTGCGCGTTCCCCAGGTAACGAGCTTGCGCGCCTCCTCGGCGCGTTCGTTCATCGAGCCGAGCCCGTGCAGCACGGCGATCAGCCGGCGCCCGCCCTCGGTCGTGGAAACGACCTCGCCATAGCCGGCGCTTTCGGTATGGCCGGTCTTCAAACCGTCGACGCCGATGCCCATCTCGAGAAGGCTGTTGCGGTTCTGCTGGTTGATGCCGTTCCACTCGAATTCCGGCTCTGAGAACATGCCGTAATATTCGGGATAGGAGCGGATGATGTGCCGGGCCAGATTGGCGAGGTCGCGGGCCGATACGTACATGTCCTCGTCCGGCAGGCCGGCCGAATTGGTGAAATGCGATCCGGTCAGACCCAGTTCCTCGGCACGCTCGTTCATGATGCGCGCGAATGTGTCCTCGGTGCCGCCGATGCCCTCGGCCAGGGCGATCGAGGCGTCGTTGCCCGACTGGATGACGACGGATTTCAGCAGGTCCTCGACGCGGACCTTGGAATTGAGCTCGGCGAACATGGTCGACCCGCCCGAGGCCGCACCGCCATCGCGCCAGGCGTGCTCGGAGATGAAAAATTCGTCGTCCATCGACAGCGAGCCGTTCTTGAGCTTGGAAAAGACGATCTCGACCGTCATCAGCTTGGCCATCGAGGCCGGTTCCATCGGTGCGTCGGCGTCCTTTTGGAACAGGATCGTGCCGGATTCGTAGTCCATCAGCACCGCAAAGGGCGCCTTGGTGTCGAAGTCGAGCTGTGCCAGCGCCGGGGCAGTCAGCAGCGCAAGGGCGATGATCGCCAGCGCCGCGCGCGCGTGTCGGATCGGGGAAGTCATCCTCGCCTCGCCTTTTTCGGTTCCGCCAGACTAGTTAGTCGGGAATAGCGACATCCTCAAGGCCAAGACTGTCGGCAAGGTTTACGAGGTCGGCTCGCGTCGCGCCCGGCTTGAGCCAGTTGAGCCGTATCCGCGTCGCCATGGCGCCGCCCGCCTCGACCGGGAATGTCTCGACCGCGGCGATGAGCGCGAAGGCGCGGGCGATGCGCAAGGCGTCGTCGCCGCTGGCGAAGGTTCCGATCTCGACATCGATCTGCCGCCGGTCGATATCGGCGCCCTCCCGCCAGGTTTCGAGCTCGGCGCCGATTGCCAGCGCCTCGGCGGCCGCGAAGGCGGTGCTGACCGGCGTTTGCTCGGAGCCGTCCTCGGCATAGGAGAGGACCGACAGCGGATCGGTCAAAAGCCGTCCGATGGTGGTGAGCGCCGGTTCGGAGCGCCGCGATGCACCGGACGCGGCGACGGCGGTCCCGCCGCCAGTATCGAGCCCGCCCAGAGCATTGAGACTGGCCAGAAGGATGCGGGTGTCGTCGCCCGCGAGCGGGGCCGGCCCGACATATTGCACCCTGACCCGTGCCACGCCTTTGTTGATGTAGCCGAGCATTTCGGCGCTCTTGCGCGACAGGTCGATCATCCGGTCGGCGACGAAGGGTCCGCGGTCGTTGACGCGCACGATCAGCGAGCGGTTGTTGCCGAGATTGGTGACGCGCACATAGGATGGAAGCGGCAGCGTCGGATGAGCCGCCGTCACGGCATTCTGGTCGAAGACTTCGCCATTGGCGGTCAGGCGGCCGTGGAAATTGGCGCCATACCAGGAGGCGTAGCCGGTCCTGTCGTAGCCCGTCTCGACGCGCGGTGTGTACCAGCGCCCGGCCACCTGATAGGGTTCGCCCACCATTTCGCGGCCGCCGCCCTTGGGAATGGCGCCCCAGGTGGCGACGCGCGGCGACGCGGCTCCCCATTTCGACGGCGCAAAATTGGTAAAGGGACCGGAACAGCCGGACAGGAGTCCAACGCACAGGACCATGCCAATGAGAAGCCGCAACGGATGAAGGGCTTTGCTCGGTGCTTTCGGTACTATCGACACGTCACTCATGAGTGAAAAGAAGTTTAGTCAAATCGCGCCGAACCCGTGAGCGAAGCCGGTCCGCATGGTTGGCGCGGAGTTAATGCCGGCGCCCGCTCTCGACTTAATGCCGCAAATGATGACGTCCGGCACCATCGCCAGCAACCGTTCGGCCAAGAGGTCGCGCTTGCATGGAACTCGCGCATGATATAAAGAGTTCTTTATCTCTTTATATCTGACTCTGGCCGGACAAACCCGCCGAAGGAGCCGATCATGCGCACCCCCCGCATAAGCGAACTTGAAGACCTGATCGCCAAGCGCATCGTGATCCTCGACGGCGCCATGGGTACAACGCTGCAGAAGCACCGCTTTTCCGAAGCGCAATTCCGCGGCGCCCGCTTCAAGGACTGGCCGCGCCAGCTCCAGGGCAACAACGACCTGTTGAGCCTCAGTCAGCCCGATGCGGTGCGCGATGCCCATCTCGGCTTTTTCCGGGCCGGTTCGGATATCGTCGAGACCAACACCTTTTCCAGCACCGCGGTCGCCCAGGCCGATTACGGCATGGAAGACCTGGTGTTCGAGCTCAACAAGACGAGCGCCAGGATCGCCAACGAGGCGGCGCGCATCGCCGAGTCCGAGGACGGCAGGCCGCGTTTCGTCGCCGGCGCCCTCGGACCGACCAACCGCACCGCCTCGATCTCGCCGGATGTCAACGATCCGGGCTTCCGTGCCATCACCTTCGAGCAATTGCACGCGGCCTATGCCGAACAGCTGCGCGGTTTGGTCGAGGGCGGCGTCGACCTGATCATGATCGAGACGATCTTCGACACCTTGAACGCCAAGGCGGCCCTGTTCGCCGTCGACGACGTCGCCGCCGAGACCCGACTCGATCTCAGGGTCATCATTTCCGGCACGATCTCCGACAAGTCCGGGCGCCTGTTGTCGGGCCAGACGCCGGAAGCGTTCTGGGTGTCGATGAAGCATGCCCGGCCCCTCGCCTTCGGGCTCAATTGCGGTCTCGGCGCCAAGGAATTGCGCAATTACGTCGCCGATCTCGCCCGGGTCGCCGACGTGCCGATCTGCGTCTATCCCAATGCCGGCCTGCCCAACGAAATGGGCGAATACGACCAGCATCCCGACGAGACCGGCGAACTGCTCGGCCTCTATGCCAGGCAGGGTTTCATCAACATCGTCGGCGGCTGCTGCGGCACGACGCACGCGCACATAAAAGCGATCGCCGACAGTGTCAGGGGCGTCGAGCCCCGGCACCTTCATCACGACGACCGCACGTAGTCGCCGGCCTAGCAGCCGGCCCCAGCTTTTGTGTTAGTAATAGCCCGATCGTCGGCCGGCAGCCTGACCGACCATCCAGTTCCCGCGGAGCCGCAATGTGACCGAAGCGCGTTATCTCCAGTTGTCCGGCCTCGAACCGTTCACGCTCACGCCCGAAATCCCCTTCGTCAATATCGGCGAGCGCACCAATGTCACCGGCTCGGCCAGGTTCCGCAAGCTCATCGAGGCCAATGACTACGCCGCTGCGCTCGACGTCGCCCGCCATCAGGTCGAGGCCGGCGCCCAGATCATCGACATCAACATGGACGAGGGACTGCTCGACAGCGAGGCGGCCATGGTCAAGTTCCTCAACCTGATCGCCGCCGAACCGGACATCGCCCGCGTGCCGGTCATGATCGACAGTTCGAAATGGAGCGTCATCGAGGCGGGCCTCAAATGCGTCCAGGGCAAGCCGGTGGTCAATTCGATCTCCTTGAAGGAAGGCGAAGAGGCTTTCGTCGAACGGGCACGGCAGGTCCGCCGCTACGGCGCCGCCGTCGTGGTCATGGCCTTCGACGAGAACGGCCAGGCCGATACGCTCGAAAAGCGCAAGCAGATCTGCGCCCGCGCCTACAAAATCCTGACCGAGGTGGTCCGCTTCCCGCCCGAGGATATCATCTTCGATCCCAACATTTTCGCCGTTGCCACCGGCATCGAGGAGCATGCCAATTACGGCGTCGACTTCATCGCCGCGACGCGCTGGATCAGGCAGAACCTGCCCCATGTCCACGTCTCGGGCGGGGTCTCCAATTTGAGCTTCGCCTTCCGCGGCAACGAACCGGTCAGGCGCGCCATGCATTCGGTGTTCCTGTACCACGCCATCGCCGCCGGCATGGACATGGGCATCGTCAACGCCGCCCAGCTCGACGTCTATGACAAGATCGATCCCGAGTTGAAGGACTTGTGCGAGGACGTGGTCCTCAACCGCCGCCCCGACGCCACCGAGCGCCTGCTCGACGCGGCGGCGCGCTTCAAGGGCGACGGAACGGTGGAGAAAAGCACCGCCGATCTCGAATGGCGCAGCTGGCCGGTCGAGAAACGCCTCGAACACGCCCTGGTCAATGGCATCACCGAGCACATCATCGCGGATACCGAGGAAGCGCGCCTCAAGTTCCCCGAACCTCTCCACGTCATCGAAGGCCCGCTGATGGACGGCATGGGCGTGGTCGGCGACCTGTTCGGCGATGGCAGGATGTTCCTGCCGCAGGTGGTCAAATCCGCCCGCGTCATGCGCCAGGCCGTCGACTACCTGACCCCGTTCATGGAGGCCGCCGCCGCGGCCAATCCATCGGCCGAGGCCCGCACCAAGGGTAAGGTCATCATGGCCACGGTCAAGGGCGACGTCCACGATATCGGCAAGAACATCGTCGGGGTCGTGCTGCGCTGCAACAATTACGAGGTCATCGACCTCGGAGTCATGGTGCCGGCCGATCGCATCCTCGAGACCGCCCGCAGCCAAAACGCCGACATTGTCGGCCTTTCGGGCCTGATCACCCCCTCGCTCGAGGAAATGGTCAATGTCGCCGGCGAGATGGAGCGCGACGGCTTCTCGGTGCCGCTGCTGATCGGCGGCGCCACCACCTCCAAGGTCCACACAGCCGTCAAGATCCATCCGCACTACAAGGCGGGCCAGACCGTTTACGTCACCGACGCCAGTCGCGCCGTCGGCGTCGTCTCGCGCCTGCTCTCGCCCGATACCCGCGAAGGCTACATCGCCGATATCCGCAGCGAATATGCCGAAGTCGCCGCAAAGCACGCCCGCGCCGAGCTGGACAAGCAGCGCCTCCCCCTCGCCCGGGCGCGCGCCAACGCCATGACGCTCGACTGGCAAGGCTATGAGCCGCCGCGACCGCGCTTCCTCGGCACCAGGGTATTTGCCGACTGGGACCTGCAGGACCTCGTCGATTGCTTCGACTGGACGCCGTATTTCCAGGCCTGGGAGTTCAAGGGGCGTTACCCGGCCCTTTTCGACGACGCGGCGCAGGGCGAGGCCGCCCGTACCGTCTGGGCCGACACAAAGGCCGTGCTGGCCGAGATCGTCGCCGAAAAATGGTTCCGCCCGCGCGCCGTGGTCGGGTTCTGGCCGGCCAATGCGACAGGCGACGACATCCGCCTTTTCACCGACGAGACGCGGACAAGCGCCCGCGCCACCATCCACGGTCTCCGCCAGCAGCTCGTCAAGCGTCCGGGCCGGCCGAATGTCTGCATCTCTGACTTCGTCGCGCCGCGCGACAGCGGTCGGCCCGACTGGATCGGCGGCTTTGCCGTCACCGCCGGCGCCGAGGAAGAGGCGATTTCCGACCATCTCGCCCGCCAGAACGACGACTACAAGGCGATCATCGTCAAGGCGCTGGCCGACCGCTTCGCCGAAGCCCTGGCCGAACGGCTGCACCAGAAGGTCAGGACCGAGTTCTGGGGCTATGCGCCCGACGAAGCCATAGCCGACGCCGACCTCCTGAGCGAGACCTATCGCGGTATCCGCCCGGCGCCCGGCTACCCGGCCCAGCCCGACCACACCGAAAAGGCGACGCTGTTCGACCTGCTCGACGCCGAAAGCGCCACCGGCATCCGACTGACCGAAAGCTTTGCCATGTGGCCCGGCTCCTCGGTCTCGGGCTTCTATTTCTCGCATCCGGAAAGCTATTATTTCGGCGTCGCCAAGATCGAGCGCGACCAGGTCGAGGACTATGCCAGACGCAAGGGCATGTCCGCCGAAGAGGTCGAACGCTGGCTGGCGCCGATCCTCAACTACACGCGGATCAGAACGGACGCGGCTTAGGCCATAAGAACCGTCACCGGAAAATGCGTGTCGCCTTCCGGCGCCGAATGCGCGATCCTGGCCATGGCCCGGCCGAAATCGACATCGAGCGCCGCCCAGTCGCCGCCTTTGTCCCACCTGAGATGCAGGACGTTTTCGGACGGATGCGCCATCGCGAAGGTGCCGCTAAAGGCCGGATGGGCATTGCGAAAGCGGATGAGCTGGCACAGCGCCCTGACCATCGGCGTTTCGAGCGCCGCCGCGACCTCTCCCGGTCCGTAGTAGTGCCGGTTGATGTCGCGCCCGACATTGCTCTTTGACAACAGCGCCATGTCGTTGCTGCCGCCCAGCAGGCCGACATAATAGACCTGCGGCACGCCCGGCGCGAAGAACTGCAACGCCCGCGCGATCAGGTACTCGTCCTCGCGCCGCCCCAGGGCGTCGAAATAGGTCGAATTGACCTGATAGAGGTCGAGATTGGACGCCGCCGCGCCCGTCGCCTGCCGGCTGCCGCCGCTGCGTTCGTGCATGGTCTCGACCAGAGCGTCGATGGCTTCGGGCGGCAAAAGGCCCGGCCGGCCGTCGGCATGGGCGCCGACATCGATGACGCCGATGCCGTCATGGGTATCGAGCACGGTCACGGCATTGCGCGGCGAAATGTCGAGCCAGTTCGCCAGCGGCGTCGCCGCGCCGGTGTAAAGGGCGTGCAGGATGAGCGGCGGCAGGGCGAAATCGTAGACGCGGTCGACTTTTTTGGCGATCTCGATCTGGTCGCGATAATACGAGTGTATCTCGACCAGAACCTCCATGCCGCGCGCCCTGGCCTTGCCGGAAATCTCTTCGAGGAAACCGAAGGTTTCGGGGATCATGAAGCAGCTCGAACCGGACTGCTTGATGGCGTAGCCGGCTGCGTCGAGCCGGATCAGCCCGATGCCGGCCTCGGCGAACCGGTCGAGGATCGCGCCGAGATAGGCGGCGCCTTTTTCGCTGTTCACGTCGATATCGACCTGATTGGCGGTGAAGGTCGTCCAGATCAGCCGCTTCGAACCATCCCCGAGCGTCATCTGCGTGAACGGCAGGCCTGGACGCGGCCGGTAGATGGCGAGAAGATCGGCTTCGCTGGCGCCGTCCGGAAACACTTTTCCATAGGTCAGGAACAGTTCGGCAAAATCCGAAGCATCACCCTTTGCGAGGAAATCCCGGAACGCTTGCGATTGCGCCGAGACGTGGTTGACGATGAGGTCGGCCATCACGTCGACCGACCCAGCCAGTGCCCTGACATCCTCCCAATTGCCGAGACGCGGATCGACGCTCGCATGGTCGATCGGATCGAACCCGGCATCGGCGCCGTCATGGGGCGCAAAGAACGGCAGGACATGCACCGTGCCGAACAGGCCCGAAAGCGGACCGTCGATCAGTGCCTTGAGCGCCGCGAAACCGCCGCTGCTCAGGCGGTCGGCATAGGTGATGAGTTGGACCTTGTTCTGCATTTCACTCGCCCAATTCTGCGCCCGTGATGCGGTTGCCCGCGCGGTTCGGTGTTCCTCGAGGCGGCGTAGGCTTCCGTTCGGGCAGCGTCAAGCGCCCTGCTGGGCCAGTCGCCGGCGCGAGCCGCGATAGAATTTCGGAAAATGCGATAAGCTAAATCGATTAATCCTGCAAGCTACTCCGCATGCCGTGCGGGGTCGCTCAGGCCGTCAGTTCGGCAGGCGCCGCATGCGCCACGCGCATCGCATCCTCGGGCTTCAGCTCGACCAGCATGCCGCGCTGGCCGCCATTGATCAGCACCGTCTCGAAGCCAAGCGCCGAATCCGCGATGGCAATGGGCACGCGCCGGCGCTGGCCGAACGGGGATATGCCGCCGACCTTGAAACCGGTGACCTTCTCGGCTTCAGCCGGTTTCATCATCTCCGCCGATTTTCCGGCAAAGGCGGCGGCGACCTTTTTCATCGACAATTCGCGGTCCGAGGGAATGACGCAGCAGGCCGGCTTGCCGTCGACCACGACCATCAGGGTCTTGAGCACGCGGTCCGGCGAAAACCCGACTGCCTCGGCCGCGGCCATGCCGATATGCGCCGCCTTGGCATCGTAATCGTAGATATGCGGCGTAAAGGCGATTTTCGCTTGGGCCAGCGCCAGCGTCGCCTGGGTGGTCTTCGACATCAGGCCGTCAAATCCCCGGGTGGCGCGATGCCGTTGATGAGGCAGGCCGTCGTCACCGTATTGGCCAGAAGGCAGGCGATCGTCATCGGGCCGATCCCGCCCGGCACCGGGGTGATCGCCCCGGCCACCGCGACCGCTTCGTCGAAGGCGACGTCACCGACGAGGCGGGTCTTGCCCTCGCCCTTTTCCGGTGCCGGGACACGGTTGATGCCGACATCGAGAACGGTGGCGCCCGGTTTAATCCAGTCGCCCCTGACCATTTCCCGGCGCCCGACCGCGGCGACGACAATGTCGGCCCGCCGCACCACCTCCGCGAGATGTCTCGTTTTCGAATGCGCCATGGTGACGGTGCAGTTTTCCCTGAGCAGCAATTGCGCCATCGGCTTGCCGACGAGGTTGGAACGGCCGATGACCACGGCCTCCTTGCCGGCGAGATCGGTGCCGTGCAGGTCGCGCAACAGCATCAGGCATCCGAGCGGCGTGCATGAAACCGGCCCCTTCTGACCGGTCAGAAGCTTGCCGGCGCTCATCGGATGGAACATGTCGACATCCTTGTCGGGGTCGATGGCATTGATCACCGCCACCGGGTCGATGTGATCCGGAACCGGCATCTGGCACAGGATTCCATGCACATCTGCGCGTTTGTTCAACTCGCTTATCAAAGCGATCAACTCATGCTGAGGCGTTTCGCTTGGCAATTCGTACTTGAGCGACAGCATGCCGATGGCCTCGGTCTGCCGGGCCTTGTTGCGCACATAGACCTGGCTGCCCGGGTCCTCGCCGACAATGATCACCGCCAGGCCTGGCGTCAGGCCGTGTTCGGCCTTGAGCCGGTCCACATGCCCATGGATGCGCGCGCGCAAGTCTTCCGCAAAGGCCTTGCCGTCGATGATCATCGCACTCATTCGCCCGTACCTGGTTTCACTGTTTGCCCACCGCCTCTAGGCCTGCGCGAAGGCGCTCTCGACCGTCAGTCCCTCGGCCTCGAGCGTGTCGCGGATGCCCTGCACCAGCGCCACCGCCCCTTTGGTGTCGCCGTGGATGCAGATCGAGCGGGCCGAGCTTTCGAAGACACGCCCCTCGCGGCTGAGAATTTCGCCGCGCTTGGCCAGAAGCAGGCAGCGCGCCAGCACGTCCTTGCGCTTGATCAGCACCGCGCCCGCCTCGGTGCGCGGCACCAGCATGCCCTTGCGGTCATAGGCGCGATCGGCATAGGCCTCGCTCACCAGCTTCATCTGCAGCGATTCCGCCGCTGGCACCTGCGCGGTACCGTCGATGGCCAGAACGCCGAAATTCGGGTGGTGATCGCGCACCGCCGCATAAACGGTCCGGGCCAGGTCTTCGTCCTCGGCCGCCATGTTAGCGAGCGCGCCATGCAGTTTGACGAAGCGGACATTGGCCCCTTCCCGTCCGGCATTGACGATCAGCCGCTCGACCTGATCGACGACCTCGTAGGCGATATCGTCAGGATCCATATCGATGCGCACGCGGCCGAAATTCTCGCGATCCGGGAAACCGGGATGGGCGCCGATGATCACGCCCTTTTCGCGGGCGACGCGGGCGCAGGCGCGCATGGTGTCGTCGTCCCCGGCATGGCCGCCGCAGGCGATGGACGCGGTGGTGATGATGCCGAGCAGCGCCTCGTCGGTACTGTAGCCCTCGCCGAGATCGGCATTGAGATCGATCGTGTTCATATTGCCGCCTGACCTCCCTATGTCGAAGCGTTTTTCAGGGAGACTGGCACAAAACGCAAGGCGGCGCCGGGCCGCATCTGAGCAAAACGGTTGATTTCCGGCGTCAGGAGCGTTGCGATGCGCGGGTAGCCGCCAGTCGGCTGGTGGTCGCGCATCAGAATGATGGGCGTGCCGTCCCCGAGAATCTGCACGTCTCCGGGCACGACGCTCTCGGAAACCAGCGACAGATGCTGGGCAGCGGAAAAGACCCCCTCGCGGTCTTCGAGCCGGACCCCCATGCGATCGAGTCGCTGCGAGACATGGAAGGTCTTGGAAACGAAATCGCGCCGTTCCGCCTCGCCGAAAAGATCGGCGTGAAGTCCCCACAGGAACCGGAACGGCGCATCCGTGGCGCTATCCGGTTGCGGTTGCGGCGCCGCAACCGTGTCGCCGGCGAGGATGTCCAACTGGTCTCCGGCGCGCAGCGTCCTTCCCTCCAGTCCGCCGAGCCCGGCAATGGTGTTGGTGGACCGGCTGCCGAGGACATGCGGCACGTCGATCTCGCCGGAAAAACGCACATAGCCATAAAGCCCGACCCGGCCCGGCGTGATGCCGACGCGGTCGCCCGCGACCAGACCGACCCGGGCCGGCCAGCCGAGCCGATCGCCGTTGACCCGCAAGTGAAAGCGTCCGCCGCCGACATGGACGGTCAGAGGTCCTCGCATCAGTTCGAATTCGAGACCGGCACGGGTGAATTCGATGCCGGAGGCGCCGCCACCGGCGCTTTGCCAGCCAAAGACATCCATCGGCCCCGAGGCGGCAATGCCGGATCCGAGGCGGCCGAACCGGCCGGCGTCCTGGATGGTCGTCAGCGGCGCGGCGCGGAGGATGCGGATGCGGGCAAGCGCCGTCATGACACCATGAACCTGACGCTGTCGCCGGCGACCAGACTGAGCGGCGGCTCAGCTCCCGCGTGGAAATTAATGAAATCGGTGCGCCCGATGACGTGCCATCCCGTCGGAATCGGCGTCGCCGTCAGGGCCGTCTGCCCGGCGGCATAGAGCACGGTGCCGGCCGGCACCATCGGCCGCACCGCGCCGCGGCGCGGCAGAGGCGGCAGGTCGCCATGGAAACCGCAATAGGCGAAGCCCGGCGCGAAACCGATGGCGAGCACCCGGAGATCGGCGCCGGAATGGCGGGCGACGAAGTCGTCGGCGCCAAGGCCGGAGGCTCCGGCCACCTCTTCGAGGTCCGGGCCGTCTTCGCCGCCATAGCGGACGGCGATGGGCTGCACCGGCTTGCCCGGCAGCGCCGCCCCGGCGCCCGCCAATAGCTGCAATTGCATTTCGCCGCGCAGTTCGGCAAAGCCGATCCGCGCGGGATCGTAGCGCACAAGGACCGAAACGAGATTGGGCACCACCTCGACCACACCCGAAGGCGGGGTCGCCTGAAGCGTTCTGGCAAAGCTCACCGCCGCGCTGTTGGCCTCGTCGTCGAGCGTTTCGGCAAAGCGCACCAGAAGGCCGCGATCGCCCAGAGGCACGATGAGCGGCATGGGCAGCATGGCTAAAGCCCCTCCTCGGGCATGGACAATCCCGCCGCCTTGAGCGCCCTCAGCGCATGCGCCCGCCCGTCCCAGGCCGGCGAGGATTCCGCCGGCATCGGACACAGTCCGGTTTCGGCAAGGCGCGAGACCGCTTCGGCCGGCAGCTCGTGCTGGCGCGCCCCGCCGACACAAAGCGCCCTATACCAGGCGAACGGATGGCGACCGACAACGATATGGCCCGGCTGCGGCAAATACGTGACCGCCACGACCGGCGTGCCATCGGCCCTGGCGAGCTCCATTTCCGCGCGCCGATAATAAACCGGCGTGCCCTCGAACCCATCGAGCACGCTCCGTTCGCCAAGTGCCAGCGAAAACAGCACGCCCCAGGCCGTTGCGCCCTCGCAGCGCCGCAGGCCGGCCTTGGACGATCCGTCCGGCGAGCCGAGGCAATACTCGACCCTATACCCCTCGGCCCTTCCAATGCCAACGACTTCGGCGCTCGGGCAGCGCATGGCAAGCCGCTGGATCAGCATGTTGGAGCCATAGGCGAAATAGACAAAGCGCGTCATCGGGCTCTCGGGACGAAAGGCGATCGGAAGAGAAAGGAATCGCAACCAGATCATCGCGGCCGGGTCGGTCGGCGCGACCTAAGCCGGCTCGGCGCCGCTTGTCAAATCGGGGGCGCGCGACCGGCTCGGTCCTTTCCGCCTGCCTCCATGCGATTCGATTTGAGCGCGCGCCGCCCTAGAGGATTTCGATCGGACTGGTCCACTGGATGAGCACGATGCAGCCCGCTTCCGAGGCGACCGAATGCACCGAACCGACCGGATTGACGGCAAGCGTTCCGGCTGCGTAGGTGCCGCGCTCGTCGGATTGCGCCCCCTCGAGCACCAGAAAGGTCTCGAGGCCGCGATGGAGATGGCGCGGCACGCTGGCCCCCGGCGCATAGCGCAACAGCGCCACTTCCGGCGCGCCCGTCACCAGACGACAGATCTCGACTCCGTCGCGGAACGGCTCGAACGCCATGTCGCGCCAACTACCGCCCAAAAGGCCGGCAAAGCTTTGCGGCTCAGCCATGAAGCGCCTCGACGATGGCCGCGGTCGGCGTGGCCCAGCCGACGATGGCGCCCTGGGCGGTGATCATGTCGATGGCGGCTTTCTTGAATTCGGGGAAGTAGCTTTCGGTGGCATCCTCGGCCAGAAGGCATTCGTAGCCCCGGTCATTGGCCTCGCGCATCGTTGTCTGCACGCAGACCTCGGTCGTCACGCCGGCGAAAACGAGCTGGGCGATGCCACGCCGCGTCAGAATTGCGTCGAGATCAGTGGCAAAAAACGCGCCTTTGCCGGGTTTGTCGATGACAACCTCGCCGTTATTCGGGCCGAGTTCGGGCACAATGTCGGCGCCCGGCTCACCGGCAATGAGAACGCGTCCCATCGGGCCTGGATCGCCGATGCGGACAGTGGGATTGCCCCGGTTACGCTTGGCCGGCGGCAGGTCGGAGAGGTCCGGCCTGTGGCATTCGCGGGTGTGGATGACCAGAAGCCCCGCTTCGCGGAACCCGGCGATCAGCGCCGCGACGGTCGGCACGATGGCCTTTAGCCGCGTCACGTCATTGCCGAGCGATTCCCCGAAGCCGCCGCGCTCGACGAAGTCGCGCTGCATGTCGATGACGATCAGGGCGCATCTTTGCGCATCGAGCTCGAACGGAAACGGCCGCGCCGGCACCGACACCATCACGCGTGCCCCGCCATATGCCGTCCGATCTCGGCGATATCGGCGGAGGCGATCGGGGTCTCGAAAGCGATGCATCCCTCCGACATCACCAGTATGCGGTCGCTCAGCTCGAGGATTTCATCGAGGTCCTCGCTGATCAGCAATACCGCGGCGCCGGCATTGCGCGCCGCCATGATGCGGGCGCGGATTTCGGCGACGGCGGAAAAATCGAGGCCGAAGCAGGGATTGGCAGCGACGAGCAGGTCGACATCGCCGCTCAGCTCCCGCGCCAGCACGGCACGCTGGACATTGCCACCCGACAGCGAGGCGATGGGCGCGTCGAGCGCGGCCGTCTTGACCTTGAAGGCGGCGACCAGCTCGGCGCCGCGCCGTCTGGTCTCGGAGCCGTCGAGCCAGAACCGCTCCCTGCCGGAACCCTCGATCGTGTCGAAGGTGCGAAAGGCGATGTTTTCGGCCACGCTCATCTTCGGGGCACAGGCATTGCGCAGCGGTTCCTCGGGCAGGTAGCGGACATTGTTGTCCCGGCATTGCCTGCGGCTGGCGCGGAAGGGCCGATCCTTGACGCGAATTTCGCCCGCCGGCGTCGGCCGCTGGCCGGTCAGGATTTCCATCAGTTCCATCTGGCCGTTGCCGCTGACCCCGGCGACGCCGACGATTTCGCCCGACCTGACGGTCAGGGCATCGATGGCGATGGGCTTGAGGCCGGAACGGTCCATGGCCCGGACCCCGGCGACCGACAGAATATCGGCGCCCGTTCCCGACACGCGGTCCGCCGACTGGGCCAGCTCCTTTTCGCCAATCATCATCGCCGCCATCTCATTTGTCGTAAGGTCCCCGACCCTGCCGCCGCCGACATGTTGGCCGCGCCGCAAGACCGACACCTCGTCGGCAAAACGCGTCACCTCGCGGAACTTGTGGGTGATCATCAGGCAGGTAAGCTCGCCGGCCTGGGTCAGGCCGCGCACCATGCCGAGCAGTTCGTCGGCCTCGGACGGGGTCAGCACCGAGGTCGGCTCGTCGAGAATGAGGAAGCGCCGCCCGAGATAGAGCTGCTTTAAAAGCTCGAGCTTTTGTTTTTCGCCCGCCGCCAGCCGTGCCACCGGCACGTCGAGCGGCACCGAGAACGGCATCGTCGCCATGAAGGTGAGGAGCCCGGATTTTTCCCTCGTCCAGTCGATGACCGGAGAAACCCTGGCCCGCGAGATGACGAGGTTCTCGGCGGCGGTCAAAGACGGCACCAGGGTGAAGTGCTGGTAGACCATGCCGAGCCCGAGTTCATGGGCGGCGCGCGGATCGGCGATTTCGACCTCGCGATCCTCGACCATCATCTGGCCAGAGGTCGGGGTGTAGAAACCCATCATGCATTTGACCAGCGTCGACTTGCCGGCGCCGTTTTCCCCGAGCAGGGCGTGGAACGTCCCGGCCCTGACCGTGATCGAGACGGTGTCGAGTGCCGTGAAGGCGCCGAAGCGCATGGTCATGCCGACCGTCGCGACACCTATGGCCTTGTTCGGTAGCGCGCGAAGCGTCGAACGATCGACCGGAATGCCGCCGAAAACCTCACTGATACTCATGGCAGCGCCGCGATGAAGGTTTTGGAATTCGAGACGGCGCCGAACACGCCGCCCTGCATCTTGACCATCTTGATGGCCGCGTCGTGATTGCCCCTGTCGGTGGCGCCGCAGCAATCCTCGAGCAACAGACACTCGAAGCCGCGATCATTGGCCTCGCGCATGGTCGTATGAACGCACACATCGGTGGTAATGCCGGCAAGGACGATATTGTCGATGCCGCGCGTTCTCAGCATCAGTTCGAGATCGGTGGCGCAGAACGAGCCCTTGCCCGGCTTGTCGATGATTGGCTCGCCTTCGCGCGGATAAAGCTCTTCGATGATGTCCCAGCCCGGCTCGCCCCGCACGAGAATGCGCCCGCACGGTCCGGCATCGCCGATGCCGGCGCCGATCTGCTGGCTCCGCCAGCGCTTGTTGGCCGGCAGGTCGGAAAGGTCCGGTCGGTGGCCTTCGCGGGTGTGGAAGACGTGGTAGCCCCTGTTTCGCATGGCAGCCAGCACCGCCTTGATCGGTTCGATCGGCGCCCGCGTCAGGCTCAGATCATAGCCCATCTTGTCGACATAGCCGCCCTGCCCGCAGAAATCGGTCTGCATGTCGATGATGATCAGGGCCGTGTTGTCCGGGCGCCAGTCGCCGTTCCACGGCCATTGATAGGGGTCTGCGCTAAGCGTTGGCATCGGCGTTTCCTATTTCGTGATCGACAGCTCGCCCGGCGCCGAACTCATCGCCCGCCTCGTCGAGGACGTGGCAATGAGCAGGCCGAGGGTGAGGACATAGGGGGCGGCGTAAAACAGGTAATATCCCTGGGTGACCCCGACCGATTGCAGCGCCGGACCGAGCGCGCCGGCGCCGCCGAACAGCAGCGCCGCCCAGAAGCAGTTGACCGGGTTCCAGCGTGCAAAGATGACGAGCGCCACCGCCATCAGGCCCTGGCCCGAGGAAATGCCCTCGTTCCACGAACCGGGGTAGTAAAGCGACAAATAAGCGCCGGCCACGCCGGCCAGCGCCCCGCCGACGCCGGTCGACAAGAGCCGCACCAGATCAATGTTGATCCCCATGGCCCGCGCCGCGTCGGCGCTGTCGCCGACGACCCGGACGATGAGGCCGATGCGCGTTGCCCGGAACATAAAGGCCATGGCCACGGCCAGGACAATGCCGAGGATGAACAAGACGTTGATCCGCAGCGCCGCCTCGACCTGCGGGATGTCGCTCCAGAAACCAAAGGGAATTGACGGCAGGTCGGGGGCCACCGGCTGCACATAGGGCTTGCCGAAAAAGAACGCCAGGCCGGTCCCGAGCAGCATCAGGGCGATACCAATGGCGATGTCGTTGACCTTGGGCAGCTTGCACACGAATCCGTGGAACAGGCCGAACAAGAGGCCGAAAAACGCGGCGGCGAGCACGCCGAGCCAGGCGCTGTCGCTGTGAAAGGCGACGGCATAGCCGCTCATCGCCCCGAAGACCAGCGTGCCTTCGAGTCCGAGATTGATGCGTCCCGAGCGTTCGGTCAAAGCCTCACCGATCGAGACAAAGATGAACGGCGTCGACACGCGGATGGCACCGCCGAGAATGGCGAGCGGCACGCCCCACAACCCGATATCGGTCACGATGTGCGCCTCCACAATTCGGGCTGGAACAGCCTCATTCGGCCGGTCAGCGTTTCGCTCAACAGGATGGCGACGAAGACAAGGCCCTCGAGTACGGCGATGGTCGCGTCCGGCAGCTCCATGCGTCGCTGAATGAGCCCGCTCGAGGCTTCAAGTCCAGCGAACAGCACCGCCACCGGAATGACGGCAAGGGCGTTGTGGCGGGCGAGAAAGGCGATAAGGATGGCGGTATAACCGTAGCCGGCGGCGAGCGAGGCATTGGCGCTGCCGTGGATCGCCGCGACCTCGAACATGCCGGCAAGACCGGCGCAGGCGCCGCCGAGCGCGGTGAAACCGACCATCAGCACGCCGGTCGGCAGGCCCTGCACCTCGGCCGCCCGGACATTGCCGCCAACGATACGGGCGGCAAAACCCCAGGTGGTCCTTTCGATCAGCACCCAGCACAGGACGCAGGCGAGAATGCCCGCCGCAAGGCCCCAATGCACGTCGATGAAGGGCAGTTCGCCGATGCGGTAGGCATCGGGCAAGGGCGCGGTCGAGGGCTTGTTGAGCGAGGCGGGATCGCGGAACGGGCCCTCGACCAGATGGTTCATCAGGGCAATGGCGATATAGGCCATCAACAGGCTCGAGATCGTCTCGTTGACGCCGCGGTAGTAGCGCATGGCGCCGATGGCGCCGATCCAGGCGCCGCCGGCGATCATGGCGCCAAGGCCCATCATGAGGATGCCGATCGGTCCGGGCAGGCCCGGCAGGCTCATCGCCAGCGCACCGGCCGCGACGCCACCGAGGACGATGGCCCCCTCTCCGCCGATGACGACCAGGCCGAGCCGGGCCGGCAACGCCACGCACAGCGCCGCCAGAAGCAACGGCGCCGCGCGCGACAATGTATTGGACCAGGAGAATTCCGTGCCGAAGCCGGCCTGGTAGACATAGCCGAAAAAGGCGACGGGTGATTTGCCGAGCACGGCGAGGAAGACCGAGAAGGCAAGAAAGCCGATGAGGAGGGCGCCGAGCGGCAGAGCCACGCCTTCCGACCGCCGGGCAACGGTCTCGACCCAGGCTCGCGAGGGTGCGGCGAGAACAAGGCCTGTCGTCTCGGTGCTCATTCAGCTTCTCCCGTCAGCGTCGCGCTTTGGCAACAGAATCGCTGCACCGGTCATTGCGAGCGCCCGGTGGGCGCGTGGCAATCCAGAAGGTCACTTGCGCCAGCGCCTGCTGCCTCTGGATTGCTTCGTCGGCAAGCGCCGCCTCGCAATGACGAGGTGAACGTCATGGCCCCTACGAGGTCGAGCCGACCACGCCCTCGACCAGATAGTCCATGCTCTCGAGCTTGACGTCGTCCTCGGCATAGGCCTCGCCCCCGGCGGCGATGACATTGCCCTTGTTGTCCTTGAGCGGCCCCTTGATGACGGCATAGCCGCCCTTGAGGATTTCGGCCTGGGTCGCCTCGAACTGGTTGCGCGCCGCATCGGAAACCGCCGGCCCGAGCGGGCTCATCTTGACGAAGCCCTCGGCCAGGCCCCCGCGCACGAAATTCGGAATGGTGCCGCCAGCGATCGTGGTGTTGACCATGTCGGTATAGACCTGGGCCCAATTCCACTCGGCGCCGGTCAGATACATGTCGGGGGCAAGCGGGCTCTGGTTGGCGTGATAGCCGCAAAGATACATGCCGCGCCCGGCGCCGGTCTCCATGACGACCTTGGGGCCGTCGACATGGCAGGTGACGACATCGCAGCCCTGGTCGGCGAGAGCGTTGGTCGCCTCGGCTTCCTTGACCGCCAGCGACCATTCGCCGGTGAAGATGACCTGGCAGGTGATCTCGGGGTCGACCGAGCGGGCACCGAGCAGGAAGGAATTGATGTTCAAAAGCACTTGCGGGATCGGCTTGGCGGCGACGAAGCCGATCTTCTTGGTCTTGGTGGCGTGGCCGGCGGCGATGCCGTTGAGATACTGACCCATGCCGATATAGCCGAAATAGGAACCGGTATTGGCCGGCATGCCTTCGGACCACAGGCCGCCGCAATGCTCGAAGCGGATTTCCGGATATTTGGGCGCGACGGTCAGGATATGGGGATCGAAATAGCCGAACGAAGTCGGGAACAGCAGCGTCGCCCCGTCGAAATTGATCATCGATTCCATGGTCTTCTGGACATCGACCGTTTCGGGAACCAGTTCCTCCTCGATCACGGTGACGCCGGCGATCTGCTTGACCGCCTTGGCGCCCTCGGCATGGGCCTGGTTATAGCCATAGTCGTCCTTGGGGCCGACATAGATGAAGCCGACCGTCAGCCCGGCGGCCCTGGCAAGGCCGGCCGGCAGGAGCGACGCGGCAACCGCAAGACCGGCCATGCCGGCGGACGTCATGAGGAACTGGCGGCGATCGGCCGAAAACAGGTGAGGCATTGCGTTCTCCGTGTGCCTGATGCGCTTGGGCGCTGGGAAACCGGCGCGGGAAAGGCCTAGGGACCGGGCCGGTTGAAATTCCGCGTCCAGCTAGGCATGGCCGACTGCTTCTGTCTTGTGCTATTTTCGATCCAGGCTGCTGCAAAATTTGCATCAACCCAAGCACGCCGAACCCCACGTGCCCCGCCTTTCATTGCGAGCGCTGAAAGGCGCGCGGCAATCCAGAGAGCGACACGCGTTGGTACCGGCCGCCCTCTTCATTGCCGCGTCCCCCGGATCGGGTCCGGGATCCTCGCAATGACGATGGTCGCGAAAAGCAGGAAAGCACAGCCATGCGCTATCTCGAAACCGCCCGCTTCATCGACGCCGTCGCCAGGGCCGGCTCGATCCGTCGCGCCGCCGACACGCTGTCGATCACCTCGACGGCGCTCAATCGCCGCATCCTTGCCGTCGAGGAGGAACTGGGCGTGCAGATCTTCGAACGCCTGTCGCATGGCGTCCGCCTGTCGAGCGCCGGGGAAATCCTCATCCACGCCATTCGTAACCAGATATCCGACATCGAGCGGGTGAAATCGCAGATATCCGATCTGTCCGGCGAGCGGCGCGGCCATGTTGCCATCGCCTGCTCCCAGGCGCTCTTGCCCTATTTCCTGCCCATGCAGATCGCCCAGTATCGCAAGGATCACCCCAACGTCACCTTCGACGTTCACCTGCGCGACCGCGAAGCCGCCGAGCGGGCCCTGGCCGACCACACCGCCGACATCGCCCTGGTCTTCGAGCCGGTACGCATGGCCGAGTTCCATACCATTTTGCGGGTGCGCCAGCCGGTCCACGCCGTCATGGCGGAAAACCATCCGCTCGCCGGCCGGGAGCGAGTGCGCCTGTCCGACTGTCTCGACTACCCGCTCGCTGTCCCGACCGCCCCCTATGGCGTCAGGCACCTGCTCGACATTGCCGTGCTGTCGGCCCAGATCAGGCTCAACCCGGTCATCGAATCGGACAGTTTCGAGTTCTTGCGCAACCTTGCCGTCGCCGAGAACATCATCTCGTTCCAGATCCCCATCGGGTTGTCCAACATCACCCTGACCGGGCTGATGACCTCGCGCCCGCTCGATCCGCGCGACGTTCCGGCCGGCGTTCTGTATATGGGCCAAATGCGCGGCCGCACCCTGCCCGTCGCCGCCGCTCGCTTCGCCGCCCAGCTCTCGGCGGCACTGTCGACGCAATTCGAGGTGTGCTGACAAGAACAGCTTGCGTTTCGATTGAATCAGAACGCGTGCCCTTTCCCTTTGTGGTCGCGGTGTTTTAGCGAAAAACCGGCATCCACTTTTTCGCACACCGCTCTGGGCGCGCGATAGTGACGCGCCTTGCTTGCCGGTTTAAGAGGTGGCGCCTATATTGACGCGGCAACTCGGAACGCGTGGAGGATTTTGTGAAGGTCGTTGTGTCCAGCCCGGCTGGACGGACCGACTGAACCTGAAAACGCCCTGACGGGCGAAATTGCGGTGGCGCGACGATGCGCCGCCGGCAGGTTGTGTCGGCCTCATGCCAGCCCGCGATCCGGACGCCCGATCGGCGCCGGGTTTTTTCATGCGCCTTGCGGCGCGGAACCGACATCGCTGGTATCACGACAATGACATCGCAAAATCCCGATCTGGCCGAGCTCGGCTGGACTTCTTTCTTCGCTTCACAGACCACGGCCGACTGCGTGGAGCGCGCCATCCCGGCGCGCGTCATGGCCGTCCATCGCGGCCTCATCAACATTGCCGGCGACGGCTTCGAAGAGACCATCGCCTCGCATCTCGACGACGCCTGCACCGACAAGGACTACCCGACCGTCGGCGACTGGCTGCTGATCGAGCGGCATGCCCGCCGTCCGCTGCGCCTGCTCGGGCGCAGGAGCCTGTTCTTTCGGCGCGCGCCGGGATCCGGTCGACGGCTGCAGCTCATCGCCGCCAATGTCGACACGCTCTTCATCGTCTCGTCCTGCAATGCCGATTTCAACATCGCCCGGCTCGAGCGCTATCTGGTGCTGGCGCGGGAAGCCGGGGTGACGCCCGTGGTCGTTCTGACCAAGGCCGACATTGCCGACGCGCCCGAGGACTACGCGGCAAAGGCGCGGGGCCTGCAGTCCGGCCTGCTTGTCGAAACGGTCAACGCCCTCGATCCCGGCGATATCGGATCGCTCTCCGCCTGGTGCGGCAAGGGCCAGACCGTCGCCTTCGTCGGCTCGTCCGGCGTCGGCAAGTCGACCCTGATCAACACCCTGACCGGAGCGCAGGACATCGCGACCAAGGGCATCCGCGAGGACGATTCCAGAGGCCGCCACACCACCACCGGCCGGCAGATGCACCGGCTCGCCGAAGGCGGCTGGCTTCTCGACACGCCGGGCATGCGCGAGCTTCAGCTCACCGACGCGGCTTCGGGCATCGAAAGCGTCTTCGAAGATATCGTAGCGCTGGCGGCGCAATGCCGCTTCGCCGACTGCAGCCATGACGGCGAGCCCGGCTGCGCCATCCGCGAAGCGCTCGACACCGGAACGCTCGATGCAGAACGCTACAGGCGCTGGCACAAGCTTGCCGCCGAGGAAGCGTTCAACTCGGCGACCCTTTCCGAGCGCCGCGCCCGCGACAAGGCCTTTGGCAAGATGGTGAAATCGGTCATGAAGGACAAACAGCGCGACAAACGGCGCTGAGCCGCCCGGCTTGCCGATACCGTCGGTGCCATGTCTTGATCGCCGGGCAACCCCGCCGGACGAGGCGTGCTTTGCATCGCGTGAATTTCGATGCCTTCGGCCAAAACCTGGATTAATGTGTGTGCGCGCTATTGTCACAGGGAGGCGAATAAATGCGCTTTAGCGGAAATCTGGCCGGGCTTTTCGGGGCGTTTCTGGCCTTGATCATGCTGCCAGCCGCCGCCCAGGCGGAGACCTTGACCTTCAATGTCAAGTCCAACCACGAAAACGTCGTGAGCCTGGAATTCTACTCGCAGGATCGCAGCGTTGCCTGGCCCGGCGGCGGCGAGGTCTATGTCATCGACGACTATCAGATTCATACCTATTCGCTCTCGTGCCAGCGCGGCGAATCCATCTGCTACGGCGCCTGGGTCCGCAACTCCAACTCCGAATACTGGGGCGTCGGCTACAACGACACCCAGGGCTGCGAAAGCTGCTGCTGGGTCTGCGACGGGGGCGAGACGGCGGTGATCAACCTCAACTACTGAGCGAACGGCCGATGTGCCGACGCACCGGCCGGCAGAGGTGGCGGAGAGTTGGGAACGACGCCAGAACGCGCAGCCACGCGACACAAGCGCCGCCGGCCGACGTTTCGGCCACGCCATGTTCAGCCCGAGCGAGGCGAGAAATAGAAGCGAGATAGCAGATTTGGCGGATGGGGAGGGATTCGAACCCCCGGGACGCTTGCACGTCCGCCGGTTTTCAAGACCGGAGCAATCGACCACTCTGCCACCCATCCAGCGCCGGCCGGATTTACCTGCCTCGGCCGGCGCGCGCAAGTCGTCCGCTTCCTACGGCATCAAAAGCGTCGAACCCTTGGTTTGCCGTCCGGCGAGGGCCGCATGCGCCTTGCCGGCTTCGGCGAGCGGCCAGGTCTGGCCGATATTGATGGAGACGGCGCCGCTCCTCAGCTTGTCCCACAGCCGTTCCGAACCGGCGATCGAGGAGGCGCGGTCGACAAAGTAGTGGAACAGGGTCGGCCGCGTCAGGTAGAGCGAACCCTTGGACATCAGAAGACCGACATTGGGCAGGCTGGCCGGGCCCGAGGAATTGCCGAAGCTGACCATCAGCCCGCGCGGCCGGAGGCAGCCGAGCGAAGCCTCGAACGTGTCCCTGCCGACCGAGTCGTAGACCACGCCGACGCCCTTGCCGCCGGTCAGTTCCCTGACCTTGCTGGCAAAATCGGGATTGGCGCGGATGTCGATCACCTCGTCGCAGCCGAGACCCTTGGCCGCGGCCGCCTTTTCCGTCGATCCGACCGTGCCGATGACCCTGAGGCCGAGGGACTTGGCCCATTGCACGGCGATCTGGCCGACGCCACCGGCGGCCGAATGGAAGACGATGGTCTCGCCCGGTTTGGGTTCGGCCGTCATTTCGAGGAGGTAGCAGACCGTCAACCCCTTGAGGATCGACGCCGCCGCCACCTCGAGCGAGATGTCCTCCGGCACCGGAATGAGCATGTCCGCCGGGATGTTGCGTTCCTCGGCATAGGAGCCGATGGGTCCGATATAGCAGACGTGGTCGCCGAGCCGCAGGTGGTCGACGCCCTCGCCCACCGCCTCGACGACGCCCGCCGCCTCTGAACCGGGGGTAAACGGGGTCGCGACCGGGTAAAGGCCCGAGCGGTGATAGATGTCGATATAGTTGATGCCGACCGCCTTGTGGCGCACCCTGGCTTCGCCGGGGCCGGGCGGCGGCAGTTCCCGCTCCTCGTAGGCGAGCGCCTCGGGACCGCCGGGCTTGTGGATGACGATTGCCTTGCTCATGCTTGCTCACGCTTCTGCTTGCGTTTCGACTGGGCGAAGATGTTGAACGCCTCGACCAGGACGGCGAAGGCCATGGCCGAATAGATATAGCCCTTGGGCACATGCACGCCGAGCCCGTCGGCCACCAGCGTCACACCGATCAGCAGCAGGAAGGCCAGCGCCAGCATCTTGGTGGTCGGATGGCGCCCGATGAAACCGGCAATCGAGGCCGAGGCGAAGTACATCAGCGCCATCGCGATGACCACGGCGGTGATCATGATCTCGAGATGCTGGGCCATGCCGACGGCGGTGATGATCGAATCGATCGAAAACACCATGTCGAGGAGCACGACCTGCACGATCACCGAACTGAAGGCTTTCGGCGCGTTGCGGGCCAGTTCCTGTTCGTGCGGTTCCTCGATGGCGTGATGGATCTCAGCCGTCGCCTTGTAGATAAGGAACGCGCCGCCCGCGATCAGGATCAGGTCGCGCCACGACACGGCGTGGCCGAACAGCTCGGCGATGGGCGCCGTCAGTCCGATGATCCACGAAATCAGCAACAACAGGATGATCCGGAACACCAGCGCCAGAGCAAGACCGATCTGCCGCGCCTGCTTGGCTACATCCGGCGGCAGCCGCGACACCAGCACCGAGATGAACACGATGTTGTCGATGCCGAGCACGATCTCGAGCAGGGTCAGCGTGGCCAGGCTGGCCCAGGCTGCGGGATCAAGGAAGAGTTCGAGCATTCGGGCCTCGGGGCGTGCGTGGGAAAACCAGGCGCGAGCTTAGCCGATCGGCATGGAAAAAGAAGCTCTGTCGGCGCGTTCTCCTCCAGCCGCGCGGCTGAGCAAAAAATTCTACGCCAATGCGCCGGCAGGCGAAACCGCGCCCCATCCGCCGCTTCGCCATATGCGCGATGCCGCATAGGCTGATGGTTCAGAAATGGGAGTTGTCCTCATGGAGAGTTTCGCGCCCGTTCCGGCCACCATTGGCGGCCTGCTCATCGGGCTCGCCGCCGCGATCCTGTGGCTCGGCAATGGCCGCATCGCCGGCGTGTCGGGAATATTCGGCCGCATTCTGGTATCGGTCGAACCGGTCCGCTGGCGCATTACCTTCCTCGTTGCCATGATCGCCGCCGCCGGTCTCGGCGCCCTCGTCTTTCCGGGCCTTATGGCCGACGGCGCCGCCGCGGCGCCCAAACTGATCGGCGATCCGCTTTGGCTGGCCGTGGCCGGCGGGCTCACCGGTCTCGGCACCAGCATCGGCAATGGCTGCACCTCCGGCCATGGCGTCTGCGGTCTCGGCCGGTTGTCGCTGCGCTCGGCCGTCGCGGTCGCGGTGTTTTTCTTGGTGGCCATGCTGACGGTCGCCGCAACGGGAATTGTGTGATGTCGACATCCTACCGGTCTTCCGGCTACCTTGTAACGGCGGCCCTGTCGGGCGGCCTGTTCGGCCTTGGCCTTTACGTCTCGCAGATGACCGATCCCATGAAGGTGCTGCGCTTCCTCGATGTCGGCGCCATCGCCTCGGGCGGCTGGGACCCGAGCCTCGCTTTCGTCATCGGCCCAGCCATCATCGTCAGCTTCATTGCCAACCACGTGTCGAACGGCATGACGGCGCCGTTGTTCAACGGCCGCTTCCACCTGCCCGACTTCACCGCGATCGATGCCCCGCTCGTCCTCGGTGCCGTGCTGTTCGGCATCGGCTGGGGCATGTCGGGCATCTGCCCCGGCCCGGCCATCGCGCTCATCGCATTCTTGCCGGAAAACCTGCTAGTGTTCCTTGTCGCCATGTTCGCGGGATCCTTCGCCGGCACGTTCGTTCTCAAGCGGATGACGCGCCGCCCCCGCCATCGCCTGACGGAGCCGGTTTGAACACATACGATATCGCCATCATCGGCGGCGGCCTTGCCGGATTGGCGGCCGCCGTGACCCTCGCGAAAAAGGGACACGCGACGGTGCTTTTCGCGCCGAAGGGTCCGATCGATCGCCGTACTTCGGCACTGATGCGGCCATCGGTCGATTTCCTCGTCCGGGCCGGCCTGATCGGCAGCGCCGAGGGCCACGGCGAGCCTTTGACCGCCATCCGCATCATCGATGCCACCGCGCGCCTGATCCGCGGCCCAGAAACGCTGTTCCGCGCCGGAGAGATCGGCGCTTCGGCCTTCGGCTGGAACTTTGCCAATGCGCCGCTTCTCGCCCATTTCGCCGAACAGGCGGCCGCCCTGCCCGGCCTCAGCGTCATCGAGGCGCCCGCGTCCGGCTTTGTGCGTACCGCGCAGGGTTTCGAAATCGCCCTTGCCTCGGGCGCGGCCGTCACTGCCTTTCTGCTGGTCGGCGCCGATGGCAAGCGTTCGCCGGTGCGCCAATTCGCCGGCATCGCCGCCCATGAACGGACTTTCGCCGAAGCGGCGCTGGTGGCGGACCTCGAACTCGCCCGCCCGCTCGATGGCGAATCCGTCGAGTTCCACTACGAGCACGGCCCGTTTACCCTGGTGCCGGCCGGCGGCAACAGGGCCAATCTCGTCTGGATCGACAGGCGCGACGTGCTCGAAACGGCCACAGCCGGCAATCTCGCCACGGCACTGGCCGAACGCAGCCGCAATCTTTTCGGCGCCCTTGCCGTATCCGGCCCCGCCGCGATTTTCCCACTCTCGATGCTGAGCGTTGCCACCGCAGGGCGCGACGGTATTGCCCTTGTCGGCGAGGCGGCGCATGCCTTCCCGCCCATCGGCGCCCAGGGCCTCAATCTCGGCCTTCGCGACGTCGCCGATCTTGTTGACGCGCTCGATGGCGCCGATCTGTCGGCACCCGGCTCGGCCGATACCGTATCGCGCGACTACGCAACCCGCCGCGCCGCCGACCTGATGCGCACCGGCGGCGGCGTCGAGGCGCTGTTCCGCTCGCTTGTCGCCGACTTCCTGCCGGTCCAGGCGGCGCGCGCCGGCGGCTTGTGGGCGCTGAAGCTGGTGCCCGGCCTGCGCCGCGCCGCCATGCATGCCGGCATGGGGACGCGCCGGATCTGACCGGCCCGGACCAAACCAAAAGGGGCGCCCGCCGGGCGCCCCTTTTCAGGTTCGACTGCGAGAGATCCTATTGGCCGGCCGGCTGCTCGCCCTCGGCGGGTGCTTCGCCGCCGTTGTTTTCGGCTTCCTGCTGGCGCCGGATCTGTTCTGCCATGTCCTGCACCGCCTGGCCGAGCGCGTCGGTGGCGTCCTGCTGCGGCGCCGCCGCCTGGTCGAGCGATACGTATTCGTCGCCATTATAGACCGAGGTGAAGCCGCTGAGGTCGATTTCAATGGTCACGTCGTTGCCGCGGGCATTCTTGGCCTTCAACTTCAGGACCGCGCCGCGCTTCAAGCTGCTGACGAAGGCCTCGTTGACGACGGTGCGCACATTGCACATCGAACTGTCGCAGGCGATGTAGGGCAGGATGAGGTCGCGGCCGTTGTCGATCTGCAGCCTCAGTCCATAGGGCAGCGTCACGCCCGTCGGCATGGACGCCATGACCAGGAGCGGGCTTTCGTCCGCCGGGTTCTCCCGGAGGATGAACCGGGCGATCAGGTCGTCCTGGGCATAGATCAGCTGACGCATCAGGCACAGCTTCCGCCCGTCCGCGAGATCGCCGCAGAACTTGAGCCAGGGCGGGGGCGGCTTGGCATTGCCTTCCGCTGCCGCGGGCGCCGCGGCAGTCGCATCGGGGGCGTCGGCGGCCGGCGCGTCCTGCGCCAAGGCCGCGACGGGCGCCATCCAGAGTGCGATCAGGGCCAGAACAAGCCCAAGCGCGCGTTTCGCTGTCATTGCTAGATCCGTGGTTCGTTTTCTGGCGGAATCGCCGCCCCTTTGACTCGGGTTCAAGGCAGGAAATCGGGCAATAACATGGCCGGCCCGCCCAATCCATCCGATTATCCGGCGGTCGTTGCCCTGCTGCCATCCGCTTCCGCCAGCGCCACGAGCCGCGACAGGATGGCCGCGGCGCCTCTTAGGCGCTGCTCGGGCTCGGGCCAGTTGCGCGCAAACACCAGTTTCTGGTCGGGCTTGAGCCGCACCTGCTGGGTCGGGTCCGAGACCAATGCCACGAGGCCGACCGGATTGGCGAAGCTGTTGTTCCGCAGCGTGATCGTCGCGCCCTTCGGACCGGCGTCGAGCTTTTCGATATTGGCGGTGCGGCACAGCGATTTGATGACCACGACCTTGAGGAGCGACTGCACCTCCTCGGGCAAGGGTCCGAACCGGTCGATCAGTTCGGCTCCGAATCCGTCGATGTCGCGGTGTTCGCTCAGGTCGCCGAGGCGCCGATAGAGCTGCATCCTGACCTGCAGGTCGGGCACGTAATATTCCGGGATCATCACCGGCATGCCGAGCGATATCTGCGGCGACCACTCGCCCATGTCGATCCGTTCGCTCTCGCCGCCAAGACTTGCCACCGCCTCCTCCAGCATCGACTGGTAGAGTTCGTAGCCGACCTCGCGGATATTGCCCGACTGCTCTTCGCCGAGCAGGTTGCCGGCGCCGCGAATGTCGAGGTCGTGGCTCGCCAGCTGGAAGCCGGCGCCGAGCGATTCGAGCGATTGCAGCACCTGCAGGCGCCGTCGCGCCGTGTCGGTGAGCTTGCGGTCGGCCGGGACAGTGAACACGGCATAGGCGCGGGTCTTCGATCGCCCGATCCGCCCCCTGATCTGGTAGAGTTGCGCCAGTCCGAACCGGTCGGCCCGGTGCACGATCAGAGTATTGGCATTGGGGATGTCAAGACCGGATTCGATGATGGTGGTCGACAACAGCACGTCGAACTTGCCGTCGTAGAAGGCGTTCATGATGTCGTCGAGCTGGCCGGGCGGCAACTGGCCGTTGGCAACGACGAAACTGATCTCGGGCACCTGCTCGCTGAGAAAGGTCGCGATGTCCGACTGGTCCATGATGCGCGGCACCACGTAGAAGGCCTGCCCGCCGCGATATTTCTCCCTGAGCAGCGCCTCCCGGACCGTCAGCGGGTCGAAAGGCGACACGAAGGTGCGGATGGCCAGGCGGTCGATGGGCGGCGTCGCCAGGAGCGACAGGTCTCTCACCCCGGCCAGCGCCAATTGCAGCGTGCGCGGAATCGGCGTCGCCGTCAGCGTCAGCACGTGGACATTGGCCTTCATCTGCTTGAGCCGTTCCTTGTGCGCCACGCCGAAATGCTGCTCCTCGTCGACGATCAAGAGGCCCAGATCCCTGAAGCCGATCGATTTCGACAACAGAGCATGCGTGCCGATGACGATATCGGCCGTGCCGTCGGCAATGGCTTGCCTGGCCGCCTTCATCTCGGCGGCCGGCACCAGCCGCGAGGCATGTGCCAGCTTGACCGGCAGGCCGGCGAAGCGCTCGGAAAAGGTCTTGAAGTGCTGGCGGGCCAGAAGCGTCGTCGGCACCACGACCGCCACCTGCCGGCCGCTCATCGCCATGGCGAAGGCGGCCCTCAATGCCACCTCGGTCTTGCCGAAGCCGACATCGCCGCAGATCAGCCGGTCCATGACCCGGCCGGTCGTCATGTCCTCGAACACCTGGGCGATCGAGGCGAGCTGGTCCTCGGTCTCCTCGTAGGGGAAGCGCGCCGCGAACTCGTCGTAGGCGCCGGCGGGCAATTCGATCGGCTCGACATGGGCCAGCGCGCGCTCGGCCGCGATCCGGATCAGCTGTGCCGCCATGTCGCGGATGCGCTGCTTGAGCCTGGACTTCTTCATCTGCCAGGCAGCGCCGCCGAGCCGATCGAGCTCGACACGCTCGGCGTCCGAGCCGTAGCGCGTCAAAAGCTCGATATTCTCGACCGGCAGGTAGAGCCTGGTTTCGCCGGCATATTCGATCTCGACGCAATCATGCGGGGCTCCCGCCGCCTCGATGGCCCGCAATCCGACGAAGCGCCCGATGCCGTGTTCGACATGAACGACCAGATCGCCGGCCGAAAGGCTCGACGCCTCGGTCAGGGCGTCCTCGGCCTTTTTGCGCCGGGTATGCCGGATGATGCGCTCGCCGAGAAAGTCCTGTTCGGATAGGACAAGGATCGTATCGGTCTCGTAGCCGGTCTCGAGCGCGAGCACGACGAAGCCCGCTATGCCCGGCTCCGTCATTTCGGCGTCGCGCCAGTTCTCGCACTTCCTCGTGCGGACAAGGCCGTGATCGGCGAGAAGCTGCATCAGCCGCTCGCGCGTGCCTTCGCTCCAGGCGGCAATGATGGTGCGCTGACCCTTTTTGCCGCGCGCCAGAAGCAGCGACACCACCGCCTCGAACAGGTTGGTGTCGGCCGCCTGGCGTTCGGCGGCAAAGTTGGGCGGCATGCGGCCGCCGGCATTCTCGACATCGCCGTCGCCGGCGAAGGGAGTCAGCATCATGCCGCTGCCGCCGGCGAGCGCGGCCAGTCCAGCCTCGACCTCATAGAGCATTTCGGCCGGCACCGGCTTGTAGGGCGTGCCGGTATTGCCCCTGGTCTCGGCCGTCCTGGCGCTTTCGCGCGCCTCGAAATAGTCGGTGATCTGTTCCTGGCGTTCTTTGAGCGCCAGCTCCGCCTGATCGTCGAAGACGAAAAGGGCACTGCCGGTGTAGGCGGTCAGCGGCTCGAGGCTTTCATAGAAGAACGGCAGCCAGTGCTCCATGCCGGGAAAGCGCTGGCCGGCGCTGATCGCCGCATAGAGCTGGTCGTCGGCGGTGTTGCCGCCGAAACGCGCCGTGTAGCGCCCCCGGAAGCGCCGGATGGTTTCCGGCGTCAGCATGACCTCACTCATCGGCGACAGAGCGATCTCAATGAGAGAACCGGTGCTGCGCTGCGTCTCGGGATCGAAACTGCGGATGGTTTCGAGCGTCGAGCCGAAGAAATCGAACCTGAGCGGCGCGGCGCTGCCGGCGGCGAAAAGGTCGACGATCCCGCCACGCACCGCGTACTCGCCCGCCTCGCGCACCGTCGGCACCCTCAGATAGCCATTGCCGGCCGCCCAGGCGACGAGCCTTTCGCTGTCGACCACGGCGCCGGCCCGGGCCGAGAACGACATGCCGGAAACCACGTCGCGCGGCGGCAACCTCTGGATGATCGCGTTGACGCTGGTGATGAGCACGGCGCCCGTCGTCGCCGGATCGGCGAGCCGGGCCAGCGCGTTCATCCGTGCCGACAGGGTCACGGCATTGGGCGACACCCGGTCATAGGGCAGGCAGTCCCAGGCCGGCAGGCTCAGCAACGGATGGCCGGGCAGAAGCGCCGGCAAGACGTCGACGAGCCGTTGCATGCGCCGCCCGTCGCGGGCGACGAAAACCAGCGCCGCCGGGCCGGTCGCGCCGGCGCCGAGCGCCCGCTCGACCAGTTTGGCGATGGTGAAAGGCTGCATGCCCTCGGGGACATTGCCGATCACGGACAGGCGCGAACCGGCAGGATTCATTTCGCCAGGCCCTTGTGCGCGAAGGCGACGACCTCGCCTAAAAGCTCGATGTCGGCGCCTTGTCCCAGCGGCGACTGCCCGGTGACCCAGGACAGCAAGTCGGCATCCGATTGGTCGAGCACCGCCTCGAACCGCGCAAGCTTTGTCGCGTCGTAGCCGGGAAGAAAAAGGTCGGCGAACGGGCCGAGAATGAGGTCCATTTCCTTCGTGCCGCGGTGATGGGCACGATAGCTCAATCGCTTGCGCGCGGCTTCGAGATCGTCGGTCATTTTCAACCTGTTGCGTCCTTGCGGCATGCAAAAGCCCATCGCGGCGGTTTTCGGCGCAATGAGCCGGGCGGTTGTAGCCCCTCGGCGCCGGCTTGTCAGCCTTTTGCCGCGCGGAGATTGGCGCGCTAGTCTGCCTTTGTCGCCCCACGGAAAAGGAAACGCCTTGCCGCGCCCGAGCCTGCTCAACCCGCTGTTCCGGTCCGTGACCGCGCTCAAGGGCGTCGGCCCGCGCCTGGCGCCGCTTTTGGCGCGGTTTCTCGGCCAGACAGAGGGCCAGGACGCGCTGGTACTCGATCTGTTGCTGCACATGCCCTCGGCGGCAATCGACCGGCGCAAACAGGTGCCGATCGCCGAAGCCTATTTCGGCGACATCGTCACGCTCGATATCCACATCGACCGCCACCTCGCCCCGCCGCGCGGCAAGTCCGCCACCCCGCACCGCGTTTACGCCCATGACGAGACCGGCGAGGTGCAACTGGTCTTTTTCCGCGCCGAGGGCGGCTGGGTCGAAAAGGCCCTGCCGGTTGGCGAGCGCCGGATCGTTTCGGGCGAGATCGGCTTTTTCCAGGGGACAAAGCAGATCACCCATCCCGACTACATCGTCGAACCGGACAAACGCGACACCCTGCCGCTGGTCGAGCCGGTCTACCCGCTGACCCAGGGCCTCAGCTCCAAGCCTCTGATCAAGCTGATGCAGCAGGCGCTCGCCGCCCTGCCCGACCTGCCCGAGTGGATCGGCGATACGCGGCGCGCGATGAACGGCTGGCCGGATTTCGCCGCGGCGATGCATGCCGTCCACGCCCCGGAAACCCCGCGCGACGGCGATGCCGGCGGCCCGGCGCGTTGCCGCCTCGCCTATGACGAATACCTCGCCGGGCAATTGACCCTGCAGCTCGTGCGTTCGAGCCTCGTGCGCGCCCGCTGCAAGCCCCGCAATCTCAGCGGCGAGCTGACCGGACGGGTCGAGGCCGCCCTGCCCTTTTCCCTGACCGAGGGCCAGAAACAAGCCTTCGCCGAGATCGCCGCCGACCTTCGCGGCCCTGATCGCATGGCGCGGCTCCTGCAGGGCGATGTCGGCGCCGGCAAGACGGTCGTGGCGCTCCTTGCCATGGCGGCCATGGCCGAGGACGGCGCCCAGTCGGCCCTGATGGCGCCGACCGAATTGCTCGCCGCCCAGCATTTCCGCACGCTTTTGCCCCTGGCCGAAAAGGCCGGGCTCTCGCTCGCCTTTTTGACCGGCAAGACGCAAGCCACCGAGCGCCGCGCCATCCTCGCCGGCCTCGCCTCAGGCGATCTCGCCATGGTCTGCGGCACCCATGCCCTGTTCCAGTCCGACGTCGAATTCAAAAATCTCGGCCTCGTCGTCGTCGACGAACAGCACCGGTTCGGAGTCCACCAGCGCCTGGCGCTCAGCGACAAGGGCAAGGCCGCCGAACTTCTCGTGATGACGGCGACGCCGATCCCGCGCACCCTGATCCTGACCCATTTCGGCGACATGGCCGTGTCGCTGCTCAAGGACAAGCCGGCCGGCCGCCAGCCCATCGACACCGCCGTCCTGCCCGACAGCGAATACGATCGCGTTCTGGCCCGGCTCAGGGCGCGTGTCGCCGAGGGCGTTCAGGCCTTCTGGGTCTGCCCGCTGGTCGAGGAGAGCGAGCAAAGCCCGCTGACCGCCGCCGAGGAGCGGTTCCGGGCCCTTAGGGAAGTGTTCGGCGACAGGGTCGAACTGGTCCACGGCCGGCTGAGCACCGCCAAAAAAGACGCCGCCATGGCCCGTTTCCAGTCGGGCGAGGCGCAGGTCCTCGTCGCCACCACCGTCATCGAGGTCGGCGTCGACGTGCCCAACGCCACCATCATGATCGTCGAACATGCCGAGCGCTTCGGCCTCGCCCAGCTGCACCAGTTGCGCGGCCGCGTCGGCCGCGGTTCGGCCCGCTCCGCCTGTTTGCTGCTTTTCGCCGAGCCCCTGGGCCAGGTCGCCCGCGCCCGGCTCGAAACCATCCGCTCGACCGAGGACGGTTTCGTCATCGCCGAAAAGGATCTCGAACTCAGGGGTGAAGGCGATGTGCTCGGCACCCGCCAGTCCGGCATGCCCGGCTACCGCCTCGCCATTGCGGACATCCATCGCGACCTGATCGAGATGGCCCACGACGACGCAAGCGACGCCATCGCCCGCAACCCCGGCCTCACCGGTCCGGAGGGCGAGGCCCTGCGGATACTGCTCTATTTATTCCGCCGCGACCTGGCGATTCCGCTCATCCGGGCCGGCTAGCCCGCCGTTTCCGCCTCCGGCACCACGGGTTTTTCGGCAAGCGATTCGGTCTTTTGCCGATAGTCGGGCGACACGAGCCCGGCCGAGACGATCAGCTTGGCGGCGTCCTCGATACTCATGTCCAAAATGACGATCTCGCTGCGCGGCACGTAAAGCAGGAAGCCCGAGGTCGGGTTGGGCGTCGTCGGCAAAAAAACGCTCATGATCTGCTCGCCGTCGACTTTTTCGGCCATTTCGCCCTTGGCCTCGGTCGAGATGAACACCACCGCCCACAGGCCCGGCCGCGGATACTGGATCAGCCCGACCTCGCGAAAGCTCTTGGCGCTTTGGTTGACCACCGTCTCGAAGATCTGCTTGAGCGCCTTGTAGAGCGTCGAGATCATCGGCAGGCGATGAAGGATCGCCTCGCCGAACTTGACCAGCGTCCGCCCGAACAGGTTGGCGGCGAAAAAGCCGACCAGGCCGATGGTCAGAAACGCGACGACGAGGCCGAAGCCGGGGATTTCGAAAGGCAGATAGGTGCTCGGATTCATCGCCCTGGGCACAAAGGGCGTCACCATGTCGTCGATGAACCTTATGATCCACCAGGCGATATAGAGCGTGATGCCGATCGGGCCGGCAATGACGAGGCCGGTGAGGAAATAATTCATCAGCCGCCGGCCCAAGGTCAACTTCACGGTCGGAATGGCGTGGTGCGGGGAATCGAGCGGCTCGTTCAAGGCCTGGTCCTTATCGTCGGGGGCGAAGACACCTCCCATATGGTGTGCGAAACCCGAAGCGCCAATGCCCGGACGGGCATGGGTCGTTGCCTAACCGGGCAGCGTCCAGTCGAACTCCATCTGCCGCGCCGTCCGCGCCGCCAGTTCGGGCGATCCGAGCTTGGCCACGAGGTAAAGGCTCATGTCGATGCCGGCCGAGATGCCGGCGGAAGTGACGATGGCGTCGTCGACCCAGCGCCGGCCCTCGACCACCTCGAGCAAGGGATAGGCGCCGCGCAACTCGGCGATATCCTCCCAATGGGTGGTGACCCGCTGGGTCGTCAGCACGCCGGCCTCGGCCAGGATGAAGGCGCCGGTGCAGACCGAAGCGACCTGCCGCGCCCCGGAAGCAATTGTCCTTATCCAGTCGAGCACACGCGGCTTTTTCAGTTCGGCCCCATGCACGCCGCCGACGACGACCAGGATATCGAGCGGCGGGTGATCGTCGATCCGGCAATGCGTTTCGACCCGGAAGCCGCCGCGCGCCGAAACGACCGGGGCCTCCCCGATCAGCAGGACGCGAAACCTCTCGGCCGCCGGCAGGAAGCGGCTCGCCACGGAAAACACTTCGAACGGGCCGGAAAAGTCCATGACCTCGGCCTCGTCATAGATGTAGATGCCGACATTCATCGCTGGCATTGCGAAGCCGGGCTCACTCGACGGTCACCGACTTGGCCAGATTGCGCGGCTGGTCGACATCGGTGCCCATGTGAACCGCCGTGTGATAGGCGAGCATCTGCACCGGCAGCGCGGCAAGGATCGGCGCCACCAGTTCATCGACCCGGGGCAACACAATGAGATCGGCCACGCCCTTGCCGACCAGCGCCGCGCCGGCCTCGTCGGTGATGAGCACGATCTTGCCGCCACGCGCCGCCACTTCCTGCATGTTGGACATGGTCTTTTCCATCAACCCGTCCGAGGGCGCCACGACCACGACCGGCATGTTCTCGTCGATAAGCGCGATCGGCCCATGCTTGAGTTCGCCGCCGGCATAGCCCTCGGCGTGGATATAGGAGATTTCCTTGAGCTTGAGCGCCCCTTCGAGCGCGATCGGATACATCTGCCCGCGCCCGAGATAGAGCACATCGGTTACCCGTGTCAGCCGCTTGGCCAGCGCCTCGATCTGGCTCTCGCATTTGAGCACTTCGGCCATGGCCGAGGGCAGCCGCACCAGCGCCGCCGCCAGGCGCTTTTCGTCGTCCACGCTGAGCGTGCCGCGCGCCCGCCCGGCCGCAATGGCGAGCACGGCCAGAACCGTCAGTTGCGCCGTGAAGGCCTTGGTGGAGGCGACGCCGATTTCGGGACCGCACAGGATCGGGAACACCGCTTGGGATTCGCGGGCAATGGTCGATTCGGCGACATTGACGATCGCGGCGATGGCCTGCCCGTGCTGGGCGCAATAGCGAAGCGCCGCCAGCGTGTCGGCCGTTTCGCCCGATTGCGAGATGAACAGGGACAGCCCGCCTTCGGGCAGCACCGGCTCGCGATAGCGGAATTCGGAAGCGACGTCGACATCCGCCGGCAACCGCGCATAGCGCTCGAACCAGTACTTGCCGACCATGGCCGCGTAGGAAGCCGTGCCGCAGGCGACGATCGTCAGCCGGCTCAGCCTGGCGAAATCGATTTCGGATGCTTCGTCGACGCCGACCGAGAGCGTCGCCATGTCGAGATAGTGCGACAGCGCGTGCGACACCGATTCCGGCTGCTCGTAGATTTCCTTGGCCATGAAATGGCGATGATTGCCCTTTTCGGCGATGGCCGAAGAGGCCGAGGATATGACCATCCGCCGTTCGACGATCGCGCCGGCGAAATCCCGGATCACCGCCGAACCGGGCCTGACCACGGCCCAGTCGCCCTCTTCGAGATAGGTGATGCGATTGGTCAGCGGCGCCAGCGCGTAGGCGTCCGAGCCGAAATACATTTCCTTTTCGCCATGGCCGATGGCGAGCGGCGAGGCCTGGCGGGCGGCGATCAAGGTATCGGGGGCGTCGCGGAACAGGAAGACGAGGCCGAACGCCCCGCGCAGGCGCGGCAGCACCGAACCGACGGCCTGCTCCGGTGTCAGGCCCCTGTCGAGTTCGCGGGTCACGAGCAGCGCCACCGATTCGGTGTCGGTCTCGGTCACCGGCCGGTAGCCGTCCTTTTCGAGGTCGGCCAGAAGCTCGCGATAATTCTCGATAATGCCGTTATGGACGACGGCCACCTTGTCGGTGGCATGCGGATGGGCGTTGCCCTCTGTCGGGCCGCCATGGGTGGCCCAGCGGGTGTGGCCGATGCCGGTCAGCCCGCTCAGCGGCTCGGCCTTGAGCCTTTGTTCGAGATTGCCGAGCTTGCCCTCGGCCCGGCGCCGCGCGATGGCGCCGTTTTCGATGGTGGCGACGCCGGCACTGTCATAGCCGCGGTATTCGAGGCGCTTCAACGCCGCGACGAGCCGCTCGGCCACGGGTTCGGTGCCGATAATGCCGACGATTCCGCACATCCTTTATTATCCCTTGGTTTTATTGGCCTTGAAGGCCTCGGCCCGCGCCCTCAGCGTTGCGGCGTGGCCCGGCTTGTTGATCTGGCGTCCGCGCGCCACGGCCATGGCGTCGTCCGGCACGTCTTCGGTAACGACGCTGCCCGAAGCGATATAGGCGCCCTCGCCGATCCTGACCGGCGCCACCAGCGCCGAATTGGAGCCGATGAAACTGTCGGCACCGATCTCGGTCAGGTGCTTGTTCACCCCGTCGTAATTGCAGGTGATCGTCCCGGCGCCGATATTGGCGCGGGCGCCGATATGGGCGTCGCCGATATAGGTCAGGTGATTGACCTTGGCGCCGTCCGCGATGCGGGCATTCTTGATCTCGACGAAATTGCCGGCCCGGGCTCCCGTCATCAGTTCGGCGCCGGGCCTGAGGCGCGCGAACGGGCCGACCTGGCAGTTCTCGCCGACATGGGCGCCTTCGATATGGCTATAGGCCTTGATCACCGCCCCGGTTGCGATGGTGACGCCCGGTCCGAAGAACACGCCCGGCTCGACGGTCACATCCGGCGCGATGCGCGTGTCCCAGGCGAAATAGACGGTTTTCGGATCGATGAGCGTCACCCCGTCCCGCATGGCCTTGAGGCGCAGGCGCTCCTGATAGAGCCCCTCGGCGCGGGCGAGCTGGTCGCGGCTGTTGACGCCCATGACATCGGCCTCGGGCGCCAGGGCGAAACCGACGCGGTAGCCCGCTTTGTTGGCGAGCGGCACGAGGTCGCCGAGATAATATTCGTTCTGGGCATTGTCCCTGCCGATCCGGCCGATCAGTTCGGAAAAGATTTCCGCCCTGAACGCCAGTATGCAGGCATTGCACCGCCCGATTTCACGTTCGGCCGCGCTCGCGTCCCTGTGCTCGCGGATGTCGACAAGGGTTTCGCCGTCGGTAATCAGCCGTCCATAACCGGTCGGGTCCTCCGGCTCGAAACCGAGAACCGCGCCGTCGAAACCCGCCTCGATTCGCCTGAGCACCTCGGCGAAATTGTCGCCGCGCAGCAGCGGATGATCGCCGTAAACCACTGCGACCACGCCTTCGGCGCCGGCATAGGCCGGCTCCGCCATCCGCGCCGCGTGCGCCGTCCCGAGCCGCTCGGCCTGGATGAAAAAGCGCGCCGCCGGAAACGCCTTGGCGACCGACGCCTCGATGTCCGGCTTGTCCGGCGCGGTGACTACGGCAATGGTCGCGGCGCCGGCATCGGTCGCCGCCTGGCAGACATGATGCAGGATGGGCCGCCCGGCGACCTTGTGCAGAACCTTGGACGTGCGCGACTTGAAACGCGTGCCGTCGCCCGCCGCCAGAATGATGACCTGCAATGCACTCATGTTCGTCTCCGGCGGGCACGTCGTGCCGTGTTCATTGCCTTTGAATGGCACAAAACTGTGGCATCGCCCACATGGCTCCACGCCAAACCCATGGCGATGGTAAACTTCAATTCGTATTTGATTCGAACAGGGACGGGACGACTTGTCCAAGCCGATCGAACGCTACCGCCAGTCCGATGTCAATTTCTGGGGCGTTGCCGCCATTGCGGCCTGCGGCTTGGCGCTCAGCGCCGCCAGCATTCCGGCCCTCATGCCGCCGCAGCTGTTCACCGCCCTGCATGCCAGCCGCATCAACGGCGCCGACATCAATGCGCTGCGCGCCGAGATGGCCTCGCTCGAACAGGAAGCGGCGCGCATCCGCAACGACACCGAGCAGGTGCTGACCCGGCTCGGCTTGGCCGATCAGGATCGCGGCACGCTGTTGCAGCGCGTCGGCGCCCTTGAGAGCACCCTGCCGGTTCTGGTCGAACAGATTCCGCCCGGCGGGGCGATCGACACCAGCATCATCACCTCCGCGACCGGCAATGTCGACGAAAGCGTGGCGATTTCCGGCGGCAGAGTCGAGATCTCCCGCTCACCGCTCTACCCGCGTCAGGACCTGATGAAGATCGATGACCCCGCCGCCGGGAGCGGCGAAGCCATGCCGGAGGCGACCGAATCGTCGACGATGCTGCGCACCGAAGCGCCCGATCTGGCTCGCGTCAGCTCCGAGGAATACGGCATTGCCGTCGGCGGCTCGGTGACGGTCGAAGACGCCTATGTTACCTGGCTGGATGTCAGGAACAAGGTCGGCGCCCTTCTGATTGGCATGGAGCCGATCCTGTCGGCCAGCACGTCCGGCTATCACATCGTCGCCGGCCCGGTCGAACGCATCGCCCGCGCCGAGGAATTGTGCGGCTATGTCGAACGCGCCGGCCTGCAATGCCTGCCCATGCCCTATTCCGGCTACCGCATGCCGCAATAACCAACCTGCTGCAACGCGATCGTAACGTCCGGCCGATATCGTGTTGACTCGGCGGTTCGAGCCATTATGTTCCGCCGCACCTGTCAAAGACCGGCCGCAAGCCGGTTTTCCAACGGGGAATGGTCGCGGGTTCGGGCTGGACAATGCTATTTTCCCATCCCGGACACGCGGAACGGCATGCGCCCGTAGCTCAGTGGTAGAGCATCCGACTTTTAATCGGATGGTCCCGGGTTCGAATCCCGGCGGGCGTACCATTTCGCCGCCGGTTTGCCGCAGGCAAATCCATCAGTCCGGTCGACTGATGGCAGGCTAGCAGGCCATGAGAGCCATGCTCGATTGGCACGTAGCCCCAAACTCCTGCTCCGCGACCCCGCGCCCCTGAACTCCACCCTTCTCCCGCGCCCGCGATAGCGCTACTCCTTCTTGCGCAACCGCGGAGAACGTCCATGAAAGCCGTGCTGTTCGAGCGCTTCGGCGAGATGCCCGAGCTCGTGACCGTCGCCGATCCCGCCCCGCCCGAGGACGGCGTCGTCATAAAGGTCGAGGCGACCGGCATCTGCCGCAGCGACTGGCACGGCTGGATGGGCCACGATCCCGATATCGTTTTGCCGCATGTGCCCGGCCATGAGCTCGCCGGAATCGTCGCCGCCACGGGTAAAAACGTGCGCCGGTGGAAGGCGGGTGACCGGGTGACCGTGCCCTTCGTCTGCGGCTGCGGCGAGTGCCCCGAATGCGCTGCCGGCCACGAGCAGGTCTGCCGCAACCAGCACCAGCCCGGCTTCACCCATTGGGGGTCTTTCGCCGAATACGTGCCGATCCACCATGCCGACATCAACCTCGTCGCCCTGCCCGAGACGATGGATTTCGCCACCGCCGCCAGTCTTGGCTGCCGCTTCGCCACCGCGTTCCGCGCCCTTGTCGATCAGGCGCGAGTCTCGGCCGGGCAATGGGTGGCCATCCACGGCTGCGGCGGCGTCGGCTTGTCCGCCATCATGATCGCCAGCGCCATTGGCGCCCAGGTCGTCGCCGTCGACATCGCCGACAACAAGCTCGACCTCGCCAGGGCCGTTGGCGCCGTCGCCACGGTCAACGCCAATGCCGTCGCCAGCGTGCCCGAAGCCATCGTCGCGATCACAGGTGGCGGTGCCCATGTCTCGATGGACGCCCTCGGTCATCCGGCAACCTGCTACAACTCGATCGCCTGCCTCAGGCGCCGCGGCCGGCATGTGCAGGTCGGCTTGACGCTGGCCGACCAGGCGACGCCGCCGATCCCGATGGCCAGGGTCATCTCCCACGAGCTGGAAATCTACGGCAGCCACGGCATGCAGGCCCACCGCTACGACGCCATGCTCGCCATGATCCTTGCTGGCAGGCTCGCACCCGAGCGCCTGATCGGCGCCCGCATCAGTCTTGAGGAGTCCATCGCGGCCCTGACCGGCATGGACCGTTTCGAAGCCAACGGGGTGAGTGTGATCACCCGGTTCTGACGCCGCCGCTTCAGCCCTGCAGTTTGTGCAGATGTGCCAGAAGCCCGCGCGTCGAGGAATCGTGACCTTCGCTCGAGGCCGTGCCCTCGACCTTGGGCAAGAGCGCCTTGGCGAGTTGCTTGCCGAGTTCGACGCCCCATTGGTCGAATGAGTTGATGTTCCACAGCGCCCCCATGACGAAGACCTTGTGCTCGTAAAGGGCGATGAGCTTGCCGAGGGTTTCCGGGTCGAGCGTGTCGTAAACGAGCGTGTTCGACGGCCGGTTGCCGGGGAAGAGCTTGTGCGGGGCCAGCCGTTCGATCTCCTCGGCACCCATGCCGGCCTTTTCGAGCTCGGCGACGACCTCGTCCCGCGTCTTGCCGAGCATCAGCGCCTCGGACTGCGCCAGGCAATTAGCGACGAGCTTGACGTGATGCGGCGGCAGATCTTCCTGAGGATTGGCGGCAATGAGGAAATCGCACGGGATCACCGAGGTTCCCTGGTGGATGAGCTGGTAGAAGGCGTGCTGGCCATTGGTGCCCGGCTCGCCCCAGACCACAGGTCCGGTCTCGTAGTCGACCGCCGTCCCGTCGAGCGAAACCTGCTTGCCGTTCGATTCCATGTCCTGCTGCTGCAGATAGGCGGTGAAGCGGGAAAGCCGCTGGTCGTAGGGAAGGACCGCGTGGCTGGCAAAGTCCCAGCCGTTGCGATACCACACGCCCAGAAGCCCCATGATCGCCGGCAGGTTCTGTTCGAGCGGCATGGACAGGAAATGCGCGTCCATCGCCGCCGCACCCTTCAGGAACGCCTCGAAGTTCTCGTAGCCGACGGCCAGCATCACCGGCAGGCCGATGGCCGACCACACGGAATAGCGGCCACCGACCCAGTCCCAGAAACCGAAGATGCGGTCGGCCTTGATGCCGAAGGCGGCGCAGGCCGAGAGATTGGTCGACAAAGCCGCGAAATGGTGCGGCACCGCTTCCTCGCCCAGCGCCGTCGACAAGAGGCCGCGCGCCGTATGGGCATTGGTCATGGTCTCGTCGGTGGTGAAGGTCTTGGAGGCGACGATGAACAGCGTCGTTTCAAGGTCGAGATGCTTCAATGTGTCGTAGATATGGGCCCCGTCGACATTGGAGACATAATGCGCCCTGAGATCGGCCCGCGTATAGGGCTCGAGCGCCAGCGTCACCATGGCCGGCCCGAGATCGGAACCGCCGATGCCGATATTGACAATGTCGGTGAACGGCTTGGCGGTGGCGCCGACAATCGCGCCCGAGCGCACGTCGGCGGAAAAAGCGCGCATGCGATCGAGCACCTGACGCACGCCGGGAATGACGTTCTCGTCGCCGATTGTCATCGAGTCGCCCTGATAGCGCAGAGCCATGTGCATCACGGCTCGGTGCTCGGTCGAATTGATCGGTTCGCCCGCCCACATGGCGTCGCGCCGCTTCTCGACGCCCGCTTCACGCGCCAGATCGAAAAGCGCTTTCATCGCAGCTTCATCGATCCTGTTTTTCGAGTAATCGAGCAGCATATCGCCGAAACTCACGGAAAACTTTGAAAAGCGGTCCGCATCCTCGGCAAAGAGCTGCCGCATCGGCCGGTTTTCGAGGCGTTGGCGATGCGGTTGAAGTGTGTCGAGGAGGGATTTTCGAGCGGAGGCCATGGTGGATGTCCTGCAAGGGGTCAGATGGGTGCCAAGTCGCCGCGCGCCCACATTTCACGCGTCGCCGCGGCGAAATCGGCAAAGACACCCCGCTCTATAGCATCGCGGGCGCCTTCGGTCAGGTGCTGATAATAGCTCAGGTTGATCTGGGAAAGGACCATCGCGCCCAGTATCTCTTCCGATTTCACCAGATGATGAAGGTAGGCGCGCGAAAACCGGCGGCAATTGAGATTATTCGAGTCGTCGTCGAGCGGCCGCCCGTCGTCCTTGTGGCGGGCGTTCTTGAGGTTGATGACGCCGAAACGGGTATAGGCGTGGCCGTGCCGCCCGGCTCGGGTCGGGTGCACGCAGTCGAACATGTCGATGCCGCGCCCGATGGCGCCGAGAATGTCGACGGGCTTGCCGACGCCCATCAGGTAATGCGGTCTGTCGGAAGGCAGGTCCGGCACCAGGTCGCTAAGGACCCGGAACATCGTCTCCTGCGGTTCCCCGACCGCCAGCCCGCCGACCGAATAGCCGCTAAAACCGATGCCGGTCAGTCCCTCGGCCGAGCGCCGGCGCAATTGGGCGTCGTCGCCGCCCTGGACGATACCGAACAGCGCCCGTTCCGGCCTATTGCCAAAAGCTGTCTTCGAGCGCTCCGCCCATCGGAGCGAGAGCTCCATCGCCCGCTCGATTTCCGGCTGCTCGGCCGGCAATCCGATGCATTCGTCGAGCTGCATGACGATGTCGCTGTCGAGCAGAAGCTGAATCTCGACCGAGCGTTCCGGCGTCAACTCATAGGACGAGCCGTCGATATGCGAGCGGAAGGTCACGCCGTTTTCGGTCAGTTTCCTGAGCTTGGCCAGCGACATGACCTGAAAGCCGCCGCTGTCGGTCAAAATGGGACCGGGCCAGTCCATGAAGCGGTGCAACCCGCCAAGCGAGGCGACACGCTCGGCGCCGGGTCTCAGCATCAGGTGATAGGTATTGCCGAGAATGATCTCGGCCCCGGTCTCGCGCACCTGTTCCGGATACATGGCCTTGACCGTGCCGGCGGTGCCGACCGGCATGAAGGCCGGTGTGTTGATCGCGCCGCGCGGCGTCGCGATGCGGCCGCGCCTGGCGGCGCCGTCGGTGGCAAGAAGGGAAAAATCGAATGGGGTCATGACCGTGCGGGCAAATTCATGTCGCCGCACCCGATGCGGCAGAATTCGCCGGAAGTCAAATGCCGGCGCCTACAGCAGGCGCTGCCACCAGCCGACATCCCGCCAGGCTCCGAACTTCCAGCCGACCTCGCGATAGATGCCGACGGGAGTGAAACCCATGGCCTCGTGCAGGCCGACGCTGCCGGCGTTGGGCAGGGCGATGCCGGCAAAGGCGGAGTGATAGCCGAGGGCCGCGAGACCGGGCAGCAGCTCGCCGTAGAGCAGCCGCCCGATGCCCTGCCGCCGCGCCGTCTCGGCAACGTAGACCGTGACATCAACCGAATACCTGTAGGCGGCGCGCTCGCGATGCGGTCCGCCATAGGCAAAGCCGACCACGGCGTTGTCGCGCTCGGCAACGAGATAGAGATGGCGCTGCTGAATGGCGGCGATGCGCCTTTCCGTCTCGGCGACGTCCGGCGCCGTCTCTTCGAACGAGATGAATGTCGTTTCGACGATCGGCGCATAGATCGCCTGGATGGCCGGAGCGTCGTCGGCGCGCGCCGGCCGGACGGCAATGCCGGCGCTAGATGTGGACGAGATCGTAGACATAGGATTTGTCGCCCTTGCGGCTGACCCAGACGCCTTCGGGAGGGCTGTCGCCCTGGTTCTGGGGCAGCACCTCCCACGGACGGCCGGAGATCGCGCCATCCTCGGGCAGGACAGAGATCCAGCCCCACTGCTCCGACCGGACGATCCACAGGTCGCGGTCTTCCCGTTTGTAGGCAGGACGTCCGTCCTGCCCGATCTGCCTTCGGAAGCGATAGACCAGATCGTCAACCTGACGGCGTAGTTCGAAACGCTCGACGATGCTCATTCCGCATCCTCCCGGTAGAGCAGCGAGGCGTCGCCATAGGAGTAGAACCGGTATTGCGTGTCGATGGCGTGAGCGTAGGCCGCCTTCATCGTCGCGAGCCCTGAAAAGGCCGAGACCAGCATCATCAGCGTCGAGCGCGGCAGGTGGAAATTGGTCATCAGCACGTCGACGACGCGAAACCTGAAGCCAGGCGTGATGAAGATATCGGTGTCGCCGGCAAAGGGCCGTAGTTCGCCCGTCGCTCGTGCCGCGCTTTCGAGCAGCCGCAGCGAGGTCGTGCCGACGGCGACGACGCGCCCGCCTGCCCGTTTCGCGGCATGGATGCGCGCGACCGCCTCGGGCGATACCTCTCCCCATTCGGCATGCATCCGGTGGTCGTCGGTATCCTCCGCCTTGACCGGCAGGAAGGTCCCCGCCCCGACATGAAGCGTCACGGTTTCGACACCGACGCCCATGTCGCGCAGCCTGTCGAGCAGGCTTTTTGTGAAATGCAGCCCGGCCGTCGGCGCCGCCACGGCGCCGTCCTCGCGGGCATAGACAGTCTGGTAGTCGGTCCTGTCGCGCGCCTCGACGCCGCGCCTCAGCCCGATATAGGGCGGCAGCGGCATGGCCCCGTGCGCCTTGATTGCCTCGTCGAGATAGGCGCCGGACAGCGCGAACTTGAGGATCACCTCGCCCGCCGCGCCGGTGCGCTCGATTTCAGCCGCGAGTTCGCTCAGGGCGCAGGCGCGGTCGGTCGCGTCGCCGAACACCAGTCGATCGCCCGGCTTCAGCCGCTTGGCCGGCCGCGCGAAGGCGGCCCAGCGCGACGGATCGATGCGCTTGTGCAGGTTGAAGGACAAAGCGGCCCGATACGTGCCGCGTGTTCGCGTGCCCTGCAATTCAGCCGGAATGACGCGCGTGTCGTTGAGGACGAGCACGTCGCCGGGATGGAGCAGGTCGATCAGGTCGGTGACGATCCTGTCCTCGAACGGGGCGCCGGGGCGCACGACCAGCAGACGCGCGCTGTCGCGCGGATCGGCCGGGTGCAGGGCGATCCGTTCCTCGGGCAGGGTAAAATCGAAGTGTTCGACCTTCATGAATCGTTAACAACGCCCTTGTTGTGCTGTATCATGCGTATTCGGCGGCCTGGGAGGAGAACATGCTGGAAGTCGACCAGAAGCAGTTTGTCTTCCAAAGTGACATCTGCGTTATACACAGACCAACGGGAAGCAAGTTTACTACCGATCACTTCGCAAACCCAGAGGAAACAAGGATAAAATTCATCAACTGGGGACGGGACGGCGCGCTCCCGACAAGCGGTTCGGACTATTCCCGAGCGGAGGTTCTGACCTACGCCAAGCAATTGCTGCTCGAACGCGCCCGCGAGCGCGTCCGAAAGCGAGTCTAGTCGGGCACCATGCGCAAAGTGGAAACCGGCTTTGCGCCTGTAGCGATGCCCCCGCGAAGAGGCTGGAGCGGCAAAGCGGATTGATGTGACCGCACGCCGCTCTAGAGCTTTTCAGTGTTTCATGGAAACACTGAAAAGCTCCAAGTCCTTGGTTTGTCGCATTTCCGGACGGCGAACCGGTGTCCACTTCACCTGGAAATGCTCTAGCTGGCGTCGGCCGCCACTCTCATCGAGACGATCTTGTCGGGATGGGCGACCGAGCCGTTGCGCCGCGATTCCCCCTTTTCGAGCGCGTCGACAACGTCCATGCCGTCGACAACCTTGCCCCACACCGTGTACTGGCCATCAAGGTGCGGCGAGTCGTCGAACATGATGAAGAACTGCGAGTTGGCGGAATTGGGCGCCGAGGTGCGAGCCATCGAGCAGGTGCCGCGGACATGCTTTTCGGCGTTGAATTCCGCCTTGAGGTCCGGCTTGTCCGAGCCGCCCGAACCGTCGCCATTGGGGCAGCCGACCTGCGCCATGAAGCCGTCGATGACGCGATGGAAGACAATGCCGTCGTAAAAGCCCTCGCGCGCCAGTTCCTTGATGCGCGCAACGTGATTGGGCGCAAGGTCCGGACGCAGTTCGATGACGATTCCGCCCTTGCTGGTTTCGAGAAGGATCGTGTTTTCGGGATCCTGGATATCGGCCATGTGCCGCTGTCCTTTCGCTTGGAGCGCTTTCAGCAAAAGTGGTCTCCACTTTTCCGTTTCGAAAGCGCGACAACTCAAAAAAGAGCTTCCGTCCTGGCTATGCGGGAAGGGAAAACGCTCTGGTGGAGATCGCCATGAATGGCGTCTATTCGGTCTTGAGGCGGAAGCTGACGATCTTGTCGGGGTCGGTGACGAGGCCGTTGGTCGAGGGATCGCCCTTCTTGATCGCGTCGACATGCTCCATGCCCGACACAACTTTGCCAACCACGGTGTATTGGCCGTCGAGATTGGGTGCCGGGGCGTACATGATGAAGAACTGCGAATTGGCCGAGTTCGGATCGGGCGTCCGCGCCATGCCGATGACGCCGCGCACGAATGGCTCGTCGGAGAATTCAGCCGGCAGGTCCGGCAGGTCGGAGCCGCCCGTGCCGGTGCCGGTCGGATCGCCCGTCTGGGCCATGAAGCCGGCAATCACCCGGTGAAAGACGATGCCGTCGTAAAAGCCCTTATCGATCAGCGTCGTAATGCGCTCGACCGCCTTCGGCGCGCGTTCGGGCAATAATTCGATTTCAACCGGCCCGTCCTCGAGTTCGAGCACGGCAAGAAGCTGTTCAGTCGTTTCGCCTGACGGGACCACCTCCACCGGCGCCGGTTTCAGCCAGGCATCGTAGGCGACATAGACGACGAACAGCAGGACGAATGCGAAAGCCAGCCCGCCGAGAATGCGGGCCTTCGGAGCGCTTTTTTGTGCCATTATGTCTTCAGTGCCTTCAAAACGACGGCCGGCACGAAGGCCGAGACGTCCCCACCCATTTTGGCGATCTGACGGACGAGCGTGGCCGAGATGTGGCGCACATGCGGCGTCGCCGGCACGAAGACCGTCTGCAGGTCCGGCGCCATCTGCGAGTTCATGCCGACCATCTGCATTTCATAATTGTAGTCGGTCGTATCCCTGAGGCCGCGAATGATCAGCGTCGCCCCAAGCTTGCGCGCCGCGTGGATCATCAGTCCGTCGAAATCGACGAAGTTGATTTCGGTCTGGGTGCGGCCGCCGATAGGGGCGCAGGTCTCGCGCAGCAGCTCCAGCCGCTGTTCATCGGTCAGAAGCGCTTCTTTGGTGGAATTGACCCCAATGCCGACGAACAGCACGTCAACGATTTTGCAGGCCCTCTCGATGACGTCGAGATGGCCATTGGTCACCGGATCGAAAGAGCCGGGATAAAAACCGGTCAGCTTGTTCATGAGCGCCTTTTGTCATGCCTTTTGGCTGGTGGCAAGCCAGAGAGCCGCCCCGATCAACACCGAGCCGGAGACCCAGCCGATCGCCCGTCCGGCCCGCTCAGTCAGCCAGGTACGGATGCGCTCGGACAAAAGGATGTAGAGCGAATCCGTCACCGTCGCCGTGCCGATCCAGATGAGGCCGAGAAAGGCGAGCTGCGGCACGAGCGGCGCGTCGGCGACGACGAATTGCGGCACCAGCGCCCCGGCGAACAGGAAGGCCTTGGGGTTGGACCACAACACGAGGAACCCGCGCAGCACCATGGCGCCGAAACCGGGTGGCGCGCCGCGTGTCGCTTCCAGATGCGGCGGATGACGGAAGGCCCTTAAGCCGAGCCAGACCAAATAGACCGCGCCGAGGAGCTTCACGTAGACGAAGGCCTCGCTCATGAATGCGGCGATGACGCTCAAACCGAGCGCCAGCGCCGTCATCATGCTGAAGCGCGCCAGGTTGGCCCCGATTTCCATGGCGAATCCGGCCCGCATGCCCGAGCTGAGGGTCGTGCCGACAAGGCTCGAAACGGTGACGCCCGGCGTCGCCATGACGACGAGGGCCGTCAGCCAATAGGCGGCAAGCGCCGACCCGGTCAGCAACATCTGGTCACGACCGCTTCTGTAATGCCAGCCAGACGCCGCCGGCCATCAGGATCACCCCGGCGAACCGGCTCATCAGCCTGACGCGCGCCGCGTCGAGCGCATGGCGCGCCCGTCCGGCGAGGATGGCGTAGAAGGCGTCCGTCAGGGTCGCCACTGCCATGACGATCAGGCCGAGCACGATGATCTGATCGAAGGCCGGATGCGCGAGATTGACGAATTGCGGCAGGAAGGCCCCGAGAAACAGCAGCGTCTTGGGATTCGACCAGTTGACGAGCGCCGCCTCGACGACATAGCGCAGCGGCCCGCGCTGGTTTGTGGCCTTGGCCGCGCCCAGTTCGCCGCTCGAGTTGAACATGCGCCAGCCGATCCATATCAGGTAGGCCGCGCCGACTAGCTTGATCCAGACGAACGCCTCCCCGACCAATGCCATCACCGCTTCGAGGCCGAACGCGACAACCAGCACCATCGAGAACATCGACAGTTCGGTCCCCAGAATGGTCCAGAATCCGGCCGCCGTGCCGCGCGCCAGCGAATTGGCCAGAACCATTGTCACCGACGGCCCGGGCACGATGGAGAAAACGAAACAGGCGGCGATATAGGTAATCAGCAGACCGGGCTCGAACATCTGGGTCTCCAATAACCGGGTTCAGGCGCGCTTGGACAAGGCCAGCCATATGCCGCCGGCCATCAGCACCAGGCCGGACAGGCGTGTTACCAGCCGTGTGCGCGCCTCCGTCATCACCGACTTGAGGCCGCCTGCCATCAGCGCGTAGCCGAAATCGTTGGCGGTGGCGAGGACTAGGGTGATGGCGCCGAGCAGGACCACCTGCGGCAGCGCCGGCTCGCCTGGCACGATGAAATGCGGCAGGAAGGCACCGAGGAAGAGAAGCGTCTTGGGGTTGGACCAAACCACGAGGAAACCGTGCAGGACGAAGCCGCTACGCTGGCGTCGGCGACCGTCGTCCACTGCTTGCGGATGGTGCCGCGCCGCAAACATGCGCCAGCCGATATAGACCAGATAGGTGGCGCCCAGGAGCTTGATCCATTCGAAGGCCCAGCCCATGAAGGCCATCACCGCCTCAAGTCCGAAGGCCACGACCCCGAGCATGGTCAAGACGGCGATCTCGGCACCGAGCGCGGTCAGCACCCCGGCGCGGGTGCCAAAGCGCATGGCATTGGCGACGACCACGGCGACGGTCGGTCCCGGAACCGCACCGGCAATCGCCGTCGCCAGCGCGAAAGCCAGAAGAGTGGTCAGCGTCGGCATGGTTCGCTCACGCCCGCTTGGCCAGCGCCAGCCAGATGCCGCCGCCGATGAGGATGGTGCCGGCGGCGCGACTGAGGCTACGGATGCGCTCGCGGGTGAAGACATTGCGGGCCGTGCCGGCGAGAACCGCATATCCGGCATCACTGGTGCCGGCGATGACGTTGAAGATCAAGCCGAGCACCACCGTCTGCCAGAATGTCGGCTGGCCGGCATCGACGAATTGCGGCAGGAAGGCGCCGAAAAAAACCAGCGCCTTGGGGTTGGACCACAACACCAGATAGCCCTGGAGCACCAGCTTCCAGAAGCTGCGCTCCTTGAGCGTGCCGGAGCCGAGCTTGTCGCCGGTCGAGCGCAGCATCGAGATGCCGATCCATATGAGATAGGCGGCGCCAAGGAGCTTCACCCAGTCGAAGGCCCAGCCCATGAAGGCGACGATCGCCTCCATGCCCAGGGCGACGACAATGATCATCGACAAATTGGCAAGCTGGGTGCCGAGCAGTACCGCCAGACCGGCCCCGGTGCCCCGCGACAGCGATTGCGCCACGATCGCCGATACCGTCGGACCCGGAACGATGGCAAGGACGAAACAGGCGGTCGAATAGGCGGCAAGGGAGGTCAGGGAAAACATGGCGTTCTGCGCTCCGGAAGAGCCCGAGTGAGTGCAGAGGTTCGAGGCGAATGCAAGTGCGTTGTTGCCCGCTGGCGCATCGATTAACCTTCCGCCTCTTGCCGCATGGAGCACCGGCGTGACTGACGAACCGAGACAAGCCATCTGCGCATGCGGCCAGCTCACCGTGACGGTGCGCGGCGAACCCGAGCATCACCACGCCTGCGCCTGCACCAAATGCCAGCGCGCCTCGGGCAGCGTCATGACCGTGACCGCCTGGTTCCCGAAGGACCAGATCGTGTCGGTCGAGGGCGAAACGCTGATGTGGCGAACCGACGGGCCGGGTACCGAGGTCTATCGCTGCAAGCGCTGCGGCAGCGGCGGCTATTTCCACACCGGAGCCTATCTCCCCCATTGCGTCGGCATTGATGTGGGGCACTTCGCCGATCCCGGCTTTCCCGCACCGCCCCACATCCACTGGTGGCCAAACCGGCCGCACTGGCTCGGAAAGCCCGAGGGCATCGAATTGCTGGACGGAAACTAAGTCCCGCGCCGACGCGCCACGCTAACCAGGGCTAAAGCGAGCAGCACCAGACCGCCGGCGAGAAAGGCCGCCGGCACGCCCCAGATGCTGGCGATCAGCGCGCCGAGGAATGGCGCACCGACCATGACGGCGGTGATGACGGATTCACCCGTGGCCACGACACGCCCGACGCGCGACGGCTCGACATCGCGCTGGATGAGGACGCGATAGGGTATCATCATGAACGAGGTGCTGCCCCCCATCACGAGCATGGCAGCGAGGAAAAGCGGCGGCGGCACGGCAAATCCGTACAGCACCAGCGACGCAAGGCCGATCGTTACGATCGCCGACACGAGCGCCGCGCCGACCATGACGCGCAGCGGGCGCAAAAAGGACAGTCTCCCGCCGACAAGCCCGCCGATGAGACCCCCGGCCCCGGCCGTGGCCACGGCGATGCCGAACAGGCCCGCATCCATGCCGAGATCATCGATGAGCAGCGCGATCAGCGCGTCGTACAAAAAGAAGGCGAAAAAGGCGACTGCGGCAAAGATCAGCGCCTGCCTGAGTTCCGCCTTGGCGCGGAATTCGGCCAGGCCGGCGAAAAGCCGGGTGCGGAAGCTTTCGGGCACGTCGAGCCCGCCCACGGCGCGCGCGACCGGCGTGATCGTCAGGATCGCCACGGCAATGAGCGACATGACGGTATTGATGCCGAAAACCAGTTGCGGCGTCAGGAAAACCAGCAGCAGGCCGCCCAGCGTCGGCCCGGCGATCTTGGAGACCTGATTGATCGCCTGGTGCAGGCCGTTGGCTTCGCCGAGCAGTTCCTTGGGTGTGGTCGCCTGGATGGCGGCTTGCCGGGCCGGGTTGAAGGCGGAATCGACGGTGCCGCGCAAAAAGGCGGCGGCGATGACGAAAACCGGCGGCGGCGTCAGGATCAGGAAGGCGGTGGTCAGCGCCCGCCCGAGATTGGACAGCACCAGCACCCGCTTGAGCGGCCATTTGTCGACATAGACCGCCAGGGCCGGACCGACGATGATGGCCGGCGTGACGAGCGAGAAGGCGAAGAACGCCATCGCCCATGGCCCGGCATCGTAGGTGAAGACCAAAAGCGCGATAATCGCCGTGTAGTCGAGCCAGTCGGCGAAATCGGCCGGCACAGAAGCAATCGCCAGCAGGCGCGCCGGCCGCAACCGCAACAGGGCGCGATAGCCGCGCACGACCTCAGCCATGATTATCCTTCACATGCCAGCCAAAAACGCCGTGTGTCAGCTCTCGTCGGCACCGCCGGAGCCGCTGCCGGCGCCGGATTCGCCTGCCTCCGGCCCGTCTTCCTCTTCAGCTTCGGCTTCGGCTTCGGAGATGCGTTCCACGGACACGACCTTCTCGTCCGCGGCGGTATGGAACACGCGCACGCCCTTGGCGGCGCGGCTGGTGAACCTTATGCCTTCGACCGGCACGCGGATCAGCGTGCCGCCGTCGGACACCAGCATGATCTGATCGGCATCCTCGACCGGGAAGGCCGCGACCAGCGGGCCGATCTCGTCGATCTTGGAAAGGTCGGTCGCCTGCACGCCGCGTCCGCCACGGTTGAAGACGCGGAAGTCGAAGGACGAGGAAATCTTGCCGAAGCCCTTCTGGTTGACGGTCAGAACGAACTGCTGCGCCGCGTCCATCTGGGCATAGCGCTCAAGCGACAGCGCGGCGTCGCCCACCTCCTCCTCGCCCTCCTCGTCGGCAACAATGACGGGTTCGGGCTCGTCCTCGTGGCCGAGCACGGCCCGCCTGTTGGCGCCGAACTGGCGGATGAAGGTGTTGCGCTCGGCCGGGCTGGCTTCGAAATGCCTCAAGATCGACAAGGAGATGACCTCGTCGTTCTTGCCGAGCCTGATGCCGCGCACCCCCGTCGAATTGCGCCCGGCGAAAACGCGTACGTCGTCGACCGAGAAGCGGATGGCCCGCCCGCCATCGGTCGTCAGCAACACGTCGTCGCTCGACGAACAGGTCTCGACGCCGACGATCCCCTCGCCCTCCTCGAGCTTCATGGCGATCTTGCCATTGGCGCGGATGTCGGTGAAATCGGCGAGCGAATTGCGCCTGACCGTGCCCTTGCGGGTGGCGAACATGATGTCGAGCTCGCCCCAGGTGGTCTCGTCCTCGGGCAGCGGCATGATCGAGGTGATGGTCTCGCCCTGTTCGAGCGGCAAAAGGTTGATCAACGCCTTGCCGCGCGCCTGCGGCGGCGCCAGCGGCAGCCGCCAGACCTTGAGCTTGTAGGCGATGCCGCGCGAGGAAAAGAACAGGACCGGCGTATGGGTGTTGGCGACGAACAGGCGGGCGACGAAATCCTCTTCGCGCGTCGCCATGCCCGAGCGGCCCTTGCCGCCGCGCCGCTGCGCCCGATAGGTCGACAGCGGCACCCGCTTGATGTAGCCGGCATGGGAAACGGTCCCCACCATGTCCTCGCGGGCGATGAAATCCTCGTCCTCCATGTCGGCGGCGAAGTCGGAAATCTCCGTCTTGCGCGGGGTGCCGAACTGGTCCTTGACCTCCAAAAGCTCGGTACGGACGATCTCGCGCACCTTTTCGCGCGACCTGAGAATACCGAGATAGTCCTCGATCTGGGTGCCGAGACCGTTGAGTTCGTCGCCGATCTCGTCGCGTCCGAGCGCCGTCAGGCGCGCCAGCCTCAAATCGAGAATGGCCTTCACCTGCTCGTCGCTCAGCTTGAACGTGCCGTCGTCGTTGACCTTGTGGCGCGGGTCGTCGATCAGGCGGATCAGCGCCTCGACGTCACGGGCCGGCCAGTCGCGTTCGATCAGGCGCTCGCGCGCCGCAGCGGGATTGGGCGAGGTCCTGATAATGGCGATGACCTCGTCGACATTGGCGACGGCGACGGCAAGGCCGACCAGCACATGGGCGCGGTCGCGCGCCTTGTTGAGCAGGAACTTGGCGCGGCGCGTGACGACGTTCTCGCGGAAGGCGACGAATGCCGTCAGCATTTCCCTGACGCCTAGCAGCTCCGGCTTGCCGCCGTTGAGCACGACGAAATTGCAGCCGAACGAGCTTTGCAGCGGCGTGAAGCGATAAAGCTGGTTGAGCACGACATCGGCCACCGCGTCGCGCTTCAGCTCGACGACGACACGCATGCCGTGGCGGTCGGATTCGTCCCGGATATCGGCGATGCCCTCGATGCGCTTGTCGCGCACCAGTTCGGCAATGCGTTCGATCATCGACGCCTTGTTCACCTGATAGGGGATCTCGTGTATGATCAGCGCCTCGCGGTCGCGGCGGGTCTCCTCGACGGTCACCTTGCCGCGCACTAGCACCGAACCGCGCCCGGTCTCGTAGGCCGAGCGGATGCCCGAACGCCCCAGGATGATGCCGCCGGTCGGGAAATCCGGGCCGGGCATGATCTCGCACAAGCTGTCGATGTCGATGCCCGGATTGTTCATCACGGCAATCGTCGCGTCGATGACCTCGCCGAGATTGTGGGTCGGGATGTTGGTCGCCATGCCGACGGCGATGCCGCCGGCCCCGTTGACCAGGATGTTGGGAAAGCGCGCCGGAAGGACCGCGGGTTCCCTTTCGGAATTGTCGTAGTTCTCGCGGAAGTCGACCGTGTCCTTGTCGAGATCCTCGAGCAGGAAATTGGCGATCTTGTCCATGCGGCATTCGGTGTAACGCATGGCCGCCGGCATATCGCCGTCGACCGACCCGAAATTGCCCTGACCGTCGATCAGCGTGTCTCGCATGGAAAAGTCCTGCGCCATGCGCACCAGCGACATGTAGACCGCCGCATCACCATGCGGGTGGTACTTGCCGATGACGTCGCCGACCACGCGCGCCGCCTTCACATAGGGCCGGTTCCACACGATGTTCTGTTCCGACATCGAAAACAGGATGCGGCGATGCACCGGCTTCAGCCCGTCGCACACGTCCGGAAGCGCGCGGCTCACGATCACGCTCATGGCGTAATCGAGATAGGAGCGGCGCATTTCCTCGTTGATGGAAACCGGGGTGATGTCGGAACCGGAAGCCGGGACCTGGGGCTCGTTTGGCGAATCAGTCAACGGATCGGTCTTCTTTGTTTGTCACTTTTGTCATTTTAGGCGATTCCGCCAGCATGTACCACGCGCGCGGCGCTTACGCACACCCGCAGCCGGCAGCCGGCGCAACTGTTTCGTCCGGTTGCGCTGTGCCAATGCTGGACGGAATCGACTGAAGACCATAGAAACGCCGGATTGGCGCATCGCATGGCTCCGGAGAATCGGGCCTATTCGAAGCGATACGACCGCAGGATCGGACGCGCAAGCGGGAGAAGTCTATTGTCGATTGGGTTTGGGATCGAACGGCTCGGCCACCTCACCATGCGGTTCCCGAGACTGGTGGCGGTCGCGGTCGTGCTGATCACGGCGTTCTGCCTGGTTCAGTTTCAGAACGTCTCGGTCGATGGCGATATCTTGAGGGTCTATCGCAATTCCGGCGAGATGTACGATCGCTACCAGGCGCTGCGCGAAACGTTCGGCACCTTCGAAAGCGACGCCTATATCCTGGCCAAATCCGACGACTTGACCAATCCGGCGGTCCTTGAGCGCTTGCGCGAGCTGTCCTTCGATATCGAGCTGACCTCCTACGCCGCCGGCACCCTGTCGCCCTTCTCGCTCAGAAGCCCGACCGAGGACGGCGGCACCACGCCCGCCGTGCCGGAGAACATGCAGTCCCGCGAGGAAGTTGCGGCGGCCCTTGCCAACCTGCGTGACACCGATCCGATGATGGGCAACCTGATCAATGGCGACCTGTCGGGCTTGGTCATGATCATCTTCATCGATCCCGAACTGACCAGGGGCGACGGCGAAGACAAAATGCTCGCCGAACTCATGGACCTGATCGCCAGCTATCAGTCCGACAACATCACCGTCGAGCTGACCGGACCGCCGGTCTGGAAGACCGAAATGCTCGACGCCACCATCGCGGACCAGTTCAAGTTTTCGGTGATCGGCTTCCTGATCGGCGCCGTCGTCTCCTTCATCTGCCTGAGGAGCTTTGTCGGCGCCCTTTTAGCGACGTTGACGCCGTTCATCTCGATCATCTGGCTGATCGGCGGCATCACGGCGCTGTTCGGCCAGTTCACATTCCTCACCAATATCGTCACGACGCTGGTTCTGGTCATCGCCTTCGCCGAGAGCATGTATTTCTGTTTCACCTGGCTCAGGCTCTGGCGCGACGGCATGGAATCGAACGAGGCGATCAGGGAGACGGTCAACCGCGTGACGCCGGCGGCGGCGCTGACCTCGATCACCACCGCCGTGTCCTTCGCCACGCTGCTGGTCACCCAGGGCCAGGGCATCGCCGAATTCGGCGTCTCCGGCGTCATCGGCGTTGCCATCGCCTATGTCGCCCTCGTCACCTTCCTGCCGCTCGCCATCAAGTTCGCCGTCCGTTTCGGCTTCAAGCCGCCCGATCGCATGTCGATCGCGGTATCGGCGCCCATCCCGGTGGCGCGGTTTCTGGTCAATCGCTTCGCCCGGCCACTGACCATCGCCGGCATCGTCCTGGTGGTCTTCATGCTCGTGCCGCACTTCCTGCTGCAGCCCCGCTTCGACTTCCAGGACTTTCTGCCGTCCAATTCCGAGGCCTTGCAGACGGCCGAAGGCATCGATTCCGGCGTTGGCGGCGTCGCGCCGCTTTATATACGCGTCCCGCTCAAACAGGGCGTCGAAAATGTCGGCGACGAGGATTTCGAGCGCATCAAGAAGGTGCACGAGATCGTCGAGAGCCATGTCGGCAAGGGCAAGGTGATCTCGGCAGCGAGCTTCACCCATTACGCCGACAGCGGCTTCACCCGCGAGCAGATCTTTTCGGCCGTCGGCCCCTTCTTGAAGCGGCGCTTCGTCACCGACGACAACAAGCAGGCCATGGTCACCGCCTTCATCCCAACCATGATGCGCTCGGCCGATCTCAGGGCGATGGTCGACGCGACCGACGCCGAGTTGCGCGCCGCCGGCATCGGCGATGCCCAGGTGTCCGGCCTCAACGTCCTGACCTCCTATGCCAGCACCGACATCATCGGCAATCTGCGAAACGGACTCATGATCGCCATCGTCGTCAACCTGTTCGTCATCGGTTTCGCCTTCCGTTCGGTCCGCATCGGCCTTGTCGCCTTCATTCCCAACGTGCTGCCGATCCTCGGGACCGAGGTTTACCTCTATTTTTCCGGCGCCGGGCTGCAGATGACCACGGTCTTCGCCTTGACCATCGCCTTCGGCATCGCCGTCGACGACACCATCCATTTCCTCGCCAATTACGTGCGACAACGAAAAGCCGGCCTTGGCCACGATGCCGCCATAGACAGGGTGCTCGAACGGGTCGGCCCGGCGCTGGTCGCCACGACGCTGATCCTGTGCGGCGGCACCTTCGTCGTGGCGTTTTCGGCCCTGCCGCAGGTAGCGCTATTCGGCACGCTGACCGTGCTGACCCTGGTGCTCGCCCTGGCTGGGGACCTCGTTTTCCTGCCCGCCATGCTCAAGGCCGGCGGGCGCTTTTTCCAGAACTTCGGAGCTAAACAGGAACCACGCCCATGAATTTTCTCAGACCCGTTCTGTCCGCCTTGCTCGTTGCCCTCGCCCTTATCGCGCCCGAGGCCGCAACGGCCGGACAAAAGGACATCCAGGTGCTTCAGTCCTATGTCGGGAGCTGGGAAGGTCGCGGCACCTTCGGCACCGACGCCGAAGCGGAATCGATCAAATGCCGGCTGACCGTAACAAGCGCCGAGTCGGCAACCGTGCAATTCAACGGCATCTGCGCCCTGGCCGGCGGCAGCGTCAACATCAGGGGCTCGCTCGGCTATTTCGAGACCAAGAACCGCTACGAAGCGACGATGACGTCGAACGCCGCCTTCGGCGGCACCGCCATCGGCCGCCGCAGCGGTTCGGGCATCGATTTCACCATGCAGCCGACCGACCCGGACAGCGGCGCGAACTACAGCGTCAAGGCCGGCCTGTCGCTGCGCGACGACGCCATCGTGGTCAAGGCCAGCATCACCGACAGCAAATCCGGCTACACCAGCCAGGCCGACGTGCCGATGAAGAAGAAGTCGTAGTCGCGCCCGTCGCCACATGGATATCGGGCCGGCCGCCGAGGCGGCCGGCCCTTTTGCGCCCGTCGCTCAAGCCCCGGAAAAGACCGGATGGAAACCCACCTCGCCCGCTGGCTCGGAGCCGCCGAAGCTTAGCGCCATGACGTGCTCACCCGCCTCGCCGAGAAAGGTCAGGCGCGGATTGGCGGCAAAGCCGAAGCGCGGGTAATAGGCCGGATGGCCGATAACCACGCAGCCGGAGGCGCCGAGGACACGCAGCCGGTCGAGTCCGGCTTTGATCAGCGCCGAGCCGATACCCTGCTTGTGCAGATCGGGCCGAACCGAAACCGGTCCGAGCCCGTACCAGCCTTCGATCTTGCCGAGCACTGCCGGCGAAAAGGCGACGTGCCCTACGATCTCCCCGTCCTGTTCGGCCAAAAGCGACAGTGTCAGGGCGCCGGCTTGCCGCAAGGCGTCGACGATGGCCGCTTCGGTGCCGCTGGCCATGGCAAGGGTGGTGAAGGCCAGGGTCGTCAATTCGGCAATGGCTTTTTCCTCGCCGTGCCGTTCGTCGCGAATGATAATGCTCATTTCTGTCATTGTGCGGCGCGCCCGTCGACGGGTCGCTCGCCGCTTCTCCATTTCCAGCCGTCCCGCGCCGTTCGATCCGGCGGCAGAACGCGCTGCGCAATCGCTTGGGCACGGAGGCATTGCTGCCGCCGCGCCGGTGACGTGATTTATCGAGCCGTCGCCTCACCGAAAACGGTCAGGCACGGCTCCTCACGCAAGGACCATCGGAGAAGGAGTGATGTGTGTCATGCGCGCCAAATACCAGATCGGGATGTCGTCGTCCATGCCGCCGCCGCCCGGTGCCGGTGCGACAAAGAGCGTGCCCGGCGGGGATGGACAAGGCCCGCGCCCGATATCACCTACCGTCTCATCAATCGGGAGGCTGCGGCAATGAATACCTTTGTGCTTTATCTCAACCTGATCATCGCCCTGGGATCGTCTGCGTTCGGGATGATCGCGCTCTACCGGCCCAAAATGCTGGTTGCCGGCGCCGATGGTGGCGCGGGCGAGCGATTTTTTGTCCTGATGTATGCCGCTCGCACCGTTCCGTTCGGATGCCTGGCGGGATTCTTGCCGCTGTTCGCCAGCGGCTGGACAATTGCCGTTCTGCTCGGCGCGGCTGCCCTGATCCAGGTGGCCGACATCGTTATCGCGCTCCGCCGGCGCACGGTCGGCATGGCAATTGGCGCGACAATCGCGGCGAGTGTTCATGTCGCCGCGATCTTTTTGGTGCTGTAGCCGGGATGTCGTCGTCCCAACGGTCTAGAACGGGATGTCGTCGTCCATGCCGCCACTTTCGAACGCGGGGGCGCTCGATGACGCCGGCCGTCCCTGATCGGCGCGCGGACCGGAAAAGCCGCCCTCGCCGCCGCCTTCTCCGCGCCCGTCGAGCATGGTCAAGGCACCGTTGAAACCCTGCAGCACGATTTCGGTCGTGTAGCGATCCTGGCCGGACTGGTCCTGCCATTTGCGCGTTTGCAGCTGGCCCTCGACATAGACCTTGGAGCCTTTGCGCAGATACTGCTCGGCAATGCGCGTCAGGCCTTCATTCCAGATGACGACCGTGTGCCACTCGGTCCGCTCGCGGCGCTCGCCGGTGGTCTTGTCGCGCCAGTTTTCCGAGGTGGCGATGCGCATGTTGACAACCTTGGCCCCGGACTGGGTGGTGCGCACTTCCGGGTCCGCACCGAGATTTCCGATGAGAATAACCTTGTTGACGCTCCCCGCCATGCCCTGTTCCTTCCGAATTTACGCTCTGGCCTGACGCTATACCGCGCCGCTTGCCCTCACTCCAGAGCCAAAGCCGGCGTAACCCCGGCCTTGGCGCCTGCGTCCACAGATTGCCGGCCCGTCGCCTATTTGTTCCCTTTATGTTCATCGCCCGGTTGCCCTGTCAAGTTTGTTGCCGCGGCGGAAAACCGGGCGAGACTAAACGGACTGTCCGACCAACTGCGCCCGAATGCGGGTTCTCCGCCGTCTTCCGCACGCCGTCTCGTGTCCTGGGTGATACGATTTGTCATGCCCGCCTGCGGCCTGCGGCAATTTCGACTTCTGGAAGTGCGCATGAAGGACGCCTAGATTGAGACAACTAGGCAAAACAGTCAGGGCCCATGCCATGAGCGAACAAGGTTGCAGCAGTTGCCCCATGCGGGCAAAATACGACACGGCGCCCAAGTCCCTTGCCGGGCGGTTCTGGCGCTTTCACATCAATTTCTGCCCGGGGTGGAAAAAGTACTTCACCGCCCTGCCGATGGCGGAGCAGCAGGACCTCGCCCGTCGCTACAACATTCGCGCTGCCAGATAGGCTCTAGCGAAGATGCCAATCGGCATCGCCGGCGGCAGATCGACTGGCCTTTGTCCCGGATCATCCGCATATAGGATTTGCGTGACCTAAGCTCGTGGGCAGGGCCGGAGATGGTCGCGCACGGCCCCGGTTCACCGGTCTATGCAGAAATCGCGGCGCTGAATGAAAGTTATCTATCGAATTACTTACCCAAACGGCAAAATCTATGTCGGCCAAGACGTGACTGACAGCATCAACTATTTTGGAAGTGCGAACAGCGACGTGATCGCTGCCGATTTCACGCGGGACCAACGCCGAAGTTACACAATCACTCGTGACATCCTCTGGGAATCAGAGACGGCGACGAAAGCAGAACTCAACGCAATGGAACGCGACTTCATTGTCAGGCTTCGGGCGAATGATCCGTCTATCGGCTACAACCAATGGCCGCGCTACAAAATTCGAAATTCAAGCTGACCTCCTGACAGCATTTGGCAGTGTCTCAGTTTGAAATCTGAGAAATCTTGACGTGGCCTCGAAACCGCCATCGCCTTCCTATATGCTTAGCGTGAAGCATGGAGGTGACTGTGGCAAACGAGCCAAGATGGTACACGCTGCCCGGCTTTCGCATCATGGGGCTTTCTGCTCTTGTAATCGGCGGTTGTTTCTGGCTGGCGCTCCACGGCTATCAGGACGCCATGTTTGTCGTTGTCCCGTTCAGCACGATAATAGGTGCAGTGGTCATTGGCCTCTATGCGAATTCGTTTCTGGAGGCAGAGCGCACCAGAGCCAACGAACTCCAACTCAGGCTAATGATGTGCGAGAATAGCCGAAAGCTCAAAGAGGATCGATAGTGCCCACAGGACCTAAAGGCCAGAAGCGCCCCGCCGACGTGATCGGCAATGCCGTTCGCGTGATGAAGATCGCCACCGGCGAGGCTGACGATGAAGCCGCAAACGACGGCAAGGACCCGAACGCCAAGGCGCTCGGCGCGAAGGGTGGCAAAGCCCGCGCCGAGAACATGACGCCTGAGCGACGGGCGGAGATTGCTCGGAAGGCCGCTCAAAAGCGGTGGGAGAAATAACGAATAATTCGGTTGCGATGTTTTCGTTTTTCGTTATCCTGTGTTGCCGGATAGCGAAAGGACGATTCGATGAACGCAGCCCAAAAGATTGTTTCACGCTTCGGAGGCCAGACTGCGCTGGCCGAGGCACTTCACACTAAACAGAGTACGGTACAATACTGGGCCAAGCATGGCGCGATTCCGGCTAAATGGCATAAGCAAATCGTTGAAGCTGCCGTCCGAAGGGGAATCCAAGTAGCTCCGGCGGATTTTTCTCCGGCGGCAGAACGCAGTTCTTCAGAAATATTGAAGCCTCCTGAGGCTAAATGGCCGGGACTTTTGCCTGTCGCTGACGACGAATTACCCTGCTATGTCCTTGATGATTCCAGGCGGGTTATCACTCGCACCGGCGCATTGAACTTTCTTACCGGCGGTAAGGGTGGTGGTAATCTTGAAAGCTACCTCCGTGTTCGCGCCTTGGAGCCATTCCTTCCAACTGATCTGGAAGATCAGTTCATCGATATCACCATCCCGCAGGTTGTTAATAAAAACGTGCAGGCTATGACAGCGTCTGCGTTCATCGATATTTGCAGAGCTTATTCTAGGGCAAGAGACACAGGAGCGCTTACCTCGGAGTCGCAAGTAGCCATTGCAGTTCGGGCTTCCGTTTTGCTGGCTGCATTCGCGAAGACTGGCATCGAATCTGCAATAGATGAGGCCACCGGCTATCAATATGAGCGTGCATCTGATGCCCTCCAAACCAAGCTCAAGCTTTTCCTTGAAGAAGAAATGCGGCCTTGGGAGAAGACATTCCCGGATGAGCTTTGGATACAGTTTGGGCGGCTAACTAGGTGGAAGGGGCCAATCCACGAGCGCCCGAAATACTGGGGAAAGCTCGTTATGGAGTTAGTATACGGATATTTGGATACTGACGTTGCAGACTGGCTGAAAGGCCACGCCCCGGAGCCGAAACACGGCAGAAACTATCACCAATGGCTTTCCGGACAGTATGGACTTCGAAAGCTTACAGAACATATTTGGATGCTCATTGGCCTCGCTTCAGCCTGTCAGGACATGCCTGAGCTTCGCCGGCGGATGGCTGAAAAGTTTGGGCGCGAGGGTGTTCAACTAACCCTATATCTTCCAATGCCAAGGGGAGGACGCCCGGGGAAATAACTGTCTTTGTGGAGTGATGGCAGGCTTAACACATTGATAACTAGAACCATTTGCTCCCGGGGTAATTCAATCCTTCATGCTTGACACTAAGCATAAAAGTTCATATATTAGGGGCATGAACAAGCTGCCCCTGAAAACCCGCGTTCAAATCCTTTCGATGCTCTGCGAAGGCGTGTCGATGCGTGCGATCTCTCGCATGACGGACGTGAGCATCAATACGGTTTCCAAGCTTTTGGTGGACGCGGGCGAGGCTTGCGCGGCCTTCCATGACGAGACGGTGCGCGGCGTGAAGGCCAAGCGCGTCCAGTGCGACGAAATTTGGTCGTTCACATACGCGAAGCAAAAGAACGTCAAGACGGCTGTAGCCGCCCCGGAAGGCGCTGGCGATACATGGACCTGGACGGCCATTGATGCCGACAGCAAGCTGATCGTGGCTTATCTGGTCGGCGCCCGCGATGCCGACTATGCGAACGCCTTCATGCAGGACGTAGCCGATAGGTTGGAAACCCGCGTGCAACTCACAACGGATGGTCACAAGCCCTATCTTGCAGCGGTTGAAGGCGCGTTCGGCGCCGATGTTGACTATGCTCAGCTCGTGAAGCTGTACGGTTCATCGCCGGAAGCTGCGAAGGGTCGCTATTCGCCGGCTGAATGCATCGGCGCTCGCAAGACCCCAGTGGAAGGCAATCCCGATTTGGACCATGTGTCCACGTCCTATGTCGAGCGCCAGAACCTCACGATGCGCATGCACATGCGCCGGTTCACCCGGTTGACCAATGCCTTTTCAAAGAAGTTCGAAAACCATGCGCACATGGTCGCGCTCTACACTGTGTTCTACAACTTCCTGAAAATCCACAAGACGCTTCGCGTCACCCCGGCAATGGAAGCAGGTTTGTCGGATACCGTTCGCGACTTCGATTGGATTTGCGACCTGATCGACGCTCGCGCAACTAAGCCGGGTCCGCGTGGGCCATACAAGAAGCGGGCCTAGAAAAGACTGACCCCGGGAGCATGCTTTGCAGCAGAGGCCGACCCGGGGTATACGATGCCTTATATAGCCGATTGCGCGTAAACAGCAAGTGAACGAATTGCGAACGCCTCAGATTGATGCCTCTTTGGAGCTTACCATCTCTCGCCCTAGGCTGGATAAGTATCTGGCTCAAAACAACAATGACCTAGCTCTGGCAATCACTGCCTATGAGCACAACACGCGCTTATGTGAAGCTTTTTATAGCCCGCTTCAGGGCCTTGAAATAGCACTCCGCAACACCATCCATGCTCAAATGAGAAATCAGTGGGGGCCTGATTGGATGACGAGCGGCGCTGTCCCTCTTAACGCGACATCTCAGCAAATGGTTGCCGAGGTTCTCGCAGAATTGCAGAAAACCACTCAATGGCCAACGAACGATAGCATAGTGGCAGAGATGCGGTTTGCCTTTTGGGTAGGGTTGTTAGGACCCACTTACGATGGCGATGTCTGGCGCAGAGCCCTCAACAAAGGATTTCGTGCGTCCGGTGGGAAAAAGCGTGTTGTTGTCCACGGTCGAATGAACATGTTGCGCCGCTTCCGTAACAGGGTCGCTCACCATGAGCCAATTTTTCAACATAACTTGCAGACGGTTCATGACGAAATCCTAGAGGCAATCGGCTGGATGTGCCCAGACACATCAAATTGGGTCGCGTTCAACAGCCGCGTTCCTGCTGTCCTGGCCAATATCTGATTTCAAACTGAGACACTACCCAGCATTTGTCACCAACTGGCAGTAGGCCTTCCCTAGGCAGAAGGTGGCGCGCCGCCTATGATGCAGAGCGCGCGACGGAGCCGCTTGACAGTGATTTCAATGTTCTGTCTATGTTCTTGTTGACCTCGCGCTTCGCCCCGCGCGATTCCTGACCGAAAAATGACCTCAATCCGACTGGGCCGCCCATGTCCGTGAGCAGCAACCGCGAAATCGTCATCCGTGGCGCCAAGGAGCACAACCTCAAGTCCATCGATTTGAGGTTGCCGCGCGACCGGCTGATCGTCATGACCGGCCTCTCCGGCTCGGGCAAGTCCTCGCTCGCCTTCGACACCATCTATGCCGAGGGCCAGCGTCGCTATGTCGAATCGCTTTCGGCCTATGCCCGCCAGTTCCTCGAAATGATGCAAAAGCCCGATGTCGAGCAGATCGACGGGCTCTCCCCAGCGATTTCCATCGAGCAGAAGACGACCTCGCGCAATCCGCGCTCGACGGTGGGCACCGTCACCGAGATCTACGATTATCTGAGGCTCCTGTTCGCCCGCATCGGCGTGCCCTATTCGCCGGCCACCGGCCTGCCCATCGAGAGCCAGACCGTTTCCCAGATGGTCGACAAGGTGCTGGCTCTGCCCGAGGGCACGCGCCTCTATCTGCTGGCGCCGATGGTGCGCGGCCGCAAGGGCGAGTACCGCAAGGAACTCGCCGATCTGATGAAGCGCGGCTTCCAGCGCGTCAAGATCGACGGCACCTTCTGCGAGATCGAAGAGGCGCCGGTCCTTGACAAGAAGATCAAGCACGACATCGAAGTGGTGGTCGACCGCATCGTCGCCGGTCCCGACCTCGCCACCCGCCTCGCCGACAGTTTCGAGACGGCGCTGCAATTGGCCGACGGCATCGCCATCGCCGAATATGCCGATCTCAAGCCCGGCGAGACCACCCCGGAACGCATTACCTTTTCGGAAAAGTTCGCCTGCCCGGTCTCCGGCTTCACCATCGCCGAGATCGAGCCGCGCCTGTTCTCGTTCAACAATCCGCACGGTGCCTGTCCGACTTGCGGCGGGCTCGGTTCGGAGATGAAGATCGATCCCGATCTTGTCGTGCCCGACCCGACCCTGTCGCTCAGGGACGGCGCCATGGCGCCCTGGTCGCGATCCTCGGCGGCCTATTACAACCAGACGCTCGATGCCGTTGTGAGGCATTTCGGCGATTCGACCGGCACGCCGTTCAAGGACCTGTCGATCGGTTCGCAGACCGCCCTGCTCTTCGGCTCGGGCAAGACGCCGATCAAATTCGTCTATGACGACGGCCTCAGAACCTACAAGACCACCAAGCCTTTCGAAGGCCTTGTCGGCAACCTCACCCGCCGCTACCGCGAGACCGAGAGTGCCGGCGTCCGCGAGGAAATCGAGAAATACATGTCCTCGGCGCCCTGCGAGACCTGCAACGGCGCCCGGTTGAAGCCCGAGGCGCTGGCGGTCAAGATCGCCGGGCTCCACATCGGCGAAGTCGCCGACATGTCGATCAGGAACGCGTCCGCCTGGTTCGCGGACCTGCCGGCAAAGCTCAACCCGACACAAATGCAGATCGGCGAGCGCGTCCTCAAGGAAATCCGCGAGCGCCTCGCCTTTCTCAACGATGTCGGCCTCGAATACCTGACGCTTTCCCGCAATTCCGGTTCGCTGTCGGGCGGGGAAAGCCAGCGCATCCGCCTTGCCAGCCAGATCGGCTCGGGCCTGACCGGCGTGCTCTACGTCCTCGACGAACCCTCGATCGGCCTGCACCAGCGCGACAATGCCCGCCTGCTCGAAACGCTCAGGCGCCTCCGGGACCTCGGCAATACCGTCATCGTCGTCGAGCATGACGAAGACGCCATCCTGACGGCGGATTATGTCGTCGATATCGGCCCCGGCGCCGGCGTGCATGGCGGCCATATCGTCGCCGAAGGCACGCCTGCCGACATTCTCGCCCATCCCGACAGCCTGACCGGCAAGTATCTCAGCGGCCGGATGGTCATCCCGATGCCGGCCGAGCGCCGCGCGCCCAACCCCGCCCGGCAGATTTCCGTGCGCGGTGCCACCGGCAACAATCTCAAGAACGTTTCGGCCGACATCCCGCTCGGCCTGTTCGTCGCCATTACCGGCGTCTCCGGCTCGGGCAAGTCCACCCTCATGATCGACACGCTCTACCAGTCCATCGCCCGGCGGCTGAACGGCGCCCGCACCAACCCGGCCCCACACGAAAGTGTGTCCGGCCTCGAGTTCCTCGACAAGGTCATTGATATCGACCAGTCGCCGATCGGGCGCACGCCGCGCTCCAATCCGGCCACCTATACCGGCGCCTTCACCCCGATCCGCGAGTGGTTCGCCGGTCTGCCCGAGGCCAAGGCGCGCGGCTACGGACCGGGGCGCTTCTCGTTCAACGTCAAGGGCGGCCGCTGCGAGAAATGCGAGGGCGACGGCGTTTTGAAGATCGAGATGCACTTCCTGCCCGATGTCTATGTCACCTGCGACACCTGCGGCGGCAAGCGCTACAATCGCGAAACCCTGGAAGTGCAGTTCAAGGGCAAGTCGATCTCGGACGTTCTCGATATGACCATCGACGAGGCCGTCGACTTCTTCGCCGCCGTGCCGGCCATCCGCGACAAGTTCCTGACCCTGCAGCGCGTCGGGCTCGGCTATATCAAGGTCGGCCAGCCCGCCACCACCCTTTCCGGCGGCGAGGCCCAGCGCGTCAAGCTTTCCCGCGAATTGTCCAAGCGCGCCACCGGCCGCACCCTCTACATGCTCGACGAGCCGACCACGGGCCTGCATTTCCACGACGTCGCCAAGCTGCTCGAGGTGCTGCACGAGCTGGTCGAGACCGGCAATACCGTCGTCGTCATCGAGCACAATCTCGAGGTCATCAAGACGGCGGACTGGGTGATCGACCTTGGCCCCGAGGGCGGCGACGGCGGCGGCGAGATCGTCGCGGTGGGTACGCCCGAGGACATCATCGAGGCAAAGCGCTCGCACACCGGCAAATTCCTTAAGGAAATCATAACGCGCCAGCTTTCCGGCTTCGACAGCGCCGCAGAGTAGTGACCGAAATGATACATCTGGCGGCCAAGCCGGAGAAAAGCCCGTTCACATGGCTGCCATGCCCCCTCCGACTGCCATGGCAGCGCCATGTTTGCCCCCGGTTTTCCGGGGGTTTCGCCCATTTGTGGGCGAACGGTGGCAATGCCATGCGCATGGCGCAGGGCACCTTTTCCGCTTCGCCCATAGCTTAGCCCGGGCAAATCATCCATCTGTGCGCTGTGCTTGGCAGGAACGGAGACATGCCAATGTTTGTCAGACTCGTTTGGCAGGAAGATCGCCACCACGAAGCCCCGGATATGTTCCGGGATCCCAATGGCCCGACGCATCGCGGGATCAACATCTTCCCCAGCGCCGGTGCCGACATGCGCAGCATGACGCTTGGGCTATTCGACCGCTGAGGCGGCCGATCCTGTCCCGCTCATACCGGATTAACCTTAATCCACCGAGCTACCCGCGAACTGCATAACTGACTTGACGAAAAACGCACTGCTCATCCGCCCCGGCCTGCACTAGATGAGGGGCGTAACTCAAGGAGACGAAAAATGGGTATCCGCACTATCGTTCGCCGCTGGAACGCCTACCAGCAGACCGTCCGTGAGCTCAACGCTCTCGACAACCGCTCGCTCGCCGACCTCGGCATCAAGCGCGGCGACATTCCGACCATCGCCCGCGAGTACGCTTCGCAGATCTAAAGCGTTGCGCCGCATTCACCGACCCGGTCCCGGACCGAACACTTGCACTTCAGGAATACCAAAATGAACAAGATTCTTCGCCGTTGGAACGCCTACCACCAGACCGTCCGCGAACTGAATTCGCTGGACAACCGCGCCCTCGCCGATCTCGGCATCCAGCGTGCCGACATTCCGGCCATCGCCCGTGATCACGTCGCGCAACTCTAGCGCGCGACGTTGATCCCATGCGGATGCATGCCGTACCGGCGCGGTCGGCAAATTGCCTGACCGAAGCGCCCAGAAAACCACGTCGGACCTGTCCGGCGCCTCCAAAGCCTAGAAACACCCGCTTCCCTCTGGACGCGGGTGTTTTGCTCTAGGGCCCGTCATCTTCCGGCACTTCGGGCCGGGCACCGCTAGTCCCTGGCCATCATGGCGGAAAAATCGATTTCGATGCCGGTGACGAAGGCCGGACGCGTCCTCAGACGCGCATGCCAGGCATCGACATTGGGCATGTCGATGCGCTCGACATCGAGCCGCGACCAGCGGTAGAGCACTGCACCGCACAGGATGTCGGCATAGGTCAGCCCCTTGCCGCACAGAAAATCCCGGCCGGCCAGCGCACCGTCGAGCAAGGCGAAGCCCTTATTCACCGCCTCGTTGCCGCGCCGGATCGCCTCCATGTCGCGCCGCGATGGCGGCGTCAGCACCAAGGCCAGGTAGACGCCGAGCCAGGTGGGCTGGAATGTGGTATTGTACCAGTCGGCCCACTGATCGCATTGCGCCCGCTGGCGCGGCAGCTCCGGCCAAAGCGTGCCGGCGCCGTACTGGGCCGCGAGATAGCGCACGATGGCGCTCGATTCCCACACCGACAGATCGCCGTCCTGCAGCACCGGAATGAGCCGGTTCGGGTTCATCGCGGCAAAGTCCGGACTGTCGAGCCCGCCGAAGTCGCCGCCGACATCCTTGCGCTCGTAGTCGAGCCCCAGTTCCGCGAGCGTCCATATGACCTTTTGCACATTGACCGAAGTGTTGCGGCCCCAAAGGATCAGTTTGTGCATAGGCTGGTCTCCTTGTTTGCCCGATTGCGCTGGATAATAGCAGTTGCTATCAGCCGCGCATGACAGATGTCCCGCTTTCTCCCCTGCATGTCATCGGCGGCGGCCTCGCCGGGTCGGAGGCCGCCTGGCAGGCTGCCGAGCGCGGCGTGCCGGTGATCCTGCATGAAATGCGCCCGGAAAAATCCTCGCCCGCCCATGTCACCGACGGGCTGGCGGAGCTGGTTTGCTCCAACAGCTTCCGTTCGGACGACAGGGAGCGCAATGCCGTCGGCCTGCTGCATGAGGAATTGCGCCGCGCCGGCTCGCTGATCATGCGGATGGCCGACAAACACGCCTTGCCCGCCGGCGGCGCGCTGGCCGTCGACCGCAACGGCTTTTCCGAGGCTGTCACGCAGGCCATCGCGGCACATCCGCTGATCACGCTGGAGCGCGGCGAAGTGGCCGGCCTGCCACCGGCCGACTGGGGCGATGTCGTTATCGCCACCGGTCCGCTAACCTCGGAACCCCTTGCCAAAGCCATCCAGCAGGTCACCGGCGAGGAGGCGCTGGCCTTTTTCGATGCCATCGCGCCGATCGTTCACGCCGACAGCATCGACCGGGACGTGGTCTGGGCCCAGTCGCGCTACGACAAGCCCGGTCCCTCGGGCACCGGCGCCGACTACCTCAACTGTCCGATGGACGAGGCCCAGTATGCCCGCTTCGTCGATGCCCTTCTGGAGGCCGAAAAGCACGAGTTCCACCAATGGGAAAACGTGCCCTATTTCGATGGCTGCCTGCCCATAGAGGAAATGGCGTCGCGCGGCCGCGAGACGCTGAGATTCGGACCGATGAAGCCGGTCGGGCTGACCAATCCGCGTCGCCCCGATACGCCGCCCTATGCCGTGGTGCAATTGCGCCAGGACAACGCCCTTGGCACGCTGTGGAACATGGTCGGCTTCCAGACCAAGATGAAATATCGCGGCCAGACCGAGATTTTCCGGCTCATTCCGGGCCTCGAACAGGCCGAATTCGCCCGACTCGGCGGGCTGCACCACAACACTTTTCTAAATTCACCGAAAGTGTTGCGACCTAATCTTAAACTGAAAGCCGAGCCGCGCCTGCGCTTTGCCGGCCAGATCACCGGCGTCGAGGGCTATGTCGAGTCGACGGCTATCGGCCTTTTGGCCGGGCGCTTTGCCGCCGATGAGCGTCTTTGCAGGGAAATCGTGCCGCCGCCGGTCGAAACGGCGCTCGGCGCCCTGATCGGCCACATCACCGGCGGCCATCTCGGCGACGACAGCGTGAAATTGCGCAGCTTCCAGCCGATGAACGTCAATTTCGGCCTGTTCCCGCCGGTGACCCTGACCAAGCCCGAGGGTGTCAAGCGCTGGCGCGGCAAGGACAAGGCGGACCCCAAGAAGATGGCGATCACCGCGAGGGCCCTCGCCGCGCTCGCGGATTGGGTTTAGGCGTCAAAATCGTTACGGCGACAATTGCCCGAGTGGCGCTCAGGCCGGGTTGGACCCGCCGGGATCATCCTTGCCCTTGTCGCTGGCAGCGTCGTCGGCCTTGTTCGGTTCCTCGCGCACCACTTCGAGGCGGACGCGCACCAGCAAGCCGGCCAGTGCCCCGAGAATGGCGAGCCAGGGCGCGGTCAGAACCACCACGCCGCCAATGACGGCGCTGGCAGTCAGCGGCACTTCCAGCATGATGTCGTCGTTTTCCGAGCGCACGCGCACCTTGCGCACATTGCCCTCGGCGATCAGCTTGGTCACCTCGTCGACGAGTTTATGGCCGGCAACCTCGACCTCTTCGGTGAAGGTCTGCCAAGAATCCTTCTTGTCGTGTCCGTCGTTCATTTCGCATCTCCTGGATCGGATGCGGCCGTCACCTCCGGCCGCCTGGGTCTGTCCAATAGGTGGTATCGACAATCCGACATCGCAAGAACGTGAGCCGACAAGACCGCGCAAACCTTGTTCCCCCGAGTGTTGCCGGTCATCATGCCGGCCCCGACGGGAGGCACATATTGGCCACCGATCAAAAGACCGGGCCGAAATCGGTATTGCCAGCCGACCACGTCGCCGCGCTCGGCGACGACATCCGCCGGTGCGACGCCGAGCGGCTCCTGGCGCTGTTCGGCGCATTGACCGGCGCAAGGCCGCGCATGTGGGGGCCGACCATGATCGGTTTCGGATCCTACCAGTATCGCCTTGCCAGCGGTCGCCAGGGCGACACCTTCGTCATAGGCTTCGCGCCGCGAAAGGCCGAGATGGTGATCTACCTGATGGGCCACATTTCCAACGAACCCGGCTTTGCCGCGCTGCTTCAAAGGCTCGGACCGCATCGCATGGGCAAGTCCTGCCTTTATCTTCGCAATCTCGACAGGATCGACATGAACGTGCTCGAGGAACTCGCCCGGCGCTCGATCGCGGCGCTCAGGGCCAGATACGACGTGTCCGTGCAGTGAAACGGGCAAAAGCCGCAGCACCTTGGGGGAAGATGCTGCGGCCGTTTCTGCCGGCGGGCGAGTTGAGGGCGAACTCGTGATCGACCGGCGCCGAACCGTCCGTCGCGGCCTGGGCAAGGGCCTGTTGCAACGAACGTATGAATTCCAGATAGGTCCCGAGAATGGCCGCACAAGGGCAGTCACTCAAAGGTGATCGAACCGCCCGCATGCGCAGCGGCATCGCGCCGACCCAGGCGGGAACGGCAAAAGCCGCGGCTTCCGGCTCGGCCCCGTTGCACTTTGCCGCAGAAGCTGGCAAGCCAATGCACCGCGTTGTCCCGAGCGGTCGCGCCCGGAACCAGAGCCGTCCGAAGCGCCGCCATTCCGCGCCAGAGAGTGCCGACATGTACACCATCGCCCACGAGCCGCTGCCGACACGCCGCTTCGACACGCCCGAGACCGCATGGGCCTATGTGGCCGAAATCTACCAACGCAACACCAATATCATTCGCGAGCATCTGTTCGGCCTGATACGGGGTGACGTGCCGATTGCCCGCGTCCGCGCCTGCTACCCCGGGGTCCAGGTGGAATCGAAAAGCTTCCAGCGCATCGACTCGCACCTGCCTTACGGGTTCCTGCATAGCCCCGGACTTTACAGGACGACGCTGACCGCGCCGCACCTGTTCAGGAACTACCTCATCAAGCAGTTCGGACTGATCCTAAAGCACTATGATACCGAGATCGAAATCGGCGAGAGCGACACCCCGATTCCGCTGCATTTCGCCTTCCATCCGAGCGAGCGCATCGACGGCGAGGCCATCGATGCTCTCGGCGTGCCACTGAGGGACATCTTCGATGTGCCCGACCTCACCCACACCGACGACGAGATCGCCAATGGAACGCTGATCCCGGGCGCCGGCGGCCCCTATCCGCTATCGGTGTTCACCGCCCCGCGCACCGACTATTCGCTCTACCGGCTGAGCCACTATACCGCCACCGAGCCCGAGCACTTCCAGAACTTCGTGATCTTCACCAACTACCAGTTCTACATGGAAGAATTCTGCCGGCTCTCCGAGCAGTACATGGACGAGGGCCATCCCGACTATTCCCACTTCGTCGGGCCGGGCAACGTGATCAAGAAGAATGCCCGCCTCGGCGGCGGCACCGAGGGCGACCCACCCCCACGCGATCCGCAGATGCCGGCCTATCACCTTGTCGCCGACGACAGTCGCGGCATCACCATGGTCAATATCGGCGTCGGCCCGTCCAATGCCAAGACCATCACCGACCACATCGCCGTCCTCAGACCCCATGCCTGGGTCATGGTCGGTCATTGCGCCGGCTTGAGGAATTCGCAGGAACTCGGCGACTATGTTCTCGCCCATGCCTATGTCCGCGAGGACCATGTGCTCGACGCCGACCTGCCGCTTTCCGTGCCCATTCCGGCCCTCGCCGAAATCCAGGTGGCGCTCGAGCAGGCGGTGGCGGCCGTCACCGGGCTGCAGGGCGTCGAGGTCAAGCGCGTCATGCGCACCGGCACCGTCGCCACCTTCGACAATCGCAACTGGGAATTGCGGGACATGAACGAGATCACCCAGCGGTTGAGCCAGTCGCGCGCCGTCGCCCTCGACATGGAATCGGCGACCATCGCCGCCAACGGCTTCAGGTTCCGCGTGCCCTACGGCACCCTGCTCTGCGTTTCCGACAAGCCGCTGCACGGTGAGATCAAGCTGCCCGGCATGGCCTCCGAGTTCTACCGTACCCAGGTCAACCGGCACCTCCTGATCGGCATAAAGGCCATGGAAATTTTGCGGAACCAGCCGCCCGAGCGCCTGCATTCCCGCAAGCTCAGGAGCTTCGCCGAGACGGCGTTCCAGTAGCGACACCCACCGCTTGCCTGCCGACACAGCCGCGCGGAGGCTTTTGCGCGCCCCTGAGACAAAACGCGCCACTTGCATTGCCATTTGCGATGCCGATGTCCTGACGGACGGCCACCGTCACGGCCGATCGGTTCCGTGCGTTTGTCCGGTTTCGCCAAAAAGGATGGATGGCCATGTCCGACGACACCAAGCCCCGGCTTTCGCGCCGGCGCGTTCTCAAATGGTCCGGCTTGACGCTCGCGGCCCTTGCCGCCGGCGGCATCGGCTGGCAGTTCCGCCCGGTTGTCGAGGCGCAATTCCCCGAAATCGCTCTTTCGGATGCCGAACCCGGCAGGCTGAAACTCCTGATCGTTTATGGCTCGAAGCTGGGCAGCACCGGCGAACAGGCGGTCTGGATGGGTGAAACGGCAGCGATGGCCGGATTTGCCGTTCAGGTCGCGCGCGCCGAGAATGCCCCGCCCGCCGACGCATTCGACGCCGTCATCGTTGGCAGCGCCATTCGCTCGAGCAAATGGCTGCCCGAAGTGATCGACTGGGTCGCCGTCAATCGCGATGCGCTCGCGGCAAAACCGGCTGCGCTGTTCGAGGCCTGCATGACCGTTGCCGGCATCATCGAAAGCACGCCCGACCATCGGCTCGGCCCCGCTCACCTCGCAAGTCTTGCCGAGCATCTTGCCGGCGTCCATGCCGCCGCTCCAGCTCTTAAATCGGCGCCCGCCGCCTTTCTCCCCGGCTGTCTCGACTACGAGAAGATGTCGCCGATGCTGCGCGTCGGCTTTCCCATCGCCACCGGCAGGCTGAGTTCGGGCGATTTTCGCGACAAGGACATGGTGCGCGGCTTCACCGAGAGCGCCATCGCCGGCTTCGCCGCATAGGGCATGTTGCGTTTTGATCGCATCAAAACGCATGACCTAAGTCTTTGAGTGGTCGCAAGTTCGACCCGGAAAAGTGGTAGCCACTTTTCGAGGAACATGCTCCAAGCGCGCCGCCACCCTGCTATTGGTGCTCGTCGTCGCGCCGATGCGCCTCGAGCACCTTGTCGACCCGCGCCTTTTCGAGCTTGCTGCCTTGCTTTTCGGCCTTGGTCCGGCCGAAAGCCAGGCGGTTTGCCTCGGCGGCCTGGTCTTTTTCGTCGCGCGCCTTGCGCTTGCGCGCCTGCCTCAGATTGACGATGTCGGCCATGCGGCTAGCCCTGTTTTCGATCGCGTTTGGACCGACGGTACCACCAATAGCTGGCTGAGATCAGGCCGATTCCAACAAGGATCGCAAAGGCGCCGGAAATCATCCAGGCAACGGACCCACCCGTCAGAGGCTCGCATTCGGCCACGCAGGCGATGGGATCGATATGGACGAGATCGGCGCCCTGCAGGAACCAGAGGCCACCAAGCAGGCTGAAACTGGCGCCGAGCAAGACGCCGATGACGGCAATAATTTGCGTTCCTGCAGACATTTTCACTTAACGCAAGCAAGAGATGGGTGTTCCCGGCCGCTACACCAGCCGGCTCTGCTCCACCGCCGCGCCGACAAAGCTCGCAAACAGCGGGTGCGGCTCGAAGGGACGCGACTTGAGTTCCGGATGGAACTGCACGCCGATGAACCAGGGATGATCGGTGCGCTCGACGATTTCGGGCAGTTCGCCGTCGGGCGACATGCCGGAGAACAACAGGCCGTTCTTCTCGAGGAGCTTGCGATAGGCCATGTTGACTTCGTAGCGGTGGCGGTGGCGCTCGACAATGCGCGTCGTGCCGTAGATGTCGGCGACGCGGGACCCCTTGGCGAGATGGGCCGGATAGGCGCCGAGCCGCATGGTGCCGCCGAGATCGGTCTTTTCGGTACGTTCGAGCTTCTCGTTGCCCTTGAGCCATTCGGTCATCAGTCCGACGATAGGCTCCTTGGTCGGGCCGAATTCGGTGGAATTGGCCTGTTTGATCCCGGCCGTATTGCGCGCCGCCTCGATGCAGGCCATCTGCATGCCGAAGCAGATGCCGAGATAGGGCACCCGCCGCAATCGCGCGAACTGGGCGGCGTTGATCTTGCCGGCGGTGCCGCGCGAGCCGAAGCCGCCGGGCACGATGATACCATGCACGCTTTCGAGATAGGGCGCCGGGTCAGCGCTTTCGAAAATCTCGCTGTCGATCCACTTGATGTTGACCTTGACCTTGTTGGCGATGCCGCCATGCACCAACGCCTCGCTCAGCGACTTGTAGGCGTCCTTGAGCCCGGTATATTTGCCGACGATGGCGATGTTGACTTCGCCCTCGGGATTGTGGATGCGGTCGGAAATCTCTTCCCATTTCGACATGTCCGGCTCGGGCGCGTCGGTGATGCCGAAGGCGCTCAGAACCTCGGTATCGAGCCCCTCCTTGTGATAGGCCATCGGCACGTCGTAGATCGAGGCGACGTCGAGCGCCTGGATCACGGCGCTTTCCCTGACATTGCAGAACAACGACAGTTTCTTGCGCTCGCCGTCCGGGATCGGCCGGTCGCAGCGCACGAGCAGGATGTCGGGCGCGATGCCGATCGAGCGCAGCTCCTTGACCGAATGCTGGGTCGGCTTGGTCTTCAACTCGCCGGCGCTCGGGATATAGGGCATCAGGGTCAGGTGGATATAGAGCGCCTGGCCGCGCGGCAGCTCGTTGCCGAGCTGGCGAATGGCCTCGAAAAAGGGCAGGCCTTCGATGTCGCCGACCGTGCCACCGATCTCGCACAGAACGAAATCGTAGTCCTCGTTGCCGTCGAGGACGAAATCCTTGATCTCGTTGGTAACGTGCGGGATGACCTGCACGGTGCCGCCGAGATAGTCGCCGCGTCGTTCCTTGGCGATGATGTCCGAATAGATGCGGCCTGTCGTCACATTGTCGCGCTGATTGGCCGAACGCCCGGTGAAGCGCTCGTAATGGCCGAGATCGAGATCGGTCTCGGCACCGTCGTCGGTGACGAAAACTTCGCCATGCTGGGTCGGGGACATCGTTCCCGGATCGACGTTGAGATAGGGGTCAAGCTTTCTCAGGCGAACCCTATAGCCGCGTGCCTGAAGCACCGCGCCAAGTGCCGCCGAAGCCAGACCCTTTCCAAGAGAGGAGACCACGCCTCCGGTGATGAAGATATACCGAGCCATGGGCCCTCACCATACAGCCGAATCGATGATTCGGATTCGCATTTTGACTGCCCCCAACAAAGAAAAGGGGATGTTGCCATCCCCTGTTCCGTCTCGTCCGATGTCGTCAGTTGCCGCCGTTTTCGCCCGAGGCCGGCGCCTCGGGAATCGCCAGGGCTGGCGAGTCTCCGGTGGTGTCGGTGCCGGTGGTGTCGGTGCCGGTGGTCGCGCCGCCGGAAACCGGCTCGCCGCTCGTTTGCTGCTGAAGCTGGTTGAGCGCGTCGAGCACATTGTCGGAGGCCGGCGCCGTGGTGCCGTCGGTGGTCTGGCTCTGCGCCGCGCTGTCCAGAATCGAGGTCGAGCCGGGATCGACGCCTTTCATCACGGTCAGCGCGATGGCGAACACGAAGAACAGCGCCGCAAGAATGCCCGTCGTACGCGTCAGCACATTGGCCGAGCCGCGCGCCGTCATGAAGCTGTTATTGCCACCGATCCCGAGCCCGCCCCCTTCGGAACGCTGGACGAGAATGACGCCGATCATGGCAAGCACGATCAGCAGATAGGCAACAAGCAGCACATTATCCATGAAACGGATCCGTCAGTCGAAACACGGGGGGCGTTCTAGAGCAATCGTCGAGCCAATGCCAGAGGCTTGCGGAAATATTGAGGCAGAGAGCCCGGCGCGCGCCATTCGGTGGCCCGCGCCGGCATTTGCATCCGTCTAGCCCAGCGCCCTCGCCGAATTGACGATCGACAGGAAGCTGGCGGCCTTGAGCGAGGCGCCGCCGATCAGCCCGCCGTCGACATCGGCGATGGCGAGGATCTCGTCGGCATTCTTGGGGTTGAGCGAACCACCGTAAAGGATGCGGATGTCGTCGCCGCCGGCACCGAACTGCTCCTTAAGGTGTCCGCGAATGGCGGCATGCACTTCGGCGATTTGCGCGCTGGTCGGCGTCAGGCCGGTGCCGATGGCCCAGACCGGCTCATAGGCGATGACGATCCTGCCGGCGGGATCGGCGCCGGGAACCGAGCCGGCCATCTGGGTGGCAATGACCTTGAGTGTGTCGCCAGCCTCGCGCTCGCCGAGCGTCTCGCCGATGCAGATAATGGGCAGCGCCCCGCCTGCGAGCACCGCCTCGGCCTTGGCCTTGACCATCGCGTCGGTCTCGCCGTGGTCGGCGCGGCGCTCGGAGTGGCCGACAATGACAAAGCCGGCGCCGGCATCCATCAGCATCGGAACGCTGAGATCGCCGGTATGCGCGCCTTTTTCGGCGGGATGGCAATCCTGGGCGCCAAGCGCCAGCGCCCGGCCGCCGACCTTGGCTCTGGCGGCGGCGAGAAGCGTGGCCGGCGGGCAGATCAGGCATTCGGGTCCACTCGAGCCGGACCCGGCCGCGATCAAGTCGATCTCGGTGAGTTCGGCCGCAAGCCCGTTCATTTTCCAGTTTCCGGCGATAAGACGTCTGCGCATTGTTCTGATCCCTAAGCCATGATCGCGAAACAGGACCCCGCATGGCAAATGTGCGGATTGCCGGCCTTGACTAGGATCATGCGACACCAAGAAAGAGCGGTGACGGCGCCCGTTTTATCGCTGCGACACGAAGCCGGCGGCTGGCGCGCACTTGCACTTGCCGGCGGATTGTCCTACCCACCGACCATCGGCTTGCGGCGCCTCGGAAACCCTGTCTAATATCCGCCGCCGCCGCGTTGCAAGCGCAATTGTTCCTTTCGGAAGTCTTTCATGCTCGACAGTCTGCGTAATTTCGGCTCGTCCATCCTCGGCAAGGTCATGATGGCGTTCCTGCTGGTCGGCCTGGCCGGCTTCGGCATCTCCGGCGTCCTGACCTCGATCGGCACCAATACGATCGCCCGGGTCGGCGACCAGGAGATCACGGTGCGCGACTTCCAGCGCGCCTACAACAACCAGCTCAACGCCACCGCCAACCAGATCGGCGCAGTGCCGACCTCGGACCAGGCCATGGCCATGGGGATACGCGGCGGAGTGCTCAACAGCCTCGCGGCCAATGCCGCCCTCGATTCGCTCGGTGGCCGCATGGGCCTCGGCGCCTCCGACGCGCGTCTTGGCGAGATGCTGCGCGAGGATTCGAGCTTTGCAGGCACGCTCGGCCAATTCGACCGCCGGAGTTTTCAGGCTGCCCTGCAAAGCGCCGGCTATACCGAGAGCGAATATGTCAACATGCTGCGGAAGGCCGCCGGCCGCCAGCAAATCGTCTCCTCGACCCTGGCCGAGATCAGCCTGCCCGAGACCGCGCTCGACATCATCAACCGCTATTCGGGTGATCGCCGCATCGTTTCCTACTATGTGCTGCGTCCGCAGGGCATCGCCGCCCCGCCCGCGCCGGGCGAGGCGGAACTCGCCGCCTATCTGTCGGAAAACCAGTCCGCCTTCCGCACCGAGGAAACCCGCACGGCCAGGCTCGTCGTGCTCGACATCGACAGTCTTGCCAGGACAATCGAGGTCTCCGAAGCCCAGATCGCCGCCGAATACGAACGCACCAAGGCGAGCCTCACCACCACCGAAACCCGCACCATCCGCCAGGTCGTGCTCGACGAGGCGGGCAAGGCCGCGTTCGAAGCCGGCAAGGAAGAGGGCAAGAGCTTCGAGACGCTCGCCGCCGAGGCCGGGCTGACCCCGGTCGAACTCGGTACGCTGACCCGGGCGGAGATCACCGACGCGGCGCTGGCCGAAACCGCCTTCTCCCTCGAAGCCGGCGATTTCGCCGTCATTCCCGGCGTGCTCGGCTTCCGCGCCGTCGAGGTGTCGCAGGTCGACCCGGCCGGCGTCCCGGGCCTCGAAGAGGTGCATGACGACATTGCCCAGCAGCTCAAGGACAAGGAAGCGCGCAACCAGTATGCCGATGTTCTCGACGGCATCGAGGAACTGCGTGCCGCCTTCCGGCCGCTCGAGGAAATCGCCGCCCGCTTCAATCTTGACATCAACGCGGTCACGCTGACGCGCGACGGCGCGGCGCTCGAAAGCGTTCCGGCCATTCCGGCCGATTTCCGCGGACGGATCGCCGAGACTGTTTTCTCGACCGAAATGGACGCGCTCGCGCCATCCGTCGCCCTCGGCGCCAATCTCAATGTCTGGTTCGACCTCCAGGGCATCGAGGAAGCGCGCGACCAGACCCTGGACGAGGTACGCACGACGATCAGCGACGCCATCGTGGCCGAGCGGACCGCCACGGCGCTCGCAAGCGCCGCCGCCGAGGACGTGGCCGCCATCCGGCGCGGCCTTGCCATGGAGCTTGCCGCCACATCGCGCGGCACCTTCACCGCGCCCTCGGAGGCGTTTTACCGCACCGGCCTCGACACTTCGGAAATCGACCAGACGGTTGCCGCCGCCGTGTTCGCCGGCCCGGCGGGCCTTGTTGGCTCGGCCCGCAACGGCAATGGCAACCATGTCGTGTTCCGGGTGACCGAAGTGCTGCCGCCGGCCGAGCTGCCGGGCGACGCCGCGCGCGACTATCTGGCCTCGACCTGGCGCGACGCCATCTACGCCGCCCTTGTCACCGCCCTGCGCAACGATGCCGGCATGTCGGTCTCGGAAGGCACGCTCGGCAATTTGCTCGGCCTTTCGGCCGAAAACTGATGGTGAGAAACTGACGCCAGATGGGTGAAGCCAGCGACTACGAGACGTTCGCACGCGGCTACGGCAAGGGCGAGGCGCAAATCGTCTGGCGTCGCATCGTTGCCGATCTCGACACGCCGGTCGGCATTTACATGAAACTGGCCGAGGGACGCACCAACACCTTCCTGCTCGAATCCGTCCTCGGCGGAACGACACGGGCGCGCTATTCCATGATCGGCGCCGAGCCGGACCTGATGCTCAAGGTTGAGAACGGCTTGCCCTTCGTCAACCGCCAGGTCGCTACGGACCCCGAGGCCTTCGAGCCGGTCGCGGCGGCCCCGCTCGAGGCCCTGCGCGCCCTGATCGCCGAATCCCGGGCCGAAATACCCGCCGAACTGCCGCCCTCGGCCGCCGGCATGTGGGGGTATCTGGGCTACGACATGGTGC
>JAHJQZ010000144.1 GCA_018818925.1 Alphaproteobacteria bacterium
CGAAACCATGACGCGGCTGAACGAAACATGCGGCGCGAACCTGCCCGGCCGTCACCGGAAGCGGTGATTGTCGGCTTGGGGGGCAGTCGATGATCGAAAGGCCGCCCGCCTCGTCTTCCGGAGCTGCGGCCTGATTGTCGTCGACCCTTCAACGCATCCGGGCCACATAGGCCCGCCAACCGCCGAACTGGCTGATCTCCTCGGCGCCTTCGATTGCATAGGGCTCGACAAGGAATCCCTTGACCTCCGAACGGTCCTCGAGCGTGATGGTGCCGATGCCGAGCGGGGACGGAATGCTGGCGACGAAGCGACCGAATCCAGCGGGAGCAAGGCGCCAGACTTCGGTTTCGATGGCGGTTCCGCCGCCATTGCCGTCGCGGACGAGTCCGGGTTTTTCGACGGGTTTTGTCGGCAGGGCATAGAGCCGATAGATGGGCGCGGTCAGCGATTTGCGCACGAAGCTGGCGCCGAGTGCGGTCAATTCCTTGTTGAGCGGCATGCCGCTGAGATGCGCGCCGACAACGACGAACTCGATGTCGTCACTTTCCGCGCTCGCGACAGAAGGTGGGCCGGCTTTTGCCCGCCCGGTTTCGCCGAGCAATTTGGCTCCGAATTCCGCCAGCATGTGGTCGGCGCCGCCGCGCCCGAGCAGGGTGACGCCGAAGGGTCGACCGTCGGCGCGCGATCCGAACGGAACGGCAAGACCGCACAAGTCCATGAGGTTGGCGAAATTGGTGTAGGTGCCAAGGCGCGAATTCGGCCCGATCGGGTCAGCTTCGAGGTCCTTGAGCGTATAAAGCGTCGGGATTGTCGGCACCACGAGCATGTCGATGCCTTCGAGCAGCGCCTCGGCCAGGCGTTTCAGCGCCTTGAGACGGTACAGGCCGTTGAAGGCGTCGACGGCGGTGAGCGAGCGGGCGCCGAGGATGATTTTCGCGGTTACCGGATGCAGGGCCGTTTCGTGGCCATCGGCGAAGTCCTTGATCGCGGCGAGGCGCTCCGCGACCCAGGCGCCGTCATAGAGCATGCCGGCAACGTCATAAAGCGGTCCGAAATCGATATCGCGGACGGTAAGGCCATGAGCGGCGATCCCGGCGACGGCGCTATCGAACGCCGCCTGCTGCACATTGTCGCCGAAGAACCGGATGCTTTGCGGGGAGGGTATGCCGATCACCGGCGTATTTGCGGTGGGCGCTGCCCGCGCCGGCCTGTTTCGGGAATAGGGGTCGGCCCGGTCGTAGGCTGCGGCGATCTCGAAGACCCGCCAGGCGTCGTCGACGGTCGTGGCAAAGACGGACACGCAATCGAGAGTGCGACAGGCCGGTACGACGCCGCGGGTCGACAGCGCGCCGAGCGAAGGCTTGAGGCCGACAATGCCATTGAGAGCGGCCGGCACGCGACCCGACCCGGCGGTATCGGTGCCGAGCGCGAAACTGACGATGCCGCGCGCTGTCGCGACCGCCGATCCCGAACTCGATCCGCCCGGCACGAGGCTCGGGTCAAGGACGTTGCGCGGCACCGGATAGGGCGTGCGGACGCCGACAAGGCCGGTGGCGAACTGGTCGAGATTGGTCTTGCCGACGACGATGGCGCCGGCCGCCTTGAGGCGCGCGACAACCGGCGCGTCCTCGGCCGGGACATAGGCGAAGTCCGGACATGCGGCCGTCGTCGGCATGCCGGCGACATCGATATTGTCCTTGACCGCGAACGGAATACCCCAAAGCGGTTTTGCCAGGGGATCGAACGGACCGAGCGCCGCGACCGCCGCGTCGATGTCCGCCTGCGAAACCAAATGAATGAAGATGCCGGGGTCGTCTGCCGCAATCAGGTGCTCGCGGCAGGTGCGCAACACCTCTTCGATGGGCATGCCGGCCTGATAGGCGGCGTGAAGGGCGGAGATCGTGATGTCGGTCATGCGCATGAAGTCAGGCTCGCAGCTAGAAGTTCGGATGTGGAATGGCCTCGATCAGGGCCTTCGTATAGGGATTTGTCGGGTGCTCGAGCACGGTTTCGCAGTCGCCCTGTTCGCCGATCCGGCCTTGCTTCATCACGATCACGCGGTCGCAAAGCAGCCGGACCACCGACAGGTCGTGCGACACGAACAGATAGCTCATGTTGAGTCGGGCCCGAAGGTCGACGAGCAGATTGAGAACCACCGCCTGCACGGAGACGTCGAGCGCCGCCGTCGGCTCGTCGAGCACCAGCAGCGCCGGATCGACGGCGATGGCGCGGGCGATGCCTACGCGGGCTTTTTGGCCGCCGGAGAGCTGATGGGGAAAACGATCGAGCAAATGAGCGGGAAAGCCGACGAGCTCGGCCAGTTGCTCGACCCGTTCGGCGATAGCCCTGGCCGAGCCGAGCTTGCCCATGCGCCGGATTGGATCCGCGATGGAGCGCGCCGCCGAAAAGCGCGGATTGAGGCTGTCCGTCGGATCCTGGAAGACCATCTGCAGACGCGGGCGCTGCTCCGAGGTCGCGAAGCGCCCGGCCGGAATGGCGCCGATGTCCTGCCCTTGAAACACAATCGAGCCGCTGGTCGGATCGAGAAGGCGCATGGCCATCGCCGAAATCGTCGACTTGCCGCAGCCGGACTCACCGACAAGCCCGACGCTTTCGCCATGGCCGACGGAAAAGGAAATGTCGTCGACGGCGCGGAATACCGGCGCCGGCTCGCCGCGCCGGCGTGCGGCCGACGCTTTCATCGGGTATTCCTTGACGAGATTTTTCACCGCAAGGATCGGTGTGGTCTTGTGCTCGGCGCTCTTTGGTGAAGCCGGCACAGGACGGTTGGCGAGCGGGGAATCCTCGGGCAGGAGTTCGCGGATCGTGCCGGTGCCGTGCGGCGTGGCCCGGATCAACTTGCGCGTATAGGGGTGACGCGGCGCCTTGAACAGGACTTCGGCAGGCGCGGATTCGACGACTTCGCCATCCTTCATCACGATCAGGTCGTCGCAATAGCTGGCGGCAAGGCCGAGATCGTGGGTGATGAGGATGGTCGCCATGCCGTGTTCGCGCGTCAGGTCGGCCATCAGGTCCATGACCGCCTTCTGCGTCGTGACATCGAGGCCGGTCGTCGGTTCGTCGGCGATCATCAATTGCGGTCGGCAGGCGAGGGCGAGGGCGATGACGATGCGCTGGCACATGCCACCCGAGAGTTCGAACGGATAGGAATGATAGCGCTCCTCGGGATTGTTGATGCGCACATGCCGAAGCGCTTCGATGGCCTTTTGCCTGGCGTTCGCGGCGCTGGCCTGAAGGTGCTGGCGCAGCACGTCCTCGATCTGATGGCCGACCTTGCGGATCGGGTTGAGCGCCAGGCGCGGACTCTGGAAGACCATCGAGATTTCGCGACCGCGCAAGTCGCGCATTTCCGCTTCGGTCGCGGCGCCGATGTCGATGCTTGAAAACCTGACCCTTCCCCCGGCGATGTAGCCGGCGGCATCAAGAATGCGCATCAGCGCATAGGACGTGACCGACTTGCCCGAGCCGGACTCGCCGACGATGCCAAGCGTCTTGCCTTTCATCAGCTCGAAACTGACATCGCGCACCGCGTGGACAATGCCGTTGCGCGTCTTGAAGTCGACCGACAGATTGTCGACCTTGACGAGCGGCACGGCCGCCTCGATCGTTCTGCCACCGTCCGAGAGTATCATTTTGTCCTCACGTGCGCTGGCGTGGATCGACGAGGTCGCGAAGGCCGTCGCCGAGCATGTTGAACGTGAACACGGCGAGCATGAGCACCGCTCCTGGGAGCAGCGCCAACCACCATTCGCCGGAGACGATGAAGCGCGCGCCTTCGGCGACCATGATGCCCCATTCCGGGGTCGGCGGATTGACCCCGAGACCGATGAAGCTGAGGCCGGCTGCATTGAGAATGGCCCAGCCAAGGTTGAGCGAAATCTGCACCATCATCGGCGGCAGGGCGTTCGGGAAGATCTGGGTGGCGAGCGCCCTGAGGTCGGTGTTGCCCGAGAGCTTGGCCGCCTGCACAAAGCCGGCATCGCGCCGGACATTGACCTCGGCCCGTGCCATGCGGGCATAAAAGGGCAGGTTCACGATAGCCGTCGCGTAAACGATGTTTTCGACCGAATTGCCGAGCGCGGCGACGATGCCCATGGCCAGAACGAAGAGCGGGAAAGCCATGATCGTGTCGATGATGCGACCGGTGATCTTGTCGATCCAGCCGCCGTAATAGCCGGCCAGCGAGCCGACGATGGAGCCGAGGACGAACGAGATCGCCACGGCGGCCAGGGCGATGGTGAGGTCGAGGCGCGTGGCGACGAGGACACGCGAAAAAACATCGCGTCCGAGATCGTCGGTGCCAAACCAGTGCGAAAAAGAAGGAGGCTGCAGGGCTGCCGCGGCTTCGCTCTTGAGCGGATTGTAGGGGGCGAGCACCGGCCCGAACACGGCCGCGAGCAGCATGACGACGAACAGAACCGAGGCGACCAGCGTCATCGGGTTGGACTTGAGCACGTAGACGAGATGTCTTGCTAGGCTCAGCGACGGCCGGCCCGCCGGAGCGCCGTGCGGCCGAAGTGGCGGGCCGGCATCCGGCGCGGGCGCGGGTTCGGGTGCAACGCTGGCGGCAAACGGATCGATCGCTATCTCGGTGTGCTTCATCTGCAATCCCCGCCTAGCCGTCGAAGCCGACGCGCGGATCGATCGCGGTATAGGCGAGGTCGATCAGCAGATTGATGGTGACAAACAGGATGGCCATGGTCAGCACAAACCCTTGAACGGCCGCATAATCGGAGACCACGAGCGCCTCGACCGCATAAGACCCAATACCGGGCCAGGCAAAGACCTTCTCGACAAGCACGTTGGCGCCAAGCATGAAGGAAAAGACCATGCCGAGCGTGGTCACGATCGGCAGCAAGGCGTTGCGCAAGGCATAGGCGAACAGCACCTTGGTCCAGCCGAGCCCGGCCGCCCTTGCGGTACGGATGAATTCGCTCCCCAGCGCCTGCAGCATCGCGGCGCGCGTCATGCGGGCGATCGGCGCCAGTGTGAACAGGCCGAGCGTCATGGCCGGCAGGACGAGCTGCCGCAGCGCCGCCAGGGCCGTTTCGGCATCGCCGGCGATCAGGGCGTCGAACACGTAAAACCCTGTCACCTGCGGGGGCGAGAGATAAATGAAATCGAGCCGTCCGAGCGGCGACGGCGCGATGCCGAGCAGGTAGTAAAGGACATAGACCAGCAACAACCCGGTGAAAAAGACCGGCAGCGACACGCCGGCGGTCACGATCAGCCGGCAGAGATGGTCGATCCAGGTGCCCGGCTGCGTGGCGGCGAGGATGCCGAGCGGCAGGGCGACGCCGATGGAAAGCAGCAGCGCCGTCAAGGTCAGTTCGAGCGAGGCCGGCAGGCGCGACATCACATCGGAAAGAACCGGCTGCCCGGTCGAGATGGACTCGCCGAGATTGCCGGTCATCAGGTCGCGGCAATAGATGAGGAATTGTTCGGGCATCGACTTGTCGAGCCCGAGCGCCACGCGCACCTGTTCGATCGATTCCGCGGTTGCCGCCGGCCCGGCGAAATAGACCGCCGGGTCGCCCGGCAGGGCGCGGGTCAGAAGGAACGCAACGACGATCACGCCGATCAGGGTCGGAATTGCCTGGACAACTCGCCCAAGCACCAGGCTCGACTTTGTTTTGACCTTCGCCATCGCGTGCCCCTTTTCCGGTGCCGGTGTCGACTACGCCTTGGAGAGCTTGCGCGGATCGATCTGGCGATGGAACCAGTATTCATAGCCCTTGAGCGTCGGCTGCATGGCCGAACTGAGCGTCGGCTGCCACAGCGGGATGCGCGGCACCTCGTCGAAGGCGATCTCGATCAGGCGCTTGATCCTGGGCGCCCATTCCGCGTCGTCGACGGACATGTTCAGCGCTTCGGCGACCAGGGACTCGATCTCGGGATTCTTGTAGTTCGAGGCGTTGAACAGGCTGGTCTCGAGATAGGCCCAGTAGAAATAGTAGTCGGGGTAATTGAGCCAGCCGGCAAAATCGTCAAGCGACAGCTCGAGCCGCTTCTCGACCAGGGCCGCGGTGCGCCAATTGGCGCCGGGGATCTTCTCGATCGGCGCCTCGATGCCGATTTTGGCGAGGTTTTCCTGGATGAGGAGCGCTGCCGGCTCCATCCACGAAACGAGGTCGAGGCTGATATAGAAGGGCACCTTGAACCCATCGGCATAGCCGGCCTCCGCGAGAAGCGCCTTGGCCTTGTCGAGATCGGTCGAATAGGGGAAAGGCTGCGGCCAGGTCGCATCGGCCGGAGTCATCGCGGTTGCGCCCCACATCGGCACGCCCTGGGTATAGGCAGCGGTCTTGAAGATGTCCTCATAGGGCACGGCCCAGGCGATGGCCTGGCGCACGCGCTTGTCCTTGAACGGCTCGAAGATCTCGTTGCAGCACACGACGAAGAGCGAATTCTCGATCGGGGTGGTGATCACCTCGAGATCGCCCTTGGCGCGCAGTTCGAGCGCGTCCTTGGGCGGCACTTCGTAGGCCATGTCGATATCGCCGCGCTCCACCAGGGCACGGCGCGTCGCCGGAGAGGGGATTTCGCGCATGATTACCCGCGCGACGCCGGGCAGAGGGCCGGAGGTCCACTTGTCGTTGCGGGCGTAAACAAGCTGCTGACCGGGGTCCCAGCGCTCGACGACGAAGGCGCCGCTGCCGGCGGTGTTGCGATGCAAGTATTCGGTTGCCCACGGATCGTCGGGGGTGGCGTGGGCCAGCGCCACCTTGGAATTGATGATGAAGGGCACCGGCACGGCGAGGTCGGGCAGGGTGAGCTTGGAGAATTCCGGCAGCTTGACCACGAAGGTATGGTCGTCGACCGCCTCGAATTGATCGGCGGACGTCATCAAGCCCGCCCCCATCTGCGTCGTCGGGAAGCCGCCAAGGGTGACGGCGCGGTCGAGCGACCACTTGACATCGGCGGCCGTCACCGGCGTGCCATCGGCGAAGACGGCGTTGTCGCGCAATATGAAGGTAATGGTCAGCCCGTCCTCGGAATAGGACCAGCTTTCGGCAATGTCGGGTTCGATGACGCTCGAATCGTAGCTTGAGGAACCGTCGGGCATGGTCTTGGTGCCGAACGAGACCAGTCGGTCATAGGCGTTGACCGCGACCTGGTAGGACGGCCTGTTGGTGCCCTGACGGTGCAGGTCGAGCGAATTGATCGTGGTGCCGAGCGCGACGACGGCGGTATCATTGGCCGCCGCCAAGGCCGGCAGCGTTCGGGCGAGCGGCAACACGGTGCCCAAGGCCAGGGCGGCGGCACCGGACGCGCCGGTTTTCAGGAAAGTTCGTCTCGATAGCGCCCGGGGAGTATCGTCCGTCATTGTCTGCTCCTTGCTTGCGGAACGGGTTAAGACCTTGCTAAGGAAGTGTATGCAAAAGCTATGCCGACTGAAAATACCATAGAAAATCATTGTATTAAGTGTATACGATCAACAGAATCTGATGAAGCCAATGCCTATTGTGGCAGCGATTAGCCTACAATTTAGCTAATGCAACGCAATGCATATATTACGTGCGATTGAATGCCTCCCTTCCCGGTGCAATCACGCGCCTCGTTCCGGCCCAGCGTCCCTGAGTCCGGCGAAATCCCGGAAATCAGGCGGTCATCACCGGTGAGGCCGCCCGCAAACGCTTCATTTTTGTCTGCCTTCACTGTATGCAGTTCGGACGCGCCGTTCGGAGCAGGCTTGATGACACTACGCAAAGCGCGCGCCGGCACCACGGTCGAGGACTTGGTCCGTTCGATCGCCGACGCGATCATTTCGGGCCGTTGGAGCCCGGGCGAGAAGCTGGACGAGCTTTCGCTCGCTCGCCGTTTCGGTGTTTCGCGAACGCCGATCCGCGAAGCGCTGATGCAGTTGAGCGCGATGGAATTGGTCGACAGACGGCCCAATCGCGGTGCCGTGGTCGCCGAACTCAGCCAGAAGCGGCTTGGTTCGATGTTCGAGGCAATGGCCGAGCTCGAGGGCGTTTGTGCCCGGCTTGCGGCTGAACGCATGACCTTGTCCGAACGCTACGCCTTCGAAGCGATGCACCTGGCCTCGGCACAGCTGGTGCGCCAGCAGGCCGAGGTGGAATACGAAGGTCACAACACAAGGTTCCACAGCGCCATCTACGCGGGCGCGCACAGCAACTATCTCTACGACATCGTGGCTGCAACCCGCAGCCGCCTTGCTCCGTTCCGCAGTGCCCAGTTCCGCCTGCCGGAGCGCCTGACCAAATCCTACAAGGAACACGACGCCATCGTCACCGCGATCCTGCGCGGCGATGGAAAGGCCGCGGAAGCCGCTGCGCGCAGCCATGTCGGCAATGTCAGTGACGCCAGTTCGCGGCTCGTCGAGGCGGTGCGCAGCCAAAAAGCGCCGGACGAGCAGCAAGCGTGAAGGTTGCGCAAGCGATCGGCTCCTGAATGTTCGCAGAGTTCGGCAGCAGAACGCTTTGGATGCTCGAATTTCTTGACCGGCTGCCGCGTTCTGGAACGGGACCTCGGATGCGACGTTCGCTGGATCCCTGCGCCTGACGGCGAATACGCCGTGGCTGATACACAAGTGTCACATTGATGCCGTAGCCGGGCGCTTTCAAGGAGCAACCGGGCATGGCGGACGTTACGCTCCACGGCATTTCGAAACGCTTCACCGAAGCCAATGTGCTCGAGGCAATCGATCTCGAGATTGCCTCCGGGGAGTTCGTGGCCCTGCTCGGGCCCTCCGGCTGCGGCAAGACCACGCTCTTGCGGATTATTGCTGGTCTTGAACGCCCCAGCCTCGGCGAGGTGCGCATCGGCGGCCTGCTGATGGTCGGGGCGAACACCTTCGTGCCGGCGGAGGAGCGACGCCTCGGCATGGTGTTCCAGTCCTATGCGCTCTGGCCGCATATGAGCGTGGCGGACAACATTGCTTTCGGCCTGAAGGTTCGCCGCATGCGGCATCGGGAGCGAGCCGAGCGCGTCGAACGGGCGATGGCTGTCGTCGGGCTTGATGGGCTCGGTGGGCGCCGTCCTGCGCAGTTGTCGGGCGGACAGCGGCAGCGGGCCGCATTGGCGCGCTGCCTCGTGCTCGAACCCGAACTCATCCTGCTCGACGAGCCACTTGCCAACCTTGACGCCCATCTTCGCTTGCAGATGCAGGCTGAGTTTCGCCGCATTCACCGCGAAACCGGAACGACCTTCGTCTTTGTCACCCACGACCAGGTCGAAGCCATGGCGCTGGCCAATCGCATCGCGGTGATGAACAGGGGGCGCATCGAGCAGACGGGTAGCCCCGAGGTGCTCTATCGGCAGCCGGCGACGGCAATGGTGGCCGGGTTTTTCGGCAAGGGAGTGGTGTTGCCGGCCGAGGTTCTGTCCGTTCCGGCCCTTGGGCGCGTGGTCGCGTCGATCGCCGGCAGCATATTCGAATTCGGCGGCGCCGCGCCGACGGGGCCGGCACTCGTCAGTCTTCGCCCCGAGCATCTCAGCCTCGTCCGAAACAGGCCGGCCCTCGCTGCCGTTGCCACCTATGCCTGGTTCCGCGGCGAGGACTATCTCGTGTCGTTCGTCCTGCCGGAGCTCGGCGGCATCATGATCGAACTCGCCTTGGCCACGGCGCCGGCGCAAGGCGAGCGCGTATCGCTCGGCATCAAGGATGGCTGGGTCATCCCGACGGGCTTGTCGACACGATGAAGGTCCGGGCCATTTCCGGCTTCGGCGTCAAGGGACCGGCCTGCTTTGTTGTCGAAGTGGGCGGTTTGCGTCTTCTTGTCGACTGCGGCCGGGGACCGGATTTCGACACGCCGCCCGATTTGTCCGGTCTCGGCGTCATCGACGCGGTGTTGATCAGTCACGCCCATCGCGACCACGCCGGCGCGCTTGATCTGCTTGAGGCAGCCGATCGTCCGCCGGTCTATGCCTCCGATCTCACCGCCCAACTCGCCGGCTTCGTACCCGACCATTTGCTGCCGCTCGACGGCACACTCGATATCTCCGGCATCGAAATCCTTGCCGGCCGCGCCGGGCATGCGCCGGGCGGCGTGTGGCTACGGATCGGCGGCGCCGGCGGCCTGCTCTACACGGGTGATTTCTCCAACGAAGGCGCTCTGTTCTCCCCTACGCCCTGGCCGCGGGCGCAGGCGCTCATTTTCGATGCCTCCTACGGCGCCTACGACAAGGACGTGGCAGGTGCCATCTCGGCTATCGGTGACATCGCCCGAATCGGGCCAGTCCTGCTGCCGGCGCCGGCGGCGGGCCGGGGTCTGGAAATGGCCGTCGAATTGCACCGGGCCGGGCACGAGGTGCGGCTTTGCCCGGTGCACAGGACCGTGGCGGCTACGGTACTGGAACGCGACGTTGAACTCGCGCCCCAGGCGCGCGACGCCCTGGCCGGCCTTCTTGCCGAAACGCGCGAGCTCCGTGTCGATGCCGCGCCTTCGGGCGTCATGATCGCCGCCAAGGCCGACGGCGGCGGCGGACTTGCCCGACGGCTCGTCGACGCCTGGGCCGACCGGCGGGAGGTGGCCATCGTCTTCACCGGCCATCTGTCGGCCGGAACGCCGGCGCCTGACCTTGTCACATCCGGCCGCGCCCGGTTCATCCGCTGGAACGTCCACCCGCGACTTGACGATATCGAGACGCTGCTCGTGGCCGTGGCGCCGGAAGCGGCGATGCCGGCTTTCCTGCCAATCGGGCAAATGCCCGAATTCGTCGCGGCCCTACCCGATGCGCCGCTCGTCCTGTCGCCGGAACTGCAATTGTCACGCAGGTGACAAGCGCGGTCGCTATAAGCCGCCGCTTCCACACCTACCGGGGACAAACCGATGAATTCCACGCTTCTTCGACTCGCCGCCGCCCTTGCCATTGCCGCGCTGCCGGGCGCCGCTATGGCTGAGGACGCCTCGACCATCACGGTCTACACCTCGCAGCCGACCGAGCAGATGACCGCCGTCATCGAAGCGTTCAACACGGTTCACCCGGAGATAAAGGTCGACCTGTTCCGCTCCGGCACCACCGAGGTGATGAGCAAACTGCAGGCCGAATTCGCCGCCGGTCAAGTGCAGGCCGACGTGCTGTTGATTGCCGACGCCGTTGCCATGACCCAGGTAAAGAATGCCGGGCGTCTTTACTCCTATTCCGATGCGCCGGTCGAAAACCTGCCGGAAAGCGTCGTCGATCCCGACATGACGTTCTTTGGCACCAAGCTCATCACGACCGGCATCGTCTACAATACCGGCCTCGTGCAAACGCCGCCGACATCCTGGGCCGACCTCGAAAAACCGGAGATCGCCTCCGGTCTCATCATGCCGAGCCCGCTCTATTCCGGCGCCGCCGTTATTCATGTCGGAACCATGACGCAGCAGTCTGAATTCGGCTGGGAATACTACGAAACGCTCGCCGACAACGGCGCCGTCGCCGGCCAGGGCAATGGCACGGTCATCGAAGCCGTGGCCCGGGGCGAGAAGCCCTACGGCATCATCATCGAATACATGGCGATGAACGCCAAGAATGCCGGTTCGCCGGTCGATTTCGTCTTCCCCGCGGAAGGCGTCTCCTCGATCACCCAGCCCGTTGCCATCCTCAAGGACTCCGACAACATCGAGGCCGCCAAGGTCTTCGTCGACTGGCAGCTGTCGCAGACCGCCCAGGAGCAGTCGGTGGCGCAGGGCTACTTCCCGATCTTTGCCGGCGTTGCCGCACCGGCCGGCTATCCGGACGTCTCATCCCTCAAGATCCTGTCGGCCGACTTCACCAAGATGCTGGCGGATGACGTCGACAACAAGAAGAAGTTCGCCGACCTCTTTGGTGGCTAACCTGGCCTTTTCGCCGGTGGCGCGCCGCCGGCACTTGCCCCTTGCGTCCGGCGAGGCACTGATCCTCGCCGGATTGTGCGTTTATGCCCTTGCCCTATCGGTGTTGCCGCTCGGGCGGCTTTTGCTCGAAGCGTTCCGTCCGGGTGAAAACGGTTTGGTGTTCGGCACCTTTTTCGACGTCTGGAACAGCCGGGCGGCGCCGCGCGCACTCGGCAATACCTTCATCGCCTCTTTGGGCGCCACCTGCATATCGGTTGTCGTCGGCGCGCTCGCGGCGGGGATCGTGCGGCTTGCCGACTTGCGCGGCCGCGAGATTATCGCGTTTCTGTTCCTGCTGCCGATGCTGATCCCTCCGCAGATATCGGCGCTGGCCTGGATCGAGCTCACCGGCTCGACAAGCCCGATCCTCCGGCTCGTTGGCCTCGCCCCGCCGCCCGGCCGCACCAATCCGCTCTATTCCATGCCCGGCATCATCTGGGTTATGGGCCTCGAGCACGCCCCGCTCGTCATGCTGTCGATGCTGTCGGCGCTGCGCGGCATTCCACGCGATCTGATCGACGCCGCCCGCGTCGGCGGCGCCCGTGCTGGGCACATCCTCGGCAGGATCGTTCTGCCATTGGCTCTGCCGGGGCTCATGGCCGGGGCGGCGCTCGCCTTCGTCTCCGCCATCGGCAATTTCGGCGTGCCGGCGCTGCTCGGCATTCCGGGACGGGTCACCGTGCTGACGACCCTTATCTATCAGCGACTCAACGGTTTCGGTCCGTCCGTCCTGCCCGAAGTGGCGAGCCTTGCACTCGTTCTGGTCCTGCTTGCCGTCGCGGGCCTGGTGCTTCGCGGGCTGGTGATGGGACGGCGCGGTTTTTCGGTTGACCGCACCGGCTCCGAACTCGAGCCCTTTCCGACCGGCAGATGGCGCCCGATCTTCGAGCTTGCTGCCTGGATGTTTGCCCTCACCATCGCCGTCCTGCCGCTCTTGGCACTCGTTTCGAGCGCCCTGGTGCCGGCCCTCGGGGTTGAGCTCAGCTGGGCAACCCTCAGCCTCGAGAACTTCGAGTTCGTCCTTGGCGGCAGCGGCATGATCAGTCGCGCCTTCGCCAACAGCTTTGTTCTCGCAGGGGCCGCCGCCCTTGCCACCGCGGCTGTCGCAATGCTTCTCGGCTATCTCGTCGTCGTCCGGCGCAATCCGGTTGCGCGGGTGATCGACCGCATCGCCGACGCGCCCTATGCCGTGCCGGGCACTGTGCTGGCGCTTGGCGTCATCATCGTCTTTCTGCCACCGCTGCCGGTTCTCGGCTTCTCGATCTACGGCAGCATGGCCATCATTCTGGCTGCCTATCTCGCCCGTTTCCTGCCGCTGTCGCTGAGGCCGGTCATTGCCACCCTCGAAACCCTCGATCCGGCGCTGGACGAGGCCGGCCGGGTGGTCGGCGCCGGCATGCCGCGCCGTCTCGTCGGTATCGCCGTGCCTTTGGTGTTGCCGGCAGCCCTGGCCGGCGGACTGCTCGTGTTCATGACAGCCGTCAACGAACTGACCCTTTCGGCGCTGCTGTGGTCGACCGGAACCGAAACCCTCGGGGTCGTCGTGTTCTTTCTTCAGTACGAGGGCAATTCGCCAGCAGCTTCGGCGCTGGCGAGCGTCGTCGTCGCGGTAACGATTACCATGGCGGCGCTGCTCGAATTCCTCGCCCGCCGCTTCGCTCCCGGCGCTTCCTTGCTGCGCGGCTAGGCGTCTTTTGCCCGAGGATGACGGTCACACGATCCGCTTGATGTCGCCGAAAAAGGCTCGACCCCATGTGACGGCAATCAGACCGTGGCGTCAGATCCCTTGCCGCTGCCCCAACGCCTGCGCCTCTCCGCATCAACGGCCGGTCCGGGGCAGGGCGACAGCGCGCTACAGTGTTTCAACGCCTGTCACCCACAGGGCGAAGGCCTCGGTCAGCGCGACTTCCTTCAATCGGTCGAACCGACCCGAGGCGCCGCCGTGGCCGGCGCCCATATTGGTCTTCAAAAACAGCGGATTGTCGTCGGTTTTGCTGGCGCGGAGCCTTGCCACCCATTTGGCCGGCTCCCAATAGGTGACGCGCGGGTCGGTCAGGCCGGCAAGGGCGAAGATCGGCGGATAGGGCTTCGCCTCGACATTGTCATAGGGCGAATAGGAGGCGATCAGCCGGAAATCGTCTTCCGAGGCGATCGGATTGCCCCATTCCGGCCATTCGGGCGGCGTCAGGGGCAGGGTGTCGTCGAGCATGGTGTTGAGTACGTCGACGAAGGGCACCTGGGCGATGATGCCGGCAAAGAGGTCGGGCCGCATGTTGGCGATGGCGCCCATCAGCATGCCGCCGGCCGAGCCGCCCTCGGCGACGATGCGGCCGGGCCGGGTATAGCCGGCCGCGACCAGCAGTTCGGCGGCGGCGATGAAGTCGGTGAAGCTGTTCGTCTTGTGGCGATGCTTGCCGAGGCGATACCAGCGATAGCCCTTGTCCTTGCCGCCGCGTACATGGGCGATGGCGTGAATCATGCCGCGATCGACCAGCGACAGCGCCGAGATCGAGAAATGCGCCGTCATCGAATGACCGTAGGCGCCATAGCCATAGAGCAGCACGGGCGCGTCGCCGGTCGTTTCGAGGCCCTTGCGAAAAAGCAGCGTCACCGGCACTTTTTCGCCATCCGGCGCCGTGGCGAACAGGCGGCGGGTCTCGTAGTCGTCGGGATCGTGGCCGGAGGGGACGATCTGTTCCTTCAAAAGGACGCGTGCGCCCGTGGCGAGGTCGTAGTCGTAGGTGCGGTTGGGCGTCGTCGGCGAGGAATAGGAAAAGCGGATATTCGTGGTGTCGAACTCGTAGCCGACCGAAAAGCCGAGCGAATAGGCCTCTTCCATAAAGGCGATCTCGCTTTCGACGCCGGTCTTCAGATCGCGCACGACGATGCGCGGCAGCCCGTCCTGCTTCTCGAGCCGGATCATGTGGCCCGATATGACGATCATCGCCGTGATCAGCACGCCCTCGCGATGCGCGATGAGGTCCGTCCAGTTTTGGGGGCCCGGATCGGCGGCCGGGGCGGTCACGATCTTGAAATCCTCGGCGCCGTCGGCATTGGTGAGGATATAAAGGAGCCCGTCGCGCTCGTCGGCATCGTATTCGCGGCCGGTCTCACGGCTGGCGACGAGGCGCGGCACGCCCGGGTTCCCGGCGTCGATCAGGTGGATTTCGGAGGTTTGGTGGTCGTGGGCGGCGATGGTGATGTACTTGCGCGACAGCATCTTGCCGATGCTGACGAAAAAGCCCGGGTCCTTTTCCTCGTAGACGACCTCGTCCTCGGCTTGAAGCGTGCCGAGCCGGTGGCGCAGCACGCGATACGGGCGGTGGTTGTCGTCGAGCTCGGTGTAATAGAACGCTTGTCCGTCCGCGCCCCAGACGCCGCCGCCGGAGGCGCGTTCGATGCGATCCTCGAGCTCCCGGCCGGTTTGCAGGTCACGCACCGACAGAGTGAAGAATTCCGAACCCTTGCGGTCCGCCGCCCACAGCAGCAGGGAATGGTCCGGCGAGTGCCCGGCGCCGCCAAAGCCGAAATAGTCGACGCCTTCGGCCTCGACATTGCAGTCGATCAGCACCTTTTCCTCGCCGCCGGCACGGGCGGTGCGCACCAGTTGCGGATATTGCTTGCCCTCGAGGGTACGGGAGAAATAGGCGAAAGGCCCGTCCGGGGTCGGGATGGAGGAATCGTCTTCCTTGATGCGGCCGCGGATCTCCTTGTAAAGCGTCTCGGTCAGGCCCTCGGCGTTCTTGCCGAACGCCGAATCGAACCAGTCGTTCTCGGCTTCGAGATAGGCGCGGATGTCGGGGTCGAGCACCGACGGGTCGCGCATGACTTCCTGCCAGTTGTCCGCCCTCAGCCAGAAATAGGGATCGTCACGCGTGATGCCGTGATGCGTGGTCCGGTGAGGAACGCGGGCGGCGCGCGGCGGCTGGGGCAGGTGCTTGTCCATCTCTTTGTCCGTTCGGTGTGCGGGCGCGAAACCGGCGCCATGCCGGTCTCGCGCCAAAAGAAACGTGGTGCATGCGCCGCCTCGACGACCGGAAGCCGGTCCAGCGGCTCATGCCTCCTCGGCTGGCCTGAAATCGAGCGCGACGCCGTTCATGCAGTAGCGCAGGCCGGTCGGCTTTGGTCCATCGGGGAATACATGACCCAGATGCGCCTCGCAATCGGCGCAGCGCACCTCGGTGCGGCGCGAGAACAGCGAACGGTCCTCGTGTTCGGACACCGCGCCCGCGTTGGCCGGGGCGAAAAAGCTCGGCCAGCCGCTGCCGCTCTCGTACTTGGCATCGCTTTGAAACAGCGGTGCGCCGCAGCAGGCGCAGGCGAACGTGCCCGCGCGCTTTTCGGCATTGAGCGGACTGGTGAACGGGCGTTCGGTGCCATGTTCGCGGGTGACGCGATATTGCTCGGGCGTCAGGATCTGCTTCCATTCGGCCTTGGACCTGATGGGAGGCGACGTGTTCATTGCTTGTGCTCCTTTGCCCCAACATATGGTCGCGGCGCGCGGCATTGGCCATCGGCCTGGCTGTTGATTGCGGTAAACTTGTGATCACATGCGAATGATCTTGTCCCCCGGGGACAAGACGTTAACCTCGACCGGCACGATTCGCGTCCGGGTCGATGACGCGAGCGGCTGGACGCATGCGCTTCGAGGTTCCCTTGTCACAAAGCCTGGACTATTCCGTCGCGCTTCTGCCTGTCGCTCCCTTCCTTGCTGCCCTGCTCGCACCCTTCGTGCACCGAATTTTCGGCGCGCTCTCCGGCTGGGTACTGGCCGTGGTGCCCGCCGCGATCTTTGTCGTGCTCCTTGGCTATGTCGCCCCGCTTGCCGAGCATCCGGGCGAGGCGATCACCTCCGGCCTGCCCTGGATACCGGACCACGGCATCGCCCTGAGCTTTCTCATCGACGGGCTGAGCCTGACCTTTGCGCTGCTGATCTCGGGCATCGGCACGATCATCGTCGTCTATTCGGGCGCCTATCTCAAAGGCCATCGCCACCAGGGGCGGTTCCTGAGTTTTATCCTGATGTTCATGGGCTCGATGCTCGGCGTCGTGCTGGCCGACGACATGATGGTCTTGTTCGTCTTCTGGGAACTGACGACCATTACCTCCTTCCTGCTGATCGGGTTCGACCACACCCGCGAGGCGTCGCGCCGGGCCGCCATCCAGGCACTGGTTGTCACCGGCGGCGGCGGGCTGGTGCTGCTCGCCGGTTTCGCAACGCTTCATCTCTGGTCGGCGGGACTGGCCGGGGACAGCGGCACCTGGCTCCTGAGCGAGATCAGGCAGCATGACGAGGTACTGCGCGCCGGCGCGGTCTACACGCCGGTGCTGCTGATGGTGCTTGTCGGCGCCTTCACCAAGTCGGCGCAGTTCCCCTTCTCGTTCTGGCTGCCCAATGCCATGGAGGCGCCGACGCCGGTTTCGGCCTTCCTGCATTCGGCGACCATGGTCAAGGCCGGCGTCTATTTGCTGATGCGGATGAACCCGATGCTCGGTGGCGAGGACGCCCTGCTCTGGCAGGTGCTCCTCACCGTGTTCGGCGGCATCACGCTGATCTGGGGCGCGACGCTCGCCTTGCGGCAGACCGACCTCAAGCAGATGCTGGCACAGACGACGGTCGCCTCGCTCGGCCTTTTGGTCCTGCTGACCGGGCAGGGGACGGAAGCGGCGATTGCCGGCGCCTGCCTTTATCTCGTTGCCCACGCCGCCTACAAGGGCGGGCTGTTCCTCGTCGCCGGCCTCATCGACCACGGCACGGGCACGCGCGAGATCACCGACCTGGGCGGGCTCAGGAAGGCGATGCCGCTGACCTTCGTCGCGGCGGTTCTGGGCGGGCTGTCCATGGCCGGCCTGCCGCTGACCCTCGGTTTCCTCGCCAAGGAGGAAATGTATCTGGCCTTCGCTCAAATGGGCGATGTCTGGGGCTATGTGGTCATGACCGTCGTCTTCGCCGGCAACGCGATGATGATGGCGGTGGGGATCGCCATCGCCGTCATGCCGTTTTTCGGCGGCACGACCGATACGCCCAAAAACGCCCATGAAGGCCCGCTCGCCATGTATGCCGGCCCGATTCTGCTCGGTTTTCTGGCACTGGTCGGGGGCACCCTCACCGGCTGGACCGGCGAAAACATCCTCGCGCCGGCGGCGAGCGCGATCGCCAGCCACGAGGTGCATCCGCATCTCAAGCCGATCCCGGATTTCCTGCAATTGCCGATCTATGTGTCGGTCGCCACATGGGCGCTCGGCTATGTGCTGTTCCGAAGGCTCAAGGACATAAGGCTGGCGCTCAAGGCGCTGCTCGAGGCGACGGGCTGGAGCTTTGACCGGATTTTCGACGCGCTGATGTCCGGTCTCGTCCTCGGCGCCCACGGGCTGACACGGTTCCTGCATCACGGACGACTCGAACTCTACCTGATCGTCGTCTTTATCGCCTTCGCCGCCGCCATCGGCGCACCGATCCTTGCCGCCGGCGCCTGGCCCGAAATCGTCGCCTGGCCGGACCTGACCAGCTACGAATACGCCACCATCGCCATCGCCCTGATCGGCCTTTTGGCGGTGCTCGTGGCGCGCACGCGGCTCGTCGCCATCGTCTCGCTCGGTATCCAGGGCTTTGCGGTGGCGCTCATCTTCATGCTGTTCGGGGCGCCGGACCTGAGCTTCACCCAGTTCATGGTCGAAATCCTGTCCGTCGTCATCCTGACCCTTGTCATGACACGGCTCTATCTCGACCGGCACGACCGGCGCGTCCTTCCGGAAGTCTTCCGCGACGGCGGGCTGGCCCTGATCTGCGGCGTCGCCGTGAGCGCGCTGCTGCTTGTGGTGCTGCAAACCCCGCTCGACATGCGGCTTTCCGAGCTGTTCGCGGCGACCAGCGTGCCCATCGCCCACGGTCACAACGTCGTCAACGTCATTCTCGTGGACTATCGCGGCCTTGATACGCTCGGCGAGATTTCGGTGGTCATGACCGCCGGCATCGCCATTTTCGCCCTCATTCGCATGCGCGGCGGCGGGCCGAAGCTCGGTATCGGGGCGAAAAAGCACGAGGCGGCCGACACGGCGGAAAGGGCCGGCGCATGAACACGGTCATCTTCCGCACCATCGCGCCGACCCTTGCGGCGATCATGCTGGTCTTTTCGATCTTCGTTCTCTTGCGCGGCCATAACGAGCCGGGCGGCGGCTTCATCGGCGGCCTCATCGCCGCCTCGGCGGTGGCCATATACGGCATCGGCGCCAGCGTTACCGAAGTCCGGCGGGCCATCAGGCTCGACCCGCTTTCCATCGCCGGGGTCGGCGTCGTGCTGGCCGGCGCCTCGGGCCTTGTGTCGGCCTTTTTCGACGTGCCGTTCATGACCAGCCAATGGCTCGCCTTCGAATTCGCCGATAGCGAGGTGGTGCTGTCGACCCCGATGATCTTCGACATCGGCGTCTACCTCGTCGTTTTCGGCACGATCTCGGCGGTAGCGCTGGCACTCGAGGAGCCCGAGCAATGATCGAGACCGCCTATGCGCTCCTGATCGGCGTCTTTTTCGCCACGGCCGTCTACCTGATCCTTTCCAAGGCGGTCATCCGCATGCTGCTCGGCGTCGCCGTGCTCGGCAATGCCGTCAACCTTTTGATCTTCACCGCCGGCCGGCTGACGCGCGAGGCGCCGCCCATCGTCACGGCTGAAAGCGGCGAACGCCTTGTGGCGCCCTATGCCAATCCGCTGCCCCAGGCCTTGATCCTGACGGCCATCGTCATCGGATTTGCCATGTTCACCTTTCTGCTCGTGCTCGGCTATCGCGCCTATCAGGAGCTCGACGCGGACAATACCGACACCATGCGGTTGACGGAGCCTGAAAAGGCTCCGCCACCGCCAACGACCTATTGAGCGGGGCGGCATGGCTTCACAAACACAAGCACCCGATCCCGGCGCGCTGCCCGCGGCGATGATCGAGCACGCAACGGCGATGGCCGACTGGGTCGTCATCCTGCCGGTGGTTCTGTGCCTGATCGGCGGCGCGCTGCTCCTGATCATGCGCAAGTCGCGCATCGGGCAGGCGGGCCTTGCCATTCTCGTCACCATCGGCGTCATTGCCTCCGACATCGCCCTGCTCATGCGCACGCTCGACGGGCCGGTGTCGATGACCATGGGCAAGTGGCTGCCGCCCTTCGGCATCGCTTTTACCGCCGACGTCCTGAGCGCCGGCTTCGCGCTGGCGGCGGCGGTCGCGACGCTGGTCGTCTTGTTCTACACCCAGGCCGAATTGCAGCTGCGCGAGGTGCGCCACGGCTTCCACGCCCTGGTGCTTTTGATGCTGGCCGGCGTCAGCGGCGCGTTCCTCACCGGCGACATCTTCAATCTTTATGTCTGGTTCGAGGTGATGCTCATCGCCTCGTTCGGCCTGATGATCATGGGCGGGCGCAAGATCCAGCTCGACGCGGCGGTCAAGTACGGGTTTCTCAATTTTCTCGCCACGACCTTCTTTCTGGTCGCGCTCGGCTATCTTTACGGCCTTGTCGGCACGCTCAACATGGCCGACATCGTCACCGCCGCCGCCGTGGCGCCGAAAGTGCCGATGGCGGCCATAGCCTCGCTCATGCTGCTCGCCTTTGGCATGAAGGCGGCGGCCTTCCCGGTCAATGCCTGGCTGCCGGCCTCCTATCATGCGCCCGATCCCGGCGTGTCGGCGCTGTTCGCCGGCCTTCTGACCAAGGTCGGCGCCTATACGCTTTTGCGCATCCTCGTGGCGTTGATGCCCGGCACGCGCGACTGGCTCGGGCCGGTTCTGGTCGTGGTTGCAACTACGACCCTTATCATCGCGCCACTCGGGGCGCTGGCCCAGACCAATCTCAGGCGGGCGCTCGGCTTTTTCGTCATCGGCGGCATCGGCGCCATCCTTGCCGGTCTCGCCATCGGTACGCCGACCGGCATCCAGGGCGGCGCGATCTACGCCTTCAATTCCATGCTGGTCATGACGGCCTTCTATCTCGTCGCCGGTCTGGTCGAGCGCGTGACCGGCGAAATGGACACGCGGCAGATGGGCGGGCTCTATGCCGTCAATTCGCCGCTTTCCATCGCCTTTCTCGTCCTGGTCTTCGCGGCCGCCGGCCTGCCGCCGAGCCTTGCCTTCTGGCCCAAGCTGCTTTTGGTCGAGGGCAGCGTCGCTTCCGGCCAATACTGGGTGCTCGCCGCCGTGCTGATCAACTCGATCCTGACCTCGATCGCCGGCTCGCGGCTCTGGGCCCATATCTTCTGGCGCCAGGGCCGCGCCGGAACCCATTCGGAGCAGCCCAACGACAGGCTCAGGCCGCTTTCGCCCACCTATCGGGGCTTTGCCGCCGTGCCAACCGGCGCTCTCGTTTTGGCGATTGTCCTGCTCGGCCTCTGGCCCAATCCGGTGTTCGAAGCCGGACGGCTGGCCGCGACGGGCCTTGTCGATCCGGTGCCCTATGTCGCCGCGACCGGGCTCGCGCCCGCAAATGACGCAGCACAGGGCGGCGCGGCGATGGCGAGCGAGGAGACGCCACGATGATCTTCGTACTCGCCGCCCTTGTCCTGGCGCTGATGTGGGCGGCCGTTACCGGCGCCTTCACCTTCGGCAATCTCGTGCTCGGTGGCGCCGTCGGCGTGATCGCCCTGTTGCTGATGCGCGAGCGCATCGTCCGGCCGACGCTGTTCGTCAAGTTCGGCAAGGCCTTTTCGCTTGCCGGCCTGTTCCTTTTCGAACTGTCGCGCAGCGCCGTGACGGTGGCGCTGCTGGTGCTCTCCCCCGACCTGTCCAAGCGCCTCAAGCCGGCGATCATCGCCTTTCCGCTGCGCGTTCGGACCGATGCGGAGATCACCCTTCTGGCCAATTTGATCACGCTGACGCCCGGCACGCTGAGCGTCGATGTCTCCAACGACAGACGGGTGCTCTACGTCCACGCCCTGTCGGTGCCGGACCGGGACAAGCTGATCGCCGACATCGCCGGCGGCTTCGAGGCCAAGATCATGGAGGTGTTCGAATGAGCGGCGCGGCCTTTCTCGACTGGGCCATCGCGATCACGCTGGTCGTTTTGTCCATCGCCTTCGTCCTGACCGCCATAAGGGTCGTGATCGGGCCCGAACTCGGCGACCGCGTGCTCGCGCTCGACATGCTGGTCTCGGTCGGCATCGGTTTTATCGCCGTCATCGCCATCAAGACGGGGTTCTCGCTCTATCTCGACATCGCCATCGCCCTGGGGCTGGTCGGCTTCCTGTCGACCGTCGCCTTCGCCCGCTACATCCTTCATCGCGGCAGGCCGGCGGACGCCGGAAGCAAAAGGGTGGCGAGCGATGGTTGATGTGCTGCAATATGTCGCCGGCATCGCCATGCTGCTCGGCGGCGGCTTCGCCCTGACGGCCGCCATCGGCCTCATCCGCCTGCCCGATCTCTACACGCGCATGCACGCGGCCTCAAAGGCCGGCGCCATGGCGACCGGACTGATGTTCTTGTCGATCGCCGTGGTTGCTTTCGACGGATCGGTCATTCTTCGCGCGGCGATCGGTTTCGTCTTCGTGCTGCTGACGACGCCGGTATCGGCGCATCTTCTGGCACGGGCGTCGTTCCTGACCGGATACCGGCCGGCCGACATAACCAAGCCGATCGAGCTCGACGCCAAGGATATCGAATGATGCAGATTTCTTGTGCTAATCAATTTAATCGATTCCTTGTCGTCTGAAAGTTGCAATCCACTAACGAATACGCTAAACGACGTACAGTTCATGAATAGAATGAACAAAAGCAAGAAAAGCAAAGGATGACCCATGAACGACCAGTCTGCTTCCGCGACTGCGCCTGAAGTCGACCTCGTCGAACTCTCCACCGAGATCGTGTGTGCCTATGTCAGCCATAACGCGATCAGCCCGTCCGACCTGCCCAAAGTGATCTTCGACGTGCATACTGCGCTCAAAGGCCTGCGTGGCAATGAAGTGCCGCCGCCGGCCGAGGAACTCCGCCCCGCGGTTCCGGTGCGCAAGTCCGTGGCAAACGATTACATCATTTGTCTCGAAGACGGGAAGAAGTTCAAATCTCTCAAGCGTCACCTGAGGACGCATTACAATCTGACGCCCGAGGAATATCGCGAGAAATGGGGCCTTGCGGCCGACTACCCGATGGTGGCGCCGAGCTACTCGGAAACCCGTTCGCGCCTGGCCAAGGACAATGGACTCGGCCGCAAGGCCGGTTAGGACATCTGGCGTTTTGACGGATTCAAAACGCCTGACCTCAGGCAAAACGCGTTTTGCCCCAATCGGATCACGTGCTCTGTTTTCACGAGGTCGCGGCGCTTGTCGCGAAAGCCGGTATCCCGTATTTCGCACGCCGCGCCAGGTCTTTGGTTGGTCGCATGTCCAAACCGGGAAAGCGGCGAACGCCGCCACCGAGCATGCTCCGGCGAACCGCAACGCGAGACCAATCGCACAACAGCATGGGGCGGGTTTTTCCCGCCCCTTTGCTTTGGGGTGCGCACATGCGGGTTCCACCCGTGCCGAGCCGGAGACCCCGGACCTGCGCTCTTGCCCGATGAGTTATCCCCCTTATAGCCTGCCGCGATATAGGAAAGTATTCCTAGTTGCGGAGGTTCCAGATGACTCGCCTGATACAAGCCTCGGAGGTTGCCGGTGCCGAGGCCCTTGACCCTATCCGCGGTCTTCGCCATTTGCCGCCCACCAATCAGGCTGCCGATCGGGCTGCCGACCGCGTGCTGGCGCTGGTTTCGGCGCGCAACGGCGTTTCGACGGCGCTGATGCTGCACCCTTCGCGCTGCCGCGCCCCGATCGCGCGGGCGCGCCAGCTTGCCATGTACCTGATGCACACCCTTTTCGGTTGCACCATGACCGAGGTCGGGCGCTATTTCGGTCGCGACCGCACCACGGTCGCCCATGCCTGCGGCCGCATCGAGGACGAGCGCGACGACCGCGCCTTCGACGCCGAGGTCAGCGCGATCGAGTGCAGCCTGCTGGCGTCCGCGACGGCCCCTTGCAGCGGCGAGACGGGCGCGTGCCATGTCCGCTAGTGCCCAAGACGCGAAAGCCGCCCTCGCGCGGAAATCGGACGCCGCGACGCGGCGCTTCGTTGCGGCGCTGGTTCGCGCCGGCAGCGCGACGCGCTCGGCGGATGCCTATGTGGCCGGAGAGGGCGGCGGCCAGAAGAGCCTGGCGCTCGACACCGTCCGCACCCTTGCGGCCGATGGCCTGGTCCGGATCGAAAACAATGCCTGCCGGCCAACCGCCGAGACCACCGCCTGGCTGCGCCGCCGTCTGTCGGCGCCAGCCGACTTCGCGGCGCAACACCGGCTGATCGCCCCCGGACCCGAGGGCACGACGCGCGATCTCGCCCATGACGTGCTCGAAAAGCTGGCGCGGCCGGCCGCAGGGGGCTTTCTTCAACCGCATCAGCTCGAGGCGGGCCGGAAGGTCGCGATGTGGGGGGCGCGGGCGCAATTGCGGCAGCGCGTTACCATGTCCTACGATCCGGCCCAGATCGGCGGGCGGCGCGGCGGCGCGGCCGGCGCCGACCTAGCCGACATGGCGGCCGAGGCGCGCAAGGCGCTCGCCCGCCTGTTCCGCGACCTGCCGCGCGACTGCGCCGAAGTGATCTTCGACGTCTGCGTCTTCGAAAAGGGCCTGCAGGCCATCGAAACCGAGCGCGGCTGGCCGCGACGCAGCGCCAAGCTGGTGCTGCGCATCGGGCTCGACCGGCTGGCCGAGGCGCTCGGACTGATGCCTGAGGCGACGGGATGGCCGACCTCGCGGCATCACGACTGGCGCGACGAGAGCTTTGGGCCGACACGATTCGAGTAGCGGCAGCGAGTCGCCGGCGGCAGGGCCGGTAGGGGGTGCCGTCGCGGGTCAAGTCAGCGTTTTGATTGCATCAAAACGCCGACCTGAGTCTTTAGTGGTCGCATGTTCGAACCGGAAAAGTGGTATCCACTTTTCCTGAACATGCTTCAGGCGAGGGCGGCGGCTTCGGCGCGCATGCGCTTGACCATCGCCTGCAATCCGTTCGAGCGCTGGGCCGTCAGGTGCTCGCGAAGGCCAAGCTCGTCGAGGACGGCGATGGCGTCGGTGCCGGCGATTTCGGCGGCGGGGCGGCCGGAATAGAGCGCCAAAAGCACGGCCACCAGCCCCTTGACGATCATGGCGTCGGAATCGCCGGCGAAGTGGACGCGCGGCGGCGTGCCGTCGATGCCGGTCGCCACCAGCCAGACCTGCGAGACGCAGCCCGTCACCTTCGTGTCGGCGGTGCGCCGGTCCTCGGAAAGGGGCGGCAGCATCTGGCCGAGCTCGATCAAATATCTGTAGCGGTCTTCCCAGTCGTCGAGGAACGACAGGTTGTCGGCGATCTCGGAAAAGGCGGGCAGGTCGGTCATGCCGGCCTAGATAGCGCGCGGCGGCGGCAATTCCAATCCTTCGGCAAAAAAGAACCGCAGGCGGATGATGCTCGCCTGCGGTTCCAAAAGCCCCGGGGCCGGAGCGTCACTTGGGGGAATGGGCCTCGGGGGTAATCACAGGCGCGGCCGGGCGAGCGGCGCGGCCGGGTAGGGCGCATCGCGTTCCGGCGTTAGGATCGCGGCCGGCTGGGTCAGCGCCGATTGCGCGATCAGCCGGGCGCCGGCGCATTCGAAACTGTCGCAGCGAACCTCTGCGAGAGTGTCGAGCGCGGCGACACGGCCGGTCTCGATCGCGGCCGTGCCGAGCGCGCGCGCCGAGCGGTCGAAATCGACGCCATGGGGCTGGATGACGAACAGCGCCAGCCCGAGCCAGAACACCGATCTAAGGATGAAGGTCATGCCGGTCCGCTTTGCCCCTTGGTCGCAATTGCCGAGTGCGGCGCAGTCTGGACCGCTTCGCTTTAAGTGCGCATGAGACCGATCGGTAAAATTTTAGGCAAAGTCCACCGGACGGCGCGGCGCCGGCCGAACCTGTGCGAAAACGGGCTGCAATGCCGCCCGCGGATCGGGTCGGCCGCAATGAATTGTTTACGCTAGCCGGAGAAACAACCGCCGCGACAAGGCAATAACGCCATGGAACCGCGTTGTCGACACCAGCGCTTAAGCCTGTTTTTATGTTCCGGTGGAAAGGTCACCGGCAAATCCGGCGCGTACCTGCCGGCAAGTCGAGTTGCGTATGTTTGAGATGGCCGAGCACGGTTCCGAGCACAGCACTGCCGCCAGAAAAGCGGCCGGCGACGCTGTCGAGCCCCTGCGTCAACGGACTTTGGCGGCAATCGCGCGGCTCCTCGCCGCGATCGCCATCGCCGCGGTCCTGCCGGCGCTCTTTATCCTGCCCTCGGGCCAGTACATCCCCTTCGCCACGGCCATCGCGGCCCTGGCCACCGGCTTTGCCGTCATGGTCGCCAGCGAGCGGCCCGGCGGTCCCAAAGCCCTGCCGATCCTTTTGTCGGGCATGGCGCTGATCGGCGCCGCCCATGCCGTGCTCAACCCGGCGCTCGCCGATTTCGGCCTGGCCACGGCGACGCTCGTGCCGGTGCTCGCGGCGCTGCTCGGCGACCGTCGCGCCCAGCGGCTTGGCTGGATCCTTTTGGTATCGGCGCTCGCCGTTTCGGCGGCTTCGCGCGCCCTGTTCGGCGACATGCCGCAAGCCCAGCTCGAGGCCGGCCTCATCGCTTCGGTCGCTACCTATTTGGTGTGCGCCCTGATCGTCGCCATCACCGCCCTCAGGCTCGGCGCCATGATCGAACAGGCCGAAAAGGCCCAGACCGACACGTTTCGCGAGCTCATCGACAGTTTCCGCTACGTCGTCATGCGCCTCTCGCCCGAGGGCCAGACCCTTTTTGCCTCGCGTTCGGCCGAAACCCTTTTCGGCTGCCGGAGCTTCGAACTGGGCGGCAGCGGACTCGGCGAACGCGTGCACGTCCAGGATCGTCCCGCCTTCCTGACCGCCTTGTCCGATGCCGCCCGGGCCGGCAGGCCGGGCACCATAGAGACGCGGATGCGCAAGGACGACGCCGGTTCGACGGCGCTGCCGAGCTTTGTCTGGCTCGAATGCGGCTTCTCGCCGGTCAAGGCGTCGGGCAAAGGCGACGAACCGCGCGAAGTGATGCTGTTGCTGCGCGACATTTCGGAGCGCGTCGCCCAGCGCGAGGAAATGAACCGCGCCCGCCTCGCGGCCCAGGAAGCCTCCGAGGCCAAGTCGCGGTTTCTCGCCACCATCGGCCACGAATTGCGCACGCCGCTCAACGCCATTGTCGGGTTCTCGGACATGATGCGCAACGGTCTCGGCGGCAACACCAAGGAAGCGCAGCGCGAATATGCCGACCTCATCCACAAGTCCGGCATGCACCTGCTCGACACGGTCAACATGCTGCTCGACATGTCCAAGATCGAGGCCGGCAAGTTCGAGGTCCAGATCGACGAATTCGCGCCCGAATCGCTTCTGGGGCCGAGCATCGCCATGCTCGAACCGATGGCGCGGACCCGCCGCATCGGCATCAGCGTCGATATCGGCCCGAACCTGCCGCGCATTCGCGGCGACGAGCGCGCCTATCGCCAGGTCGCGATCAATCTTTTGTCCAACGCCATCAAGTTCTCCAATCCCGGCGAGGAGGTGCATGTCGGTCTCGAGCGACGTGGCCGCCATGTGGCGCTGACGGTAACGGACAAGGGCATCGGCATGGCGCCGGACGTGATCGCCCGCCTCGGCGAGCCCTTCTTCCAGGCCAATGGCGGCCTCAACCGCAAGTTCGAGGGCTCGGGCCTCGGCCTGTCGATCGTCAAGGGACTGATCGATCTGCACGAGGGCCGGCTCGAGGTGAGCTCGCGCCCCGGCAAGGGCACCATCATGACGGTGCTCATGCCCATTTCCGGCCCGGTCGCCGCGCAACCGCCGAAACCGGTGGTCACGGCGCTGTCCGAAGCGCGGACCGACAGCCATTTCCCGCAATCCGCGCGACGGAGTGCCGCCCTATGACCAGCGCCGCGACCAACGTCAACTGGGCCGGCGCCGCCGGCAATGCCGCGCTGACGTTCTGCGGCCGCCTGGTCGGGCACGGCTTCGTCTGGGCCTTCCGCCATCCCCTGAGTTCGGGCATGGCGCTCATGCTGTCGTTCGGCATCGGCATGGGCGCGATCAATGCCTTGTTCCTGCAGACGGCACCGCATCCGGCGCCCCTGTTCATAGAAACCGCCAGCATCGCCCGGCCGGAACCGGCGCATTCGGCCGTGAGCGCCGCTCAGCCCATCCCGATGCCGGTGTCCCGACCCATCGAACGCGTCGTCGAGACAATTGCGGCGCCGGCACAAGTCTCCATGCCCGGCAGCGTCGGCAACAAGGATGTCGCCGAATTGCAGGCGCGCCTGTCCGCGCTCGGCTTTTTCGCCGGCAAAATCGACGGCTATTACGGGCCCAAGACCGCCGACGCCATCCGTCGCTTCGAGGGCGAGGCCGGCCTGACGCCGGTCGGCGCCGTGACGCCGGAGGTGATCGCGGCGGCCAAGACCTTTGCGCCGCGGAACATTACGCAGCCCGTGCCGCGATCCGAGCCGGAACCCGTGGTCGTGGCGTCGCCCGCGGTCCCGGTCGCCGACGATCCGATCGGCCGCATCGCCGCCGCCGCCGCCGCCGAACCGGTCGTGGTCGCGGCAGCGCCTCCCGCGACGCCGGCACCGGACGTCGCCGTCACCCGCACGCCGACCTACGACGCCGAACTGGTCCGCATGGTCCAGACCGGATTGAGCCGGCTCGGGTTTCTGCATGCCGAGATCAGCGGCAGCTTCGACGCCGAAACGGCCCGGGCCATCCGCGAATTCGAGAACTACAACAATTTCCGCGTCACCGGCGAGTTGACGCCCGATCTGGTCGATGTCTTGATGGCCGCCGGCGCCTTCAACTGATCCGTCCTTTTCGAACGAGCCCATGCCCCAGCTGCGATCCGACCTGTGGTGCGCCGCCTTTGTCCGGCGGCATAACGATATCGGCGACCGCGCCGTCGTCGTTCGCAAGGGCGACCCGGTCGCCGGACAGGTCTGGATCGAGCTCGATCACCTCGATGGCACGGTGACCCTGTTCGCCCCGGCTCCGGCGCCCTATTACGAAGAAAAGTCGCATGACCGGCTGTTCGAGCGGCGGCTGACGCGGGCCGCGCCGGAAGCGGCGCGCGATCGCATGGAACGCGAGGCACGCTTCGACAGCGACTTCTGGCTGCTCGGGCTCGAAACGCGTTCCGACAATCCGGGAATCGACGTGGTTTCGGACGGCAAGGCTCGGGGCGGTACCGAGTAGGGCAGGTGTCCGATCAAGCTTTCGGCGTCATTGCGAGGCGCAACGCGACGAAGCAATCCAGAAGGCTTCGGGCGTCGGTGCTTGCAGCCCCCTGGATTGCCACGCGCCTTTCAGGCGCTCGCAATGACGGCGAAAAGTAATGCCCCTGGACTATTTCACGTCTTGACGCAAACAGGTGGCTCGCTTTCCTCTCCCTTGTGGGCAGGGTTGGCGAACAGGACTTGGCTTCAGCCAAGTTCGTCGTGCGCCTGGGTGGGGGCTGCGCCGGTGCTTGTGGCCCCACCCCACCCTCAATCCCTCCCCATCAAGGGGAGGGAAGCCAGCTATACGACGGATCGAAATGCGCGAATCCGGTTCCTGACTTTGCGCACAATGCTCTATTGGTCAAAATCTCACACTTGGTACCGTTGGGAAGGCGTCGGCTCCCGACCTCGTTTAAGGCATTCCAAAGTCCAGAATCGCCTCCCGAAAGCAGACTTTCTTCGTGCGAAGCCCTTCGTCTTAGGTGTGAGGAGTATGGCTGAAGTCTGATAGCCGCTACCTTCGAGGGACTGGCTTTGCTGAACCAGTTGGCTCATCGCTGGAGAGCGGCTACTGGTATAATTTTTGAATCACGATTTCGTTCGAATTCACTTCAATCCAATGCGGAGCCGGATGTGGTCGAGTTTTTCCAATATTTGGGGCAAGAATGGAAAGTGATCGGCGGTGCTCCTTTCACATTCATTGTTGGACTCTTCTTCGCAGGGACAGCAATTTGGTTTGTAATCAAAGGGATGGGCGCCGCCACCGAGTCCGCATTGCGCGAACGGATATCCTTGAGAGATGATCAACTTCTGGATTACAAAGAAAAGCTCTCAGGCGCTTCACCAGATGAGGCCAGACAGCGAATCGAGGCTCTCGAACTGAGAATAGCTGAGCTTGAGCCCGTGACCATACCTCAGCACCAACAACTAGCTATGATCAATGTTTTGCGGTCGGCCATCGGGCAGGTGTCGATTTTTCGTGAGATGGGATCAGCCAGCCTTAGCAAGTTACACAACCAGCTGTCTTCCGTGTTTCATCAAGCGGGGTGGACGGTCATTAATGGGACTGGGATGGACATGAGTTTCGAGCCAGATTCGAAGGTTACAGTCACATCTCCGAACCTCACTAATCCCCAGTTTCAGGCATTGAGTGAAGCGCTCAAATTGAGCGGCATTCAATTCAAGTCCATCGTAGATGAGTCGTATGTGAAGAAGGACACAAGTGAACCAACACTAAGTATCCGACTAGCTGACGACTTTGTCAAAATGGACACTTGGTCTCTGTCTGCTTGATACGTTGCTTAAGGATCTCTATGTTTCGAACCATTTTGTCACGTGAGGTCTGCTAACCTAGGGAGGCGGAGCTTTATCCCGAAGACACGGCCCAACCGCTACGGCAGGCATGGAGCGCAAACCGGTTGAGCGGCTTCACTGTCCAAATGTCTGCTTATCGCGCTTGCCGCCGCCAAAGCTGCCAGTCCGCATCCCACCCCGTCCCGGTCGTTTGGCCGTCGATCATGATGGGTACCAAGTGTCAGGTTTTGACCACCAGCTTCCCTCCCCCTTGTGGGCAGGGTTGGCGAACAGGACTTGGCTTCAGCCAATTCGTCGTGAGCCTGGGTGGGGGGCTGCGCCGGTGCTTGTGGCCCTCTGAATTGCCACGCGCCTTTCAGGCGCTGGCAATGACGGCGAAAAGCAATGCCCCCAGGCACTTACATGTTTTAACGGAAACAGGCTGTTTGGCGTCTTTCACCTCTCCCTTGGGGGAGAGGTCGGGCCGCAGCAAAGCGGAGGTCCGGGTGAGGGGGCCTTCGCGGAGTTTGCAGAAAGGCCCCCTCACCCGCCGCTTCGCGTCGACCTCTCCCCCAAGGGAGAGGTGAAGGAAGCACCCGCTGCCTTCAAAAACATGGAACGCCCTCAGCTCGCCTGGCGCAGGCCGCTCAGCTTGATCGCCGCCACGGCCCGGGCGATGGCCGGGTCCGAGATCGTCGTATCGCGGGTCACGTCCGCCCGGCGCCGGGCCGGCTCGGCGGTGCGCTGGTATTCGGGCTTGCCCAGATCCATCAGGTCGACCTCGCCACGCCAGGCGCTGAGCAGATAGGCCATCGCGTCCGGGCTGATGTCCTGGAACAGCTTGGCGAATTCGCTCAAGGCCTGCGAGCGGTCGCGGTCGTGGCTGGTGGCGTGGATCAGCACCTTGAGCCCGTCATAGGCGGTGCAGGAAAAGGCCCTGAGCACCACAAAGAGCGCCGCCCCCGACGTGTCGTGGGCGATCTGGCCGCAGCGCACCTCGTCAAGGCCGGTGATCTGGCTCAAAAGGCGCGTGACCTCGGGCCGCCGGTTCTCGGTATAAAGCTTCATCAGGGCGCGGGTCAGGTCCTTGGTCGCCACCGAAATCTGCTCGATGGTCTTCTTGATCGGCGCTTCCGGCGTCTTGCGGGCGTCGAAGGCATGAATGACCATCAGCCGCTCGGTCTCGGGCAGGTCGAAAAAGGCCGGGGCGAGAAGGGCAGTGTCGAAATCGTCGCGATTGGCGAGCAGCCGGGCGATTTCATGGTCCATCTGCGCCGAGCGGGCATAGGCGCCGAGGAAGGCGCCGCGCGGCACGATGTTGCGATTGGCCGCCAGCGCGCGATAGACGCGGCGGGAATTCATCTGGAACAGCCTGGTCAGGATCGGGGCGTTGAGATCGTGACGTGCCGCGACGGCCGAGCACAGATCGACATCGCCGCCGTCGATGAGTTCGGCGAGCGCTTCGTCCGACAGGCCGCGGGCCGCCGCCACAAAACCCGGCAACCCGTCGCCGAGATGTTCCATGACCAGTTTCTGCAGGATGGGCGACAATGTGTCGGAAGCCGCCAGCGCTTCGGCCGCCTTTTGCCGCGCATCCGGCGTGGCGGTGCGGAACAGCCGACTGGCCAGCGCTTCGAACTGGGCGATTTCGGATTGTGGCGGCTTGCGCCGATGCGCGAATGCGTCGCAGGCCGCGATCAGCAGGGTATTGGCTCGGTCTATGCCGCCGGTTTCGACCAGGAGCTGGAAGGTTTCGTAGGGCTGAAAGCCGATCATGGCCGACTCGCTGATTAAGAAAAGGTGAACGCGCGACGATCATTTCGGCAATTCGTTAGCAGACTGTTAACCAACCCCTCCTCTAGTGCGAGAAACCTGTGCGCAGGCAGCGAATTGCCACGATCGCCGGCGCCGGCGCCAGGATGGAGTTGTCAGCCGGTGCGAGCGAGGTGGAGCATGAGCAAATTGCTGCCGTTTGCACGGAAAAAACGCCCCGAATCCGAACATCCCGAGCGTGAAGAGGACGCCGAACTGGTGCTGTTCACCGGTGTGCGCTATCAGCGGCAGAGCCCCGATGACGAGTCGCCGACCGATGCACGAAAGCAGCGCGAAAACGGCAGCTGAAAACCCAAGACCTCGCGCCCGCCCGCCGCGCGCTGTCGGCTTCGCACTTGTCATCGTGTTGGCGCTGGGGCTTGTGGCCTGTTCGCAACGCGCCGGCGATCTCGGCCGTCAGAATCGCGACTACGTCGCCCGCTATGTCTTCGACGACGTCGACCGGCACTTGATGGCCGGCGGCCGAGCCGAGCTGTCGCGCCTGCCGCTGACCGATGTCGAGCAAGCGATGTACGACCGGCTCTGGCGCTTCTTTTCGGCGCCACACGCCTATGAGTGGTCGCCCTTCGGCAAGTCCCGCGTCAATCCGGTCGATCTCAAGTCCGGCAAGGCCTTCGAGGCGACCGACAAGTACTACAAGTACCTGCGCCATGCCGGGTTCAAGTCGACGCGCGGGCGCTATACGGCGATGACCAGCCATATCGAGGCCGATCTGGCGATGCTGCCCGACGCCTTCGCCGCCGTCTGCGCCGTCGAAAGGCTCGACGACCAGCGCCGGACCGCCGCCAGGGGCCTGCCCGAACTCGATGCGGAAACGGCGGGCCAGCTCGACATGCGCCTGATCGAGAACGCCAATGTCGCGCTGATCCTGGCGGCGGCGCTCGACTATCGCTACCAATCCTATTCCTACGCCCTCAAGCGCCTGCTGATCGAGACGCCCGACGAGGCCGCACGCGACGTCGATGCCGGGCTGAGCCGGCTGGCCGTCGGCGTCGAGGCCGCCGGCCGCGGCGCCTATTGCGGCTGACGGGGCGGAGCCGGGACCGGCGCTCCGCCTTCGGCCGGCGGTGGTTCGTTTGCCACGACCGGCAGCGCCGGAAGGTTGGAGCAATCGAGTTCGGCCAGCCTCTTGCGATAGCTTTCGAGCATGGCGCGGTGCGGCGGCGCCAGCCGGACCGTCGCGAACACCTGGTTGCCGGGGCTTTCGACCAGAAGGAAATCGCTTTGCTCGGCGATGTCGCGCTCGGCCAATAGCCGCGTCTGCGCCGGATTGAAGATGCCGAGATTGAGCCGGTTCGCCGTCGCCGCCCGGTGCGTGGTGCTGAAAAAGGCGATGCCATCGGTGTTGAACACCGAAACCGACCAGAAATCGTCGGGCAGGCGCCCGGAGACGATGCCAGGCCCGTCGTCGAGATCGAGCCGGCACACGGCCACGGCAAGGGCCGGGTCGAGCTCCAGAGGGTTGCCTTCGCCGATGGCCGGGGCATCGAGCAGGGCGATCTCTCCCGGTTCGGCAATCGCCGCCATGCGGTTCCACAGGTCGTTGTTGGCGAGGCGCGGCAGGTTGAGAATGACGATCAGGTGGATGATCAGCCCGAGAAACACGCCGCCCAGCGTCCACAGCACGAACCGCGTCATGCGCATCTCCCCCTTGTGATCGAGGGCATTTCGCTCGACGACCAGTCTCGCCCGCCGGCGATCGGCGTGTCGTAGAGCCGCAGAACCAGACGGAAGGCGCCGGTGCCGGCGATCTCGAGCCAGTCGCCGGGCACAAGGTTCGGACCGATTGCGATCATGGCGGAACCGTCGGCGGCGCGGGTCAGGTGATAGCTGTCGAGATAGGGCAGGGAAGCCGACACGGCGATGTTGCGGCCGTCGGGATCGACGGCGCTAAGCGTCCACAACGTCGCCGTCGGCGTCTTGCCGTCGACGAGATAGGTGCAGGCGGCATCGAGCGGCTGACCGTCGCTGTCGGTTTCGGCGACGAACCTGAGGCCCTCGCTCGAGCCGAGCTGCAACGCGCCATGTCGCGCCAGATAGGCGCGCGTATAGGGGTCGGGATGGGGTCCGCCGGTTTCGGGCCAGGCCAGCCAGGGACCGATCTGCCTTGCGCCGACGAGCCGTCCGTCGGTCAGGGCATAATAGGACAGGCCGAGTCCGAGACCGAGCGCGATCAGGGCCGCATAAAGCAGGTAAACGATGAAGCGCACGGGCTAGCGCTCCGCTGGCGGGCTAAAGGAGGCGCGCATCTGCGGCTGTGCGCTCGCCGCGATGGCGGCGCGCCGGAACAGTGCCGAAAGGTCTTCGAGCTTGTCGGCCGCGTCGGGCTGGAGCGTCGGAGGCCGGGTCACGACCTCCTCGCCGGCCTCGGCCGTCTCGACCACGGGCTTATAGGGCTCGGGCGTAAAGTCGACGCCGAAAACCGGCTTGATCTCGATATTGGAATGGGCGAAGGCCATGAACTTCTGCCAGGTCATGGCCGGCAGCGCTCCGCCGGTGACGCGCGCCATCGGATGATAGTCGTCATTGCCGAACCACACGGCGGCGACGTAGTTGCCGGTGAAGCCGCAGAACCAGGCATCGCGATAGGACGAGGTCGTGCCGGTCTTGCCGGCGGCCGGCACCCCTTCAACCTTGGCGCGGGTGCCGGTGCCCGAGGTGACGACGTTGCGCATCATCATGTTCATGTTGGCCACGACGTCCTCGCTGAGGACGCGCTCGCGCGCGGCGCCGAGATCGTGTTCGAAAACCGGCTCGCCCCTGAGCGTGGTGATGCGGATGATGCCGACGCCAGGCGTCTTGTAGCCGCCGCTGGCAAAGGACGAATAGGCCGATGTCATGTCGAGCACGGAAACCGAGACGACGCCGAGCGGAAGCGAGCGGGTGACCGGGAAGTCGTTGGAAATGCCGAGCCGGTGCGCCATGTCGGCGATGGGCTGGCGCCCGGTCTTGGTCGACAGCGTTACCGGCACCGTGTTGATCGACCGCGAAAAGGCGGAAAGGATCGTCACCGTGCCGGCATAGGAGTGGCCGTAATTCTGCGGGCACCAATTGCCGATGCAGACCGGCCGGTCGGTGATCAGCGAATCCGGCGTCAGATCGAGCATTTCGAGCGCGGTGGCATAAACGAAGGGCTTGAACGACGAGCCGGGCTGGCGCGCCGAGACGATGGCGCGGTTGTATTGCGACTCGCCATAATCGAGCCCGCCGACCATGGCGCGCACGGCGCCATTGGGTTCGGCTACCACCATCGCCGCCTGGCTGACATCGTAGCGCTCGCCGTTTTCGCGGATGATCGAGGTCACCGCCTCCTCGGCATAGGATTGCAGCGTCGGATCGATGGTGGTGCGCACGATGAACCCGACATCGTCGCGACCGGCGACGATCTTCTTGGTTTCCTCGAATACCCAGTCGAGGAAATAGTTGGGCGAATTGATCTGCGCCGACTGGTCGATGGGCGTCGCCGGATTGCGCCGCGCCACCGCCACCTGGCCCTCGGTGAAATAGCCCGCGTCGACCATGCGCGACAAAACGACATTGGCCCGGCCGCGCGCCGCGGCGAGATCGACATGCGGCGCGTAGCGGGTCGGCGCCTTGAACAGTCCGGCCAGCATGGCCGATTCCGCCAGATCCACGTCCTTGACGGACTTGCCGAAATAGAACTCCGCCGCTGCCGTCACGCCGAAATTGCCACCGCCCATATAGGCGCGGTCGAAATAGAGCTTGAGGATCTCGTCCTTGGTGTAGTGGGTCTCGAGCCAGATCGACAGGAACGCCTCCTTGATCTTGCGCTCGATGGTGCGCTCGGAGGAAAGGAACAGGTTCTTGGCGAGCTGCTGGGTGATCGAGGAACCGCCCTGCAGCGAGGAATCGCCGGAGGCATTGGTGACGAGGGCGCGCAGCGTGCCGGCGATGTCGATGCCGAAATGCTCGTAGAAATGCTGGTCCTCGGTGGCGAGCGTCGCCTGCTTGAGCACTTCGGGGATCTGGTCGAGGGTGACTGAATCGTCGGCGCGGATGCCGCGCCGGCCGATCTCGTTGCCATAGCGGTCGAGGAAGATGATGGCGTAGTCCTCGGCCTTGTTGATTTCCCCGCTCGCCGTCACGTCGAAGGCCGGCAGGGCGAGCGCCGTCATCAGCACGAGGCCGATGGCGAGGAAACTGAGCCCGTCCGAGACCATCTCGACGAAAAAGCGCCGGATTCCGGTGACGCGGAACCGGTCCATGAAATCCTGGACCGAGGTGTAATTGTCCGAAAGCGATGCGAAAAAGTCGTAAAGCGAGGAATCGATCAGCGCGTCCGCCTCGAGCAGGCGCGTGCGACCTTTCTTCTGCTTCTTTTTGGCGTAGAAGGGGTCCTGCATCTGCGAATACGCGCCCGGCTTGAATCCCGATCCTGACGGCAGGGACATTTCACAATACCACGGCTAAAAGCAAGGCTTGCGTCGCGGCGCGCGCTTTGCGGAAGGACACAATGGCGTTCTGGGAGGACAAACGGCTCGATCAGATGACCGACGCGGAGTGGGAGGCGCTGTGCGACGGCTGCGGGCGCTGCTGCCTGATCAAGCTCGAGGACGAGGATACGGGCGAAATCTGGACTTCGGACGTCAGGTGCCGGCTGCTCGACGGCACGAGCTGCCGCTGCACCGACTATCCAGACCGCAAGAGCAAGGTTCCCGACTGCATCAAGCTCGATCTCGACAACCTCAAATCCATCGGCTGGATCCCGACCACTTGCGCCTATCGGCGCCTGGCCGAGGGCAAGGGCCTTGCCTGGTGGCATCCGCTCGTTTCAGGCGATCCGCAGACAGTGATCGCCGCCGGCATTTCGGTGTCGGGGCGCACGCTGGCGGAAAAGGATGTGCCGGAGGACGAATGGGAGAACCACATCGCCTCCTGGCCGGAATGGGATCCGGAGGAGTAGGTCTTTTACCTCTCCCTTTGGGGGAGAGCTCGGACTGTAGCGCAGCGAAGGTCCGGGTGAGGGGGCCTTTGCAGGGTTGCAGGAAGGCCCCCTCACCCGCCGCTTCGCGTCGACCTCTCCCCCGAGGGGAGAGGTAACGGTCGGCGCTCGCCGCTCGCGCTTCCCTCCTCTTGATGGGGAGGGATTGAGGGTGGGGCGGGCGAGAAAACTCTCGCTGCGCGCCTGCCGTCGCCCGGCCTCTTCCACCTCTCCCTTTGGGGGAGAGGTCGGGCCTTCGCATGGCGAAGGACCGGGTGAGGGGGCCTGCGCGGCGTTTGCAGCAAGGCCCCCTCACCCGCCGCTTCGCGTCGACCTCTCCCCCAAGGGGAGAGGTGAGGCTACCGCATCTTCTCGCGCGTTCGCAGAACATAGCCGATGACCTCGGCGACGGCCTTGTAGAGCTCGACCGGGATCAGCTCGTCGAGTTCGACCCGCGACAGCGCCTCGGCAAGTTCGGGATTGGTGTCGATGACGACGCCGTGTTCTCCGGCCAGTTCGACGATGCGCTGGGCGATGAGGCCGCGTCCCTTGGCGACGACGCGCGGCGCCGCGTCCTCGCCCTTTTCGTAGGCGAGGGCGACGGCCACGTCCTTGAGGCTCGGCTTGTCGTCGTTCATGTGTCGCGGTCCAGGTAATGGCTCGAGGGTTTCTGTGTGGCGGCCGGAAAAGCGGAAGGCGGCGGCGCGCCCAGGCGCCGCACCCGCAGCGCCCCGGGCATGAGGCCGCCCGCCGCCAGGCCGTCGGCCAATTCACCAAGACCGGCCGTGAGCGCCTCGACGGTCTCCGGTTCGGCCGCCGACAGGACGACAATGGTCCGGCCGCCCAAAAGCCCGACCTCGGCCCCGACCTCGCCGATGACGCTGGCATTGATGGAAAACTGCACCCGCCAGGCCGGATTGCGCCTATCGGGCGTGTCGCCCTCGTCGTCGCGGCTGATGACAAGGCTCAGGACGCCGGGCTGCTGGCCCAGCGTCACCGGCAGGTCGAGGTGAACGTCCTTGTGGGCGGCGGGGGCGGCATCGGGCCGGTCGGGCAGGGAAGCGATCTGTCCGAGGCGCAGCCGCGACAGCGCCGCGTCGGTCTGCGATAAAAGCGTCTTGCCGATATCGGTGATCGGCCGATCGTCGACCGCATCCGGGGACGGTGCCGGTGCCGGCGCCCGCGGCGCTACGCCGGGCTGCGGCGGCGGCGGCGATTTGCCGGCCAGAACCAAGGGCCTGGCTTCCGGGCCGAGCCAGAAGCCGAGCACCTGGCGCAGCGTCAAAAGCACAGCCTTGAGGTCGCCTTCGACGGCGGCATTGCCGGCGCCGGCGCCGAGTCGCGATTCGAGAAAGGCGCCTGAGCGCACGATGGCGCGTTGCAGGGCCTGGGCGTCCGGTCCCTCGCCGTCGAGCGGCAGGACGGCGGCGGACAGGCGGACGATGGCGCGCTGGACCGCGTCGGGAAGTTCGCGCGCCCTGTCGCCGAGTTTGAGCACCGAGGCCAGCAGCACCGAGACCGAATTCTGGTTGCCGAGCGCGGCGAGCGTGGCCTGGGAC